>CASFJQ010000009.1 GCA_949295065.1 uncultured Parabacteroides sp. | reverse complement strand
GACAGTATTTCAATGATCTCTTGAATATATTTTTGAACCGGATTATGCCGATTCTATGTTTAGTTTTAATTTATCGGTAAAAATTTACCGAAGTATTGTATATAGGACTGATTTTCAAAATATAAGTTGAATAAATTATTAAATCTTTTCTCTATTTAGAATTAAACATTAGAACCATCTAATTTACATTATAATATTATTAACCCCAAGTATATATTTCCAATTATATACTTATTTTCAACAACATAAAACATTCAGAGAATAATAAGCAAGAAAATATAAAAAAAACATCATTTATTTTGTAACAAACCATTCACCAGATTCGTCATTATTATGAAACTTTCAAATAGCTATAGAAAGAAAAGAGAAGTTGAGAAGTTGGCGAGACTTCAAAAAAACGTATAACCAGGAATAAATTTAGATGTCATGAAAAAATTATTTATTATAATTGCTTCATTTCTTGCGATAAGCGAATTATCATACGGTCAGAATACTGTTGACGATTTGTTCAAACAGTTTGCGAAAAGAGAAAATACTACTTCCGTTCATATCGGAAAGATGACAATGGGCCTTGCTTCCTTGTTTACTGAAACAATGGGCGTGAACAATATCGAAGTTATCGACCTTGAAGATTGCAGCGAAAACATCGGAGCTGAGTTTTGCAAAGCTGTTTCGGAACTGAAAGATCCGGAATATGAAACCATGATTTCGAGCAATGAAGATGATGAACGGACAAGAATACTTGTAAAAATGGATAAGGATTATATCAAGGAATTGGTTATCCTTACTTCGGGAGATGACAATGCTATAGTGAGGTTGAAAGGTAAAATCAAACCGGAAGATATAAACAAAGTAATCAACGAACACAAAGATGAGAACTGAGGAATTCAAAAAGAAATTCCTGTCATTTCATCCTAAACTGTACAGAATTGCATTTGCGCTGACCGGCAGCCGTGAAGATTCGGAAGATTTGCTTCAGGAAACATACTGCAAACTTTGGAATCAGCGCGACGAACTGGAAAACATAGAGAATCCGGAAGCATATTGCATAACAGTGCTGAAACATAAATGTCTGGACTATCTCCGCTCCGCACAGGCAAACCGCACGGAAGTTGAAATTGAGAGTTGTTTTGATTTGCAAAGCAGTGTTTCGCCGGCAAAGGAGCTTGAAGAAAAGGAGAAACTGAAACAGGTGAAAAAGGCAATCGATATGTTGCCCGAAAATCAGAAACAGGTTGTCCGGCTTCACAGCATGGCAGAATGTTCGTATGAGGAGATAGAAGAAATTACAGGATTAAGTAACAACAATATAAGGACTCTCCTGTCGAGAGCCAGAAAACAGATAAAAGACAGAATTGAAAAATTATATGCACCATGAACGAGAAAGATATTGACAACTTGATAAAAAAGGCAATGGAAGATGAGGGAAAGTTGCCCGAAGGCTTGTCGATGCGTCTGGAACAGTATATTGACAATCTGGAAAACAACAATAAGAGACAAACTTCCATCGGACGTATGTGGCTTTGGGCCGGCGGAATAGCGGCTTCTCTTCTGTTGGGTTTGGCTCTCATCCAATTTGATGGAAATGACAGACAGGAAGTAATGATTGCCGACACTTACACAAATCCCCAGGATGCTGCTGCCACTGCGGAAAGGGCTTTGTGTTTCATCTCCACCAAGCTAAACAAAGGTCTGGACAAGGCTAATTCTGCCGACAGACAAATCAAAAGAATAAATGATATTTTCAACAGTATTAACGACACAAAAAATAAACAACAATGAGAATAAAATATATTTTGATGGCTTTATGCCTGATGATTTCTTCCGTTTGTATTGCTCAGGATAAATTATTTGAAAAATACGGAGAAAAAGATGGTGTTACTTCTGTGTATATCTCAAAGGCTATGTTCAAGATGATTCCATCACTGGATATTGAGGATTTGAATCTTAAGAATATGTCCGAAAAGATAAACTCCATGCAGATTTTATCCTGCGAGAAAATGGAGACGGCAAAGGAAATGGAAAATGATTTCAAGAAAATAACTGGTTCTTATACTGAGCTGATGAGGGTAAAAGATGATGGTGACTCTGTTTTCTTCTACACCAAGCAAAAAGGAGAGCTGATTGAGGAACTTATGATGCTGGTTTCCGAACCTGATGAGTTTACGGTTATAAGAATTACGGGGAATTTCACGATTGAGGATATTCAGAAAATAACGGCTAAAGCAAGTTGACGAGGGAACAAGGGAACAAGTTGACAAGGGAATTATATCCTGTCAACTTGTTCTCTTGTTTACTGTTATCCTTTTACTATTTTCTTTATCTCATTGAGCTTGTTCAATGCTTCAAGCGGAGTAAGATTATTGACATCAATATTTATTATCTCGTCACGAATCTGGCTGAGAACAGGATCATCGAGCTGGAAGAAACTCAACTGATATCCGCCGTCTTTCGATGTTGATTTAGATGCTGTTTTCACGGATTTGCCGGAAATTCCTTCCTGGCGGTTTTCACGTTCCAACTGTTTCAATATTTCATCGGCTCTGCCAACAATACTTTTCGGCATACCTGCCATTTTTGCCACATGAATACCAAAGCTGTGCTCGCTTCCGCCCGGAACAAGTTTACGAAGGAATATCACCTTGTTTCCTACTTCCTTGACCGACACGTTATAATTCTTGATGCGCTTGAATGAGCGTTCCATTTCATTCAATTCATGATAATGAGTGGCAAAAAGAGTTTTGGCATGTGCATTCGGATGTTCGTGTATATATTCAACTATTGCCCAGGCAATTGAGATTCCGTCGTATGTGCTGGTTCCTCGTCCGAGCTCGTCAAAGAGAACAAGGCTGCGCGATGTCATATTATTCAGAATGTCGGCGGCTTCGTTCATCTCGACCATAAAGGTTGATTCGCCTACGGAAATATTATCGGAAGCACCGACACGGGTAAATATTTTGTCAACTATTCCGATTCGGGCGCTTTCGGCAGGCACAAAACAACCTATCTGCGCCAGAAGAGTTATCAGTGCTGTCTGACGGAGCAAAGCTGACTTACCTGCCATATTCGGTCCGGTGATTATTATTATCTGCTGGCTATCCTCGTCAAGATATACATCATTCGATATATAAGACTCGCCGAGAGGCAACTGCTTTTCAATAACCGGATGTCGTCCAGCCTTGATATCAATTATATCTGATTCGTCAACTACAGGACGGATATAACGGTTTTCCTCAGCAACCTTTGCAAACGACAGCAAACAATCCAAACGGCCAACAAGGTTTGCATTGCACTGTATTGGCGGAATATATTCTGTGAGGCAAAGCACCAAATCATTGAATAGACGTGATTCCAGAGACAATATTTTCTCTTCGGCTCCAAGGATTTTCTCTTCATATTCCTTGAGTTCTTCGGTGATGTAGCGTTCGGCATTTACCAGTGTCTGCTTTCTTATCCAGTCCTGAGGAACTTTGTCCTTATGCGTATTGCGTACTTCAATGTAATATCCGAATACGTTGTTGAATGCGATTTTCAGACTTGGAATTCCTGTTCGCTCAATCTCACGCTGCTGAACACGGAGAAGATAGTCTTTTCCGGAATAAGCAATTGAACGGAGTTCGTCCAATTCGGGATTAACACCGTTGGCTATCACTCCGCCTTTATTTATGAGTGAAGGCGGGTCGTTGTTGATTTCCGTCTCTATTCTGTCACGTATAAGCTGGCAAAGGTTTATCTGCTCGCCAATTCTGCAAAGAGTCGGTTCGCCGCTGTTCATACATGCTTCCTTGACCGGTTCCAAGGCAGACAAAGCCACTTTCAGCTGGACAACCTCACGCGGAGAAACTCTTCCAACTGCAACTTTTGAGATTATTCGCTCCAAATCTCCTATCTGCTCGAGCTGTGAGTCCAATAAGTCTTTAATCTCCGGATTACGGAAAAAGTAATCTACCACATCCAGACGCTCGTGAATAGGCTTCACATCCTTAAGTGGGAAAAGAATCCAGCGGCGGAGCATACGCGAACCCATCGGAGAGATTGTTTTGTCGATAATGTTGAGAAGGCTCTTTCCATCTTCATTCATCGTCGATACAAGCTCAAGACTGCGGACCGTAAATTTATCCAATCTCACATATCTGTCTTCCTCGATGCGTGAAAGAGATGTAATATGCTGTATGTGTGTATGCTGTGTTATATCGAGATAATGCAGGATTGCACCGGCAGCAATTATGCCTAGTTTCAGATGCTGCACACCAAAACCCTTGAGATTCTTGGTTTCGAAATGCTTCAGAAGTCGCTCGTGAGCTGTTTCGGAAGTAAAAACCCAGTCGTCAAGCTCGAATGTGAAATAACGAGGTCCGAAACATTCCTCAAAATGCTTCTTCTCGTTTCTCTCAATAAGAACTTCCTTAGGGGAAAAGTTGTTCAGAAGTTTGTCCAGATAGTCCGGTGTTCCTTCTGCTGTAAGAAATTCGCCTGTTGAAATATCAAGCAAGGCAATACCGCCATTGTTTTTCTCGAAATGAATTGCCGCAAGGAAGTTGTTTTCCTTATGGTTAAGTATATTGTCGTTGATTGAAACACCGGGAGTTACAAGTTCGGTCACACCTCGCTTCACCAGCTTCTTTGTCATTTTAGGATCTTCCAGCTGGTCGCATATCGCAACACGCTTTCCGGCTCTCACCAGTTTTGGCAAATATGTATCCAAGGCATGATGCGGGAATCCTGCCATTTCAACAGACTGGCCAACACCGTTTGCCCTCTTTGTCTGAACAATACCTAAAATCTCGGCGCCGACAACTGCATCGTCGCCATACATTTCATAAAAGTCGCCTACTCGAAACAATAATACTGCATCAGGATGTTTTGCCTTGATGTCAAAATACTGTTTCATTAAAGGTGTTTCAACTATCTTTGCCACACTAATTTCGTTTTGAATTGTAACGTGCAAAAGTAGTAAAAAGTTGACGAGTTGACAAGGCAGCAGATTGATAAGGAAAATAACCCTTATCTCCTTGTTCGCTTGTCAACTCGTCAACTTGTCTCTATATTACACAAGTCCTTCCTTAATTATCTCTCCTACTGTAGGATGAGGGAATACAAAAGAACGGATTTCTTCTGCCTTCATTCCTTTTTCTATCGCAATTCCTGCAATTACAATCAACTCAGAAGAAGGATTTCCCAACATGTGTGCACCAATCAGAGTTCCGTCTTCCGAAAGGATTAATTTGCAAACGCCATTTCCCATTTCATTCTCGGCAACGAAACGTCCTGAAAATGCCATAGGAACTTTCTTAACAGTATAAGGAACGCCTTCTGCCTGAAGTTCTTCTTCAGTCTTGCCAACTCCGGAAATCTCAGGATTAGTATATACAACGCCAGGAATAGCTTTATAGCTCATCTTGCGAGCTTTTCCAAGTATATGATCAATTGCAACTTCAGCTTCGCTGACTGCTGTATGTGCCAACAATGAAAAAGCAGTAATGTCACCACAAGCATAAACATTTGGAAGTGATGTCTGCATATATTCATTAACTTTCACACCATTGCGGAACGGTTCCAATGAAAGATTTTCCAAGCCAAAACCTTTTGTCACAGGGCGACGTCCGGTGCTCAACAGAATCTTTTCGCCTGTCAACACTGTTGTTTCTCCGTCTTTCTCTATTGAAACTTCAGTGCCGTTTACGGCTGTCACCTTATAATTCAGATAGAACTTGACGCCACGTTTTGCATACTCCGCCTGAAGCATTTCCGACAACTCACGGTCCATCGGACCAAGAATTTTATCAATCATTTCAACAACATGAACTTCAACACCCATGCTGTTGAAGAATGATGCGAACTCCATACCAATCACACCGCCGCCAATTATTACCAATGATGAAGGAAGTTCCTTAGCCTGCAATGCTTCACGGCTAGTCCAGTATTCTGTTTCGCTCAATCCGGGTATTGGAGGTATAGCTGTTTCTGAACCGGTGCAAATAAGAAGATTCACTGCCTGATATTCATTCTCGGCGCAAAGGACAGTAATTCTGCCGTCATCATCACGACGCTGAATTTCAGCAACACCTGAAACGACTTCAACGCCGTTTTCTTTCATCTTCATCTTTATGCCGGCAGTCAGTTTTTTCACAACCTTGTTTTTTCTGGCTATTATTTTCGGTAAATCAAATGAAGGAGATTCTGCAGATACCGCATATTTTGACGCGTGTTTGATATTGTCGTATGTCTTTGCAGAATAAAGAAGTGTTTTTGTTGGAATACAACCTTCATTCAAACAAACACCACCAAGAGCATTCTTCTCGAAAAGAACAGTTGACAAACCATTCTTAGCCGCTAATTCTGCAGCTGTATAACCGGCAGGTCCGCCTCCAATTATGGCTACATCGTATTTCATAATTTTGAGTTTATAAGTTTATAAGGTAATAAGTTTTGAGTTGACGAGTTAACAAGTTAACAAGTTGACGAGTTGACAAGTTTACAAGGATTAAACACTGAGTATTAATTTTTAATTTTTAATTTAAAAACTTCCTGACTTCTTAACTACTCCATTATCTTTATTTCCGGATTAATCTTTTGCAAAACCTTTATAAATTCTGATTTACGGGTTGGAGAAATAACCATCCACGGTTTCTCACCTTTCCATATTACAAGTCTGTCGAGCGACAAAGCATAACTCGAAACAGGTGTGCTTGTCGGCTCCAAAGCAGTTATTTCTTCAATGGCAATTTTCTTTTCCGGGAAAAAGCTGCAATGAACCACCAGATAGCCGTCTGCTGTTATCATATACCATGTATTAAGCAATATATGAATACAAACCAACAATATCAGCAATGATGAAACCATAACGATAGCCGAAGCTCCCATTACAAAGGATTTTACAGCATAAAAACCTATGAGAAACAAAATCAAGTGATACCAAAGTCCCACTTTGGATTTAAAAACTCTATCCATTTTTACTTTTTTGCCATAAAGGTAATGAAAAAACATAATAGCTAATATGTTATGCTTACATTTTGTCAAAACTATGTATATGTATAAAAAAAATGTATGCCCTTCTTTCACAAGAAGAACATACACAAAATTAACCTACTAAAATATCAACTTATTGATACAATTACAGTTAGCACTAAATCAATTACAAAAACCTTTATCGTCTTTTTCTATATGGGAAAATATAAAATTACTATTCTTAAGTTTCGCAAGCTTAACTTTTCTCTTACGCCTTGCTAACTTTTAAGTTAAGCATCTTCCGAAACTTAAATTATTTTATATACTTTATATTTTTCATGGTATTAGAAATAATACTGTATAAAATATAGTGTTTTTACTTTTACTACTTTTCTTGCTCATTAAATTTCACAAGCAAAAATATACAGATAAAAATATAATGATTTATCTTATAAATCCTATATAAATATATATAAACAATAAAACATTAATAAACAATATATTAAATATAACGAATATACTAAAAAATATAAACTATATATACGCGAATAAGCGATAAAATAGAGATAAAATGAGTATATTTATTCAACAATTATGAATATAAAAATATAAGACAAATTGTTTTAATAGTATATGAAATATATATATAAAAGACAGTTTATAATTTATAGAAGAAAGAATACAACAAATTAAAGCTAAATCAAGAAATAGCTTTTACATTATACAGAAATAATATTCACATAGTGAAATCTAAAAAAAACGGATGGAAAAAATCAGGAAAAACTGTAAATTAGAAAAAGAAAAAATAACCTAAACCTTTTTACCTAAAGATTAATACGAAAAACGTCATATTAGCAATGAAGATATGTCAGAAAACATATCATTTATACCCTTTATCTTTTTGGATATTTATTTATGTTCAATGTAAAATTATAGAAAAAGGAATACTACATCATTTTATATAAATATTCTATAAAGATTGAATAAACATAAAATATTAATAATCAGCATATATCTAAAAAATATTATTAATAAAAATATAAATGATATAAGCTTTTTTATAGAATATAAAACCTACAAATAAACTCAAATTAATTAAATTTGCGAACAAAAGCACAAATACATATGAAAGCCGTTTTAGTCATAATAACTATCATTTCCTTTATATTTAATATTAAAGCTGATAATTCCTCAAGAATAAACAACAGTCTTAAGGAATTGGATAATACGCTTAATAAGCAATGGAAATACAATCAAATGAAAGAAGAAGAAATTGACAATCTTCATGAAAAACTACGCAATACACAAAATATTTATGAGAAATATGAAATATATGGAGATTTGTTTGAGGCTTTCAATAAATATCAAATGGACTCTGCCCTTTTTTACGTGAATCAACAAAAATATCTTTTACACAAGAATCCAAATATTGGCTCAACAGAAGACGTTCTCCTTAAAAGAGCCAAAGTTATGAGCATGATGGGTATGTATAAAGAGGCTGTTGAAACATTAAATGCTATAAAACGTGAGCGCCTTACACAAACACCTCAACTTGTTAACTATTATGTCCAATCAAGAAATATTTACGGATATATGTCCGACTATTCCTTAAGCCAATATGAGAAGAAACAGTACAGAGATCAAGCAAGATTATTTCAGGACTCTATGACTTACATTTACGACCAGACTAAATGTAAATCTTATGTTCTTTTGCTTGCAGACAAATTAAGAACAGAAGGTAAACATGAAGAAGCTCTGAAAGAAATTGAAAAACAGTTCAACGATACAACTATAAACAAAAGGTTAAAAGGTATGTTGGCTTATAATGTTGCTGAAGCATACCAAAGACTTGGAGATGATGACAACTATTTATATTATCTTATACAGTCTGCTATTTATGATCTAAAACTTTCCATCAGAGAATATGTGGCTCTTCCCAAACTTGCCTTGATTCTGTATGAAAAAGGTGATATAGTAAGAGCATACAATTATCTGACATGTTCAATGAACGATGCCGTAATATGTAATGCCAGATTAAGAACAATAGAAACTACAAGCATTTATCCTATTATCGACCGAGCATACAGACTTAAAGAATACAGGAATAATACTATTAAAAAAGCTCTTTTTACGGGCATTACAATACTTATTCTTTTCCTTGGAAGTTCAATCATGTATGTAAAAAAGCAAAATAGAAAACTTGCTGATGCCCGTAAAGCTCTTAGCAATGCTAATATTCAGCTTTCAGCGGCAAACGAAGAACTATCGCAACTGAACCAGGTAAAGCAGCAATATCTGGCTTATTATCTGGACCAGTGTACGATGTATTTGGACAAGCTTGAGGATTACAGGCGTTCGTTGAGCAAACTTGCCATAAACTCTAAAATCAATGAACTTTTCAAGGCTATTAAGTCTGAGCAGTTCATCGAAGAAGAAAGAGAAAAGTTCTATAAAAGCTTTGACGAAACATTCCTGAAGCTTTATCCTAATTTCGTTGAGCAATTCAACAATCTGCTGAACGATGATGAAAAGATTTATCCTAAAAAAGGAGAACTTCTTTGTACGGAAATAAGAATATTTGCTCTGATCAGACTTGGTATATCTGACAGTAATAAAATAGCGCGATTCTTAAGATATTCTATAAATACTATATATATTTATCGTAGTAAAGTCAGAAATAAGGCTAAAGGCGATAAAAATGATTTTGAAAACCAGATAATGAAAATAAAAGAATAACTTGTTAGTAACGAGTTGACAAGATACAAGTTGACAAGGAAAAGCTGATATAACTTTAACCCTTGTCAACTTGTTTTCTCGTAACCTTTTTATTTATCATTATCAATCAAAACCAAACGGCTGAAATCATAACCTTCAGTGATAGTAATTCCTTTTGTAACTTTTCCGGAATTGATATCATATACATAGACACATGGAGCAGAAGTTTCAGGATTAACTCCAATATAAGCATGCTGTGTAGTAACATATGAACGCTGAGAGAACGTTCCGCTACAGAAAGGAAGGTTCTTTCCGTCTGCCTGGATTTCTGTTTTCTGGTCTGTTGTAAGGTCAAGAACGGCGTAGTAGCAGTTGTAATTACTTCCCCAAGCATCTTCACCCAAACCGCAATGAACAGGGTCCTGAATATAAAGCAAAGCCTTGTTGTTGCCAAGATAATCAACAGTCACAAGTTTTCCCTGGTCATAATTATAACCCAGATATGATTTGTCGAAATCCATTTCTCCATTGTTTATACGAAGAAGACGGCCATACTGATAAGTAGTCTTTGGTGAGTTTGGTATTCTGTTGTTGCAAGCAAGATACAAGTTGTCGTTTTCATCAAAGAACATCTTGTTCTGCAACAACTCACCATAAGCAGTTCCTGCCATCTGGTCCGCACGGTCTTCTTTCACTTCTTTCTCAACAGACATATCAGAAGGATTTATGAAAGCTGCATAGAAGTTTGTTTCTTCATTCTTATGCTGGAAGAAATAAATGATTTTATTGTCAGATTTTCTGTATCTTGCAAGACCAGAAGTACTGAACTTGTCACCTTCAGGACAAACCAATGAAAGTTCGCCTTCTTCAATGATTCTCAAATCTTCGGCATTAAGTTTTGTCCACAGAATCTTGTTGGCAGAACCATTTGCAGCCAAAATAACCAATGTGTTATCATCAATCCAAGCGTGAGTATAACGGCGGTCTTTATATGTATTCTTTACGAAAGGCTGCTCTGCAACTCTTCTCAACTCATTGCCAACAATCTGGAATTTGACGAATCTGTCAGCAGAATTTGCAACCTGATAATAATACTTGCCTTTGATTATTGATTCCTGGTCCATATCTGCAGTAACATCGGCTCCGTCGTTCTTGAAGTCGATTGTTGTCTGCTCAGAAAGGTTTGTCAAACCCTTTACAAGAAGAGTTGTTTCCTTTCCCATACCACCAGTTTCACCGATTCCAACCCAAATATCAAAATGTGTTTCTTCTGTTTCTTCTTTGTTCGGATTGTCAATTACAGGATCATCTTCAGAACAGCTGCTGAAAATTGAACCGCACAAAGCTGTAGCCAACGTAAAGGCTAATAATTGTAACTTTTTCATTTATAATATAATTTAGTTTATGAATATTCTGAACTTACAGAAAAACGAACGTCCAGGTTTCTGGAGCATATAGTTGTCGTAAACTGTTTTGTCAAATATATTGTTGCATTCAAGTGATACGTTGTATCTTTCCTTAGCCCATGAATATGTGAAGCGCGCACTGTGAATATGCTGAGTAGGAATTCTTGATTTTGTTTCCAAAGCTCCATATCCTTCCCATGTTAGATAAAACCAGTGGACATACTGATAATCATAGCTGAAGCGGAACTTAGTGTCGTTAACAAACAAATCTCGCAAAGTGAAATCTATTTCAGCATTACCGAAAAGCCAAGGTCTGTTTGGCACCTTGTTGTTATATGATATCGAAGGCTTTCCGTCTTCTCTGTATTTCTTCTTGTCGCGGGCATCCTGATAACTGCAGTTAACTATTGCCTGAAGGAAATCTCCCCAATTGTATCTCACCTCACCTTCAACGCCTTTGATATCTACGCTCGATACGTTGTCGTATTGCATCATTCCTTCGCTTTCGGAAATCACGGCATAGATATAATCGTTCACATCTCTGTAGAATCCGTTTACTTCATAATAAAGCATATGTTGCGGAGCCAGAAGCATCGTGCCGAAAGCTCCAAGATTCACATTGTTGCTGCTCTCAGGCTTCAAAGCGATATTTGGATAAATAGTTGTTCCATTACCCAAAAGCTCGCGTGCCAAAGGCAAACGTACGCTATGTTCATACGACAGTTTTAAGGCAAGCTCATCAAACAATGAATAACGGCTTCCTAATCCGTATCCGAAATGATTCTTTGTTGATTTGGAAGGAACTTCGTCCGAACCTGTTATCCATGACAAATCCTGCTGCTGAATGTCAAGGTGATTTATATAATCCTTTATGAAATAAGTGTTTTCCATCTTTCCCGAGAAAAACGACTGATTATATGACAATCCCAGTATATGTTTTGCCAATATATCGTTAGAAGGCTCAAACTCAGTGTCGATTTCATCATAACGGTCGTTTCCTGTTCTGTTGAGCAAATAATTCAGATTAAGAGAATGATGTCTGTTGAAAGAATAGTTCAAATTGGCACGCGCAATCGTCAGCGGGCGGTTGTAATGACGCAGCGAACGGTCTTTTCCTGTAATTTCATTTCTCGAACTTTCAATATAATTTCCATTCCAGTCATATTTGCGGAAAGCAGAATCGACTGTCAGAGAATAATCCCATGTATGTGAAACAGAAGCATTAAACTGAAGTCCATCAACAAGGAAATCCTTTTTCTGATAACGTGCCGAAATATTCCAGGCATGCGAAAACAGCTCTGCCTCGCCATAAACCTTTTTCTGCGTTGAACCAGTCTGAAGTTCTTTATCTACTTTCGAGAACGAACCAGAAACAAAGAACAAATCTGCCCAGCTGCGGTTTGTAACTCCCATTTCAATCTGTCCGAGAAGAGAAAAATAGTCGTCGTGAAAGCGACGGCGGTCAACTGCAACATACTTACGGCTTTCCTCATCCCAAACCTCAACACCTTTCATCATATAGTTGTTCTTCGAATAATTCACACCGATGGTCGGACGAATAAGAAGTCCGGTTTTCTTTTCAACAAATTGAGCATTCAAATCTGCCTTGTGAGTATGGAATGAACCTATTCCATAGGATAAATCCAAATAGTTTTTCTTTTCTTCTTTAGTTATAATATTGATTGCTCCGCCCAAAGCATCGGCTCCAAGACTGGCAGGAACTACTCCTTTGTATATTTCAACGCGGTCGATAAGGTTAACAGGCAAATTGGCAAGAGAAACTCCGCTACCTTTCGTATCAAGAGGCATGCCGTCGAGGAAATAGCGGACAGAGTTTCCGGACATTCCATTTATCGAAAGTTCGAAATCGGAACCCAAACCGCCTTCTTCACGGATACGGACACCGGTTGTCTTGTTTACAATCGAGCTGATATTATTTACCGAAGTAGTGAGTGATTTCACGTCAAGAGCATTAACAGAAAAAGCACCTTCCTTTAGTTTCTGGCTCTTGGTTTTTCCATAAACCTCAACATTATCCAGATCAACTGTTCCGCTTTTCAGAACAATATCCACTCTCCTGTTCTCTTTAATGCTGATTTTCTGACTTGAAGTTTCATAACCAACCGACGAAACAAGGATTGTGTATGTTCCCGGCTTAACTTTTATCTCAAAATACCCGTTGTCATCCGAATATGTTCCTATGGAAGTATTCTCAATGGCAACGGCAGCTACAGCCACAGGATTCTTCCCTTCGTCTTTCACAAAACCGGAAAGACTGACTTTCTCCTGGGCATTCAGACTGGAGAACAACGTGAAAAAAATGAATAATAAAATGTTTATATGTCTCATCACCAATTTATTTTCCGTAAAAAAAGCACAGAAAACCCGGATATAAACAAAATAAACGAACAAGAGTGTAAGTTTTTCAACAGCGTAAATTTGAAATAACCTATTCAGATGTTTGTCTGCTTTGTATCCCGAAAGCTTTCCGACAAATAATCAAGGACTTGGCAGGTCTTCTGACTTGCTCCTTCTTCGTGACGCCTTCCCGTCGCTATCCAGACAGTGGCAAAAGATATGCCCGAAGAATCCAAAAGAGCTTACAGCAGCGGGTCTGTTCAGGATTCTCACCTGATTCCCTTTTCATTGTATGACTGAGATTTCAGACATACAACACCAAATCGGCTGCAAAGGTAGGTATTTATTATATAATATCTCATGTTTTTAACTTCTAAATCAAACTATCAAACTCATATTATCATTTATTCAAGAAAATCAAGGGCTTACATTTTCATCATATTTCTATGTGTTGGAAAACTTTTTTCATATATTATGAAAATATTTTTTCATCGCAATGAAAATTTTTTTCCATATATTATGAAAATCTTTTTCCACATATTATGGAAATTCTTTTCCACCACAATGAAATTCCGTATTTTTCCCAAACTCGGAAAAATACTATATCTTTGACAAGCAAACTTAATTCGAAATATCATGACACAAACTAACAGATTACTTTCGCTGGACGTTATGCGAGGCATAACGATTTCCGGAATGATTCTGGTAAACGACCCGGGGTCGTGGGAATACGTTTATGCACCGCTGAGACATGCCAAATGGGATGGCTTCACTCCCACCGACCTTGTTTTCCCGTTCTTTATGTTTATAATGGGAATTTCAATGTTTTTCTCGCTGAAGAAATATAATTTCCAACTTTCATCTGAAAGTGTGACAAAAATTGTTCGTCGCACAATTGTGATTTTCCTTGTAGGCTTTGGTCTGAATCTTTTCAACCATTTGTGGAACAATGGTTTCAGTCATTTCGAAAACCTCAGAATATTGGGTGTCATGCAGCGTCTGGCACTGGCATACGGTTTTGGCTCGTTGATAGGACTTACTATCAATCATAAATATATACTTCACACTGCAGCTTTAATCCTGTTATTCTATGCTATACTTCTGGGAGCAACAGACAGCACAACTTTGAGCCCGGAAAGCTTGATAGCAGTTGTTGACAGAGCTGTTCTCGGAGCATCTCATATGTATCGTGACACTATGGCTGACGGAACAGTCATTGCCTTCGACCCAGAAGGTTTGTTGAGCTGCATAGGCAGTATCGGCCACGTTCTGCTTGGTTTCTTTGTAGGAAAACTTATTATGGACGGAAAAAAGAACAACGAGCTGATTGTACGCAACATTTTTATTTTCGGAACAATTCTTGCTTTTGCCGGAATGTTGCTGAGCTATGGTTGCCCAATAAACAAGAAAATATGGAGCAGCACATTTGTGCTTACAACTTGCGGACTTGGTTCTCTCCTGCTCGGATTGCTGATTTGGATTATTGATATCAACAAGCGTAAGAATTGGACATTGTTCTTCGAATCGTTCGGTATCAATCCTCTTTATCTTTATGTTCAGGCTGCAGTTCTTGCCACTTTGTTGCATGGATTCCAGGCATACTTTTACAGTGATGTATTAGTGCCACTTTGCGGAAATTATTTCGGTTCTCTGGTTTGGGCAGTATTGTTTGTTTTGCTGAACTGGATTCCGGGATATTGGTTGTATAAGAAGAGAATTTATATCAAGATATGATTTAGGGAACGAGTTGACAAGAGAACAAGTTGACAAGGAAATAAAAGAAATTATTTATTCTCTGTATATCTTGTTCCCTTGTCAACTCGTCAACTATATCAATACGATACCGAAACCTCAAACCCTTCTCTCCTAGTCTTTTCGGCAATAGCATCAAGCTCTTCCTTAGTAGCTTTCGACAGAGTTTTCAACGGAGTTTCACGGTCGATTGTGTAAATCATAACTTTTGACGGACAGATTTTCTTCAGAGCTTCAATCCAGCCTGATATTTCTTCGTCGGTAAGGTTATCAACAGACTCTCCGTTTCTTTCTCCATGCAGGAACATTGTCTGTATAATTAGTTTGCCATTGAAGCGGCAAAGGTTATCCAACAACTTTTCGAAACAGAACCCAGGCTGATTTGGGTCATTTATTTGTCTGATACGTTTATCCAGGACAGAGTCCAGTTTCATTATGTTATCCTCAATCTTGCACAAAGCCTGGAAAACTTCTTCCTTATGAAGCATTGTTGAGTTTGAAAGAACAGCAATCTTAGCTGACGGACAATGCTCGTTGCGTATGGCAATGGTATCATCTATTATTCCGGCAAAATCGGGATGCATTGTAGGTTCACCGTTTCCGGCAAAAGTAATTACATCCGGCACAAGACCTTCGGAACGCATAGCGTCGAGTTTCTCGGCAAGAGCTTTTTTTACTTCCTCGCGACGCGGCATAGAAAGATGCGGTTTGTGGTCTTTGTTGAAACCACATTCACAATAAATACAGTCAAATGTACAGAGCTTTCCATCTGTAGGAAATAAATTCATTCCCAAAGAAATACCCAAACGGCGGCTGTGAATTGGACCGTAAACAATTTTATCAAATATAATAGTTGACATAATCTTGTATTTTTATTCAAATGTACGCCTTTTCTCAAAATTTCCAACTCAAAACAGCATATAAATCTGTTTTGTTATTTCCCTTTATTTCCTCTGTATCTGTTCCGATAACATCGCGGTCCGAATAATATGTGTGCGCCAGCTTTACGGAAAGTTTCAGAGATTTGAGAATATTCCATTGGAAAGTCAATGCCGCACGCAAACCTTTGCCGTAAAACGAAGGCATATAGAAGGCATAAAGTATGTTTTTCTCGTATGAACTTATACGTGTAAAATAATTGTCTGTATGGAAATAAGCAAAATATATATCTGCCTGAAACGGAAACTTTTCTTTCTTCCATCCTGCACGTTGCGACAGCATAAAGCCTTTGTTCCGTTCGTTATCCACAGAAGTATATAAAACTCCGTCGGCAGACGAACGTAAGGTCCAGTTTCCGGCATTCACCGACAACTGGAAGCGGAGGCGCTGCTGAGTGCTGCTTCCGTCGCGCTGTTTATATTTATAACGGAGATATGTTGATAACCGTGAACTGAACGAATAATCCACCTGTGTCATATATTCCTTTCCAGACGACGGATAATCAATCTGATATTTCAACCAGGGAAAACGGAAAATATCAACATATCCGGAGAATTTCCAATAAGGAAACGGGCTCCATTGCAATCCTGCATAAAATCCCTGTTCGTTCTGAACATTTCCCTGTGAAAAAGCATTTCCGAAATAAGACTGATATTTACGGTCGTAATAACGATGGAGAAGCAACATCGTAAGATATGAAACAGGCGAGAGCTGCAAACCATTAAGAGTTGCCAACGCTCCGTTCCGAGAAACGGCAGTTTCGCCATATATCTTAGCCCACGAGGTTTTCAACATATAATCAACACCAATGTTGAAATTACTTTTACCTCTGAAATAGAAAAGATTATAAGGTTGGGGAGAAGGATATAAATAATCACCACCAAAATCATATCCCACAGCCGTCATTCCAATATGAAACGACGGCAAAGCAAAACGGATATTTCCTCCGTAAGTCTGCATAACTACAGTTTTGCGTTTATCCCAGTCGCGTTGCAGGCGATGCAAGCCATCGGTTTTAACAGATGGAAAAGTATCATTCTCCAAAGCTGCATCTATGCGTCTGCGGGAATAAAATGCACTGAAATCCCAATTGCCGAAAGATGCAGTAGCTGCAGTTCCACGGAAAAAATCACTTTCGTTTGTTGAAAAGTGCCTGCGGAATCCGTTGTTTCGTCTTTCAGCCTGAGTGACAAGAGCTGAACGGCTAGGAGAGAAGTCGTTGCTTATAACCAGTCCTTGTCCGAACGAAACTTTATAATCACCTATTGCAAGAGTTTTCAACCATTTGAAATCCCGCAAAAGCAAATGAAATGAATAATAGTCATATCCTTTATGAACAGGTTTCCAAAACGGCTCGCCCATATCTTTTTCAGCAAGTAAACCGGCCTGAATCTTATCTTCATAAGCATAGGAGTATTTTACAGAAGTATAAAAAGCCTCGCCCAGATATTTTCGGTTAGGATATTTATCCAGAATACTGTCGGAATATGAACAATATCCGCTTTTCTGTTGAAAACATTTATCATATCTGATTTGCAATTCATTGCGTCCTTGTTTCAACAGATTCCTAACAGTTATTGGAGCTTTATCAACAATATTATCCGATATATTCACAAAAGGAAGAATAAGCAATATCGTTTGCCAGTCGAAATTATCAACAGCCTGCAATTCATATATGGAAAGCATTTTCCCATATCTTTTTCTATAATCCATTAAAGAAGAAATCTGATTGTCCGAAAGGAAAGGCAGACGCCTGAGTTGTTCTTCGCTTACAATATTCAAATCAACGGGATTTTCACTGAGATAGGAAAGTTCTGTGTATAATGCTTCAGCCTTGGCTTCGTCTCCGGTTTCTTCGGCTATTTGCTCTACATATTCCTGCCACTTATCAACAGAATAAGATTCTTGAGATTCAGCATTATAACCGGATATAAACATATATATAAACAAGATTGTGAACAGTTTTTTCATAACTATATTATTAGAAGTGAAACGACAAACCGGCACCAAGCGAAGCGCCCAATACAGAATGATAAATTACAGAAGTGTCAATGCAGAAAGATTTCAGTCTAATTCCGAAACCAAAACTTGGCAGGAGAGGAGCAATACATAATCCGCCACGAATATGGAAAATATCTTTTACCAGATATTCCATGCCTATTCCGCCTGTTAACCTGTATTCGCTGTCCATTCCGCAATAAAAGGATATCAACGTATTGTTGATAACATCATATTTGAAACCTAACAGAAAATCCCAATATTTTAATATCTCATTATCAGTTGATTCTTTATTGACAGAAACAGATGGGAAATCCTTTATCAACAATCCTATTGACAGTTTTTCCACAGGAGAATAAACAGCGCCTATATCTGTTGACAAACGTGAAGGCGTGTGTTCATATAAAGCAGACTGAAGAATATAATACTGAAAAGCTATGCCTAAAGACCAATGTTCTCCCAATGATTTGGCAAAGGCTGCACGAAACATTGTTTCCCTATATTCATCATAACCGAAAGAAGATATATAAATTCCTGTTGATAACTTATCATTAGGATATTGAAAACCCAGTGAAACTGTGCCCAACTCTTTTACCATATATCTGTTAATATACGATATATCAAGTATTTTAGAGTTCTGATATGAAAGAATAGCCGGATTATATTCCGTTGAAAACATAACTCCATTTCCGCCTAATGCCATAGAACGGATATTGGGAAGACGAATATTTTCTGAGCCTGTCACATTGCCGGAGAAAAGCAATGCAGCAATAAAAAGGAAGAATTTCTTTTTCATAGCCGGTAATTGGTTTTAATTATTCAACACAGAGACACAAAAACACAGAGATTCTTATTTTCTTGTCAACTTGTCTCTTATATACTCACAAAAGTAGTATTTATTCCATATTTATCAAGTTATTAACAAACTTATTCTACAAGATTTACACCCTTTGATTATTTTTGCAACCAATGAAACAAAGACGAAAGATATATTATTCGGCATTCATGCTGTTGACAACTTGTTGGTTAATGGCTCAGGAGCAGAATAAACCTATAAGAATGAATGTTTTACCGGAAGGATATAATCGTGCATATCTTGATGGTAAAGACACTGTTGCTATAGTAAACCTTAGAGAAGTATATGTTTTTCCAAAAGTAAAGTTCAGAAACAGGAGAGAGGAACAGAAATATTGGAAGCTTGTGAGAGACGTAAAACGAACTCTTCCTTATGCTAAAATGGTTTATGAAACTCTTATTGAGACTTATGAATATATAGAAACATTGCCGGACGAGAAATCAAAGCAGGCGCATCTGAAAAGGATGGAAAAAGAACTTTTTGCCGAATATAAACCACAGTTGAAAAAACTTACTTTCTCGCAAGGAAAACTACTTATAAAGCTGATAGACAGAGAGTGTAATCAAAGCAGTTATCACCTGGTAAAAGCTTTCCTTGGCAGTTTCCGCGCCGGTTTCTGGAATTTCTTTGCAGGAATGTTTGGTGCCAGTCTTAAAGCTGAATATGATCCGAAAGGTGAGGATGCGATGACGGAAAGAATTGTGGTACTTGTGGAAAACGGATTATTGTGAATCAGTTGACAAGGAAACAAGTTGACAAGTTAACAAGGAATTATATATCAATATACTTGTCAACTCGTCTCTGTAGCCTTTTCAACTCCAAATTAATTATCATGAAGAACATACTATTAACAGCAACTATCGGCCTTATCAGCCTTACAACTAACGCACAGCAAATGGATTCAAATTATTTTATGAATCCAATTATACATGGAGATATTCCTGATCCAACAATGATTAAAATTGACGGAACTTACTATGCGGCAGGAACTTCTACAGAATGGGCTCCATTTTATCCTGTTTTCAAATCAAATGATTTGGTTAACTGGAAACAAATAGGACATATTTTCGACAAACAGCCGGAATGGACTGTCAACTCTTTCTGGGCACCGGAACTGTTTGTTATAAACGGTAAAACTTACTGTTATTACACTGCACGTGAGAAAGATACCAATATATCTTACATTGGTGTGGCAACAGCTGATTCTCCGGAAGGAAAATTTACCGACCACGGTATAGTTGTCCGTTTCGGGAAAGAAGCTATCGACCCTTTTATATTTAATGATAACGGACAACTTTACATTACCTGGAAAACTTATGGTCTGGACGACAGACCTATAGAAATTCTCGGAAGCAAACTTTCCGCTGACGGATTGAGACTGGAAGGTGAGCCTTTCACCATGCTTGTAGATGAAAACCGTACCGGAATCGAAGGACAATATATATTCAAGAAAGATGATTATTACTATCTGATTTATGCAGCTAATTCTTGCTGCGGATACAATAGCGACTACAATGTTTGCGTTGCCCGCTCAAAGAAGTTCGACAGCTTATATGAAAATTATAATGGAAATCCAATTCTCCACGGCGGCGAAGGTGATTATAAATCTTGTGGACACGGAACAGGTGTAACAACCGACGACGGACGAATATTCTTCATGTGTCACGCTTACCTTAACGGAGATATGTTTTTCAACGGACGCCAACCTATATTGCAGGAATTGGAAGTAACAAAAGATAAATGGCTGAAATTCAAAACAGGAGAGTTGGCTGTTAGGAAACAATCATTACCATTCAAAGGTATAAGTCAAATGCCGGTGAAAGACTTTTATGATGATTTCGATGGTAACAGCCTAAAATATGATTGGACATGGAATTTTCCTTTCTCTGATGTTAAAGCAGAATTAAACAAAGGACAGCTTTATCTCTCAGGAACTATGAAAGATAAGTCAAATAACGGCTCAGTTCTTTGTCTGCGTCCTACAAGTTCTGAATATTCATATGAAACACATACATTGAATAAGGGAAACAACACAAAAGGTCTCACCTGGTATGGCGATGATAACTTCATGATTTCATGGGGAATAAACAACAATAATCTCGAACTCAGAAAAGTAGTTGACGGAAAAGAATCTGTTATTTTCTCTTCACCTTTCAACAATAAAGATATTTATCTTAAAACAACTGTTGAAAAAGGTTCATTATTGAAGTTCTATTACAGTGAAGACAACAGCAAATGGGTTTGCGTATCAGATAAAGCTATTGACTGTAAGGAATTTATTAGATGGGACAGAGTGCCACGACCTGGATTAATACACTCTGGAAATAAGAACGAACCTTCTGTTTTCAGTTATTTCAGATACAAATTGACAAGATAACGAGTTAACAAGAAACGAGTTGACAAGGATGTTTATATATATTCCTTGTCAACTCGTCCCCTTGTTCCCTTGTCCCCTAACTTATAAACTCATCTTGTTGAAAAACTCCCAAATAACAATTCCGGTAGTTACGGAAACATTCAGCGAATGTTTTGTTCCATATTGAGGTATTTCAATGCACATATCACATTTGTCAACAACAGACTGTTGAACACCTTTTACCTCATTTCCCATCACTATCGCATACTTTTTATCCTTGTCTAACTGCAACTTATCTAACGTTACACTGCCTTCGACCTGTTCTATTGCACAGACAGTATAACCATCTTTCTTCAAGTTTTCAACAGCTTCAAGTGTATCATTGAAATATTTCCAATCAACTGTTTCTTCAGCTCCGAGTGCAGTTTTGTGAATTTCAGCATTAGGAGGACAAGCAGTTATGCCACACAAGTATATTGATTCCACACGGAACGCATCCGAAGTACGAAACACCGAACCTACGTTATTAAGGCTTCTGATATGGTCAAGTACCACAACCAGAGGAAGTTTGCGGCTCTCCTTGAATTCCTCAGGAGTAAGCCTGTTCATTTCTGTTACCTTTAATTTGCGCATATTATTTTCTTTTCCGCAAAAGTACGGAAATATTGTTTAAACCCCGTTGAAAAGCTATTAATAACTAGTGAACATAAAATGAAAAATAAATCTTGCATTATCCGGAATCTTATACATACAAGCTATGTTTTTTATGTTCCAAATAAGAACTTATATTATTTGTTACAAACTATCCACATGGTTTATACACAGAATAAACACCATTTCAGTTATTAACTTTTACACACATATGTTTTTCAACATATATGTAATAAAGTTCATAACAATAAGAAAAACAGTATATATATAAATAAACGCATTGTTAGTTTCTTTTTAATAAGCAGTGAATATCATTTAATAACTTTATATGCAAGAAATAGTTATCAAATGTTTTAACACTTTCAACAGACTATCATATTCATCATTTTATTTAAAAAAGAAAATATTAAAAAGATATATAATGATAATAGTTGACAAGTTGACAAGGCTATAGAAACAAGGTTTATACTTTACTACCTTGTCAACTTGTTCCCTCGTCAACTCGTCACCTATGTATCCATTTCTTTATCATTCCGCTTCCATAGCCTGTTAGTTGCACGAACGAGGTTATAACAGCCAAAGCCGCAATTTTAAAGCTCCTGTTATTTCTCATAAATGCATCCAGGAAAAGCAACAGCGCATAAAAGGCTATTGGAAGCAGCAGGAGAGGACAAAACGGACTCAGCAATATTGTAACCAGTAAATAAAGCGTAAATGCCGCAGGAAGCAAATGAACGGCTTTCAGTGAGGACGGATATTTCCTTGTCAGAACAACTCTTGCTTCGCCCGAATGTGAAACTTGTTTGAAGAAGGAACATAAAGATGTTCTCCTCTTATGGAATACATAAGCCATAGGAAACAAACGGGTTTTATAACCGGCTTCTTTTATCCGTCTGCTGAAATCTATATCTTCGCCGTAACGCATGGACGAAAAGCCTTCAAGTTTGATATATACTTCCCGCCTTATTCCCATGTTGAAGCTTCTGGGATAGAAATCATCCAGTTTCTTGCGTCCGCCACGTATTCCGCCGGTTGTAAGGAATGAAGTCATGGAATAATTTATTGCTTTTTGCAATGGAGAGAATGAATGATGTGCCCTGTCCGGACCGCCGAAAGCATCTACGTCGTAATGTTTCAACGCGTCATGAATTTGTTCCATATATGCCGATGGCAGAATACAGTCCGAATCCAATATTATTATATATTCTCCTTTTGCGAATTGAGCTCCGTAATTACGGGCTTTTCCCGGTCCTTGATTTGGAGTTTTATAATAATAGATTTTCAACAGATGTTGATACTTTTCGACAATATGTTCACAAGTTTGTGTAGAACCGTCTTCTACAATTATTACCTCAAAATGAATATAAGTCTGATTTGTTAAACTCAATAATAATTCGTCTATTTCTTGAGGACGGTTATAGACAGGGATGATGATGGAATAAAGTTTCATAACGTTATATTATGTAGATTAAGAAAATGATTATAAAAAAGGCGGAACATTTTATTATACAACATGTTCCGCCTTTTAAATTTTTATTTATAATACTTTATCTGCTTACGTACATACGTTTCGTTGATACTAATTTGTCATCTATAATTAATGAATACAAGTACATTCCATCTTTTTGAAAATCTGAAGCACTAATCATTAATGATCCTTTTTCTCTTGAAGCTATTGGATATTCTTTTATCTTATTTCCCTGTAAATCACATATTGTTATATATGCATTACGAACATTTTGGGGTATATTAAAAGAAATAGTGGTTGAACTTTCTACTGGATTCGGATAATTTTGTTCCAACGTTAATTCTGAATTATCTGAACTTAATTGAGAAAATTCTGATGATATTATTTTACTGTTTAATTCATCTACTTTAGTTTCAAGTAACTGAATTGTTGCATTTTGTTCTTTAATAGCTTGCACTAATATAGGAATTATTGCAGTATAGTCAACAAGGCTATCTCCAGTTGAACTTAAAGTAACAATTTCTGGTATGCATTTAGCTACGTCTTGAGCTAAAAAACCCAATGACTTCTTTTCTGGATTTACTGATAATGTTTGTTTATCACTTTTCCAGTTAAAAGAAACAGGATTCAGTTGCAAAATAGTTCCTAGACCTTTGTTTAAGGAATTAATATTGGTTTTTAGTCTTGCATCTGAAGATTGAAATACACTTTTAACTTCAATGCTATTAAATCCACCTCCGTCAGAGTCATAAAATACAACTTTGTTTCCTGTACCGGAAATACGTGGGTTTGCTACTGCTACTTTAAATTTTAAGAAACTGTTAGGATAGTCACTTCCATTATAATTATACTTTATTCCCCATGCATTATAATTTGTATATTGTGCATGAATACTTACAGTCAGGAATAGACAAATAATAGCAAAAAGTAGATTTCTATTTTTCATGACTTTAAAATTTTAATGTTGATAAAATTGTATGTTTATTTTCCGGAAAATCTGTTTATTCAATGTAGAAATAACCATATAAAAAACTTCCTTTATCTGTAGTTATTTCTAATTTATATATATGTGTTTTATCAATTTCGTTTAAATAAAAAGATATATTTCCATTAGAGGTAATAAAAAATTCTTTTTCAAATTCAATAATATCATTTTTTATAACTTTTACTTTCAAAACATAAGTACATGAAGAAATATTATCAATACTTATTGTATTATTGTCAATTGACGCTAAAATAGGTATTCTATTTTTGAGAATATCGTTCCATTCTCCTTCTAAACTGATATTTTTAGCATATATACTATTGAAATATAGTATTGTAGTTAATAAAGTGATAATTTTTTTTACCATAATAATTTGATTTATTTGTTTTTACAAAATTATGGTAATAATATTAATTTATAATCCTAAGTAGATAGACAATGAAAAGACAAAATATTTATGTTATATATTTTAATATTAATACTTTATAGGAAAACATTATATTGTTAATAGACAATATTAATGTTATCCCCATTCCTCAATAAACTCATCCAAATCCTTTCCTCCTTTATTCCAATCCGGACATACCTGTTTAATCTTATTCCCTATTCTCTGTTTCTTTTTGGATATGGAAGAAGGTTCAACGCTTTCCATTGTTGCAATTTGTTTAATGGAGAATTTCAATTTAACAAGACAGCATATTATTATGTCTTTGTCTGTTAAGGTTGGAAAAGACAGTTGCAGTTTTTTTGAAAAGCCATTATATATACTGTCTGTCAGAGAAATTATATGAGTATAGTCTTCTGTATAATGTATATTATTTAATATGTTATTAAATTCTACATAATTTTTCTGTAGAAATTTCATCAATGCTTTATTGTTGTTTTTTAGTTGTTTAATTTGGTTGTTTCTTATTTCCAACAGGCAGTCCGAGTTCATATCCTGTTTTGATTCTGATTTATTCTCTTCCAACAGTGAATTGAGGTATTGGTTCTGTGATTTATAATAATCAATTTCCTTATAATACTCCTCAATTTGGTGATTATATGATGAAATTTTTTCCTTATCCAGACTTGTAAGTGACTTTAGTTTCTGTATTGTATTTTCTTTTTCTGTGATAATACTTGTGTTTTCTTTAATTTGTTCTGAAAGAAAGAATATTTTATTGTTGAAATCTTTTATCCTTGCTTTATTTTTCTTGATAGTTATCTGATATAAAAATATTGTAATACCTAATGCACAAACAGAAAAAATAATGATATAAAGAATATAGTTTTCCCTTTGTGCTTTTTCTTTGATTAATCTTTCATTGTTAAATTTCTGTTGAATTTCAGCAATATCCTTAGTTTTTGCCATACTCATGATAGAGTCATTGTATTGCATATACAGATTATTGTATTGTATGGCTTGCTTGAAATCTTGTTTTTCTTCAGCTATTTGGTATAAAGCATTATAAGAACTTCTGATTGTATACAAATTTTGAGTTTGTAAAGACTTTTCAAAATAATATTGAGCAGAATCTAATAAATTTATATAGAAATATATAGCCCCAATACGATGATAGTTTTGAGGTAAAGCAGAAATATTATTTATTTCTTTATTTATATATAAACTCTGTTTAGCAAAACCTAATGCTGATTCATATTGTTTTTTTGCTCTATAAATGGTTCCTATTTCACCTAATACCATAGCTTCAACTTTTTTATTTTTTATATCGTGAGCATTAGCTAAGGATTTATGAAAAAAATATAAAGCACTGTCTATCATGCCCAATTCTGCATAATTTCTTCCTAATTCTG
Source organism: uncultured Parabacteroides sp. (assembly GCA_949295065.1). Lineage (GTDB taxonomy): Bacteria > Bacteroidota > Bacteroidia > Bacteroidales > Tannerellaceae > Parabacteroides. Next base: position 45,040 of record CASFJQ010000009.1, on the reverse strand, counting down.
ATAAACTATTAGATAATTGAATATTCTTTCCTAATTCTTGACTTATAGATAAAGCAATTTTAGTCTCATTTATAGCCTCATTATACAATTTTTGATATCTATATTTACTACCAAGTGTATTATGAATTAGAGAGACAAAAATAGGATCATCATCAATATTTTTTGCCCATTCCTTAGCAATCACATAACACTCAATAGCCTCTTTAATAAGTTTCTGGTCAGCCTTTACCTGACCTTTATAAAACCATGCTTCGGCTTTTCTTTTCGGATTGTCCTGTTTTATAAAGAAATCCAGAGCAATGGAAATCAAAGAATCCGACGAGTGAGTTATATAATTTCTGTCTTGCGCCTGAGTGTATAGCAGGCACCATGTAGCATAATTAAGTTTGTCGGCAATAGAATCCTTGTTTATATCCTGAAGAATTTTCAGAGCCTTTTCCGGTTGTTTCCACATGCATTCTTCAGCGTCAGTAAGGTCTTTATACAGTTTGGTGTTATTTTGTGTGCATGCAGAAACAATGATAATCCAAAGGACTAATAATATGTATGTGGAACTAAATTTTTTCATGGTATAAAATTAATAGTAATACGGCAAATATACGAAAGAAGATAAATGAATAGAAATAAAAAGTAATCTGCATTGATGGAAACTTCATTAAGTTTATCAACATGATATATCCTATTGAAAAAGTTTTTTCATACGGAAGAAAATTTATTTTCAACCGAGTGGAAATTATTTTTCATCTGGATGAAAAAAGTTTTTCAGCCTAGGAAAAATTGTTGGAAATGCAAAAGGCTGGAATACAGTGTCTAAAGTAAATAAGTATTGCTCCTGTCGTTTAAGGTCACGAAAATAGGAGAGTTTTATGTAAATTTGTAATTAAATGATTTAACTTTAGCAAGTTGCTCAACTTAAAAGTTGACAAGGTTTCAGAAACAAGTTGACAAGAAAACTCTGTGACTCTGAGACTTCAGTGTTTTAATAATCCTTGTTAACTTATTATTTTAAAGTAGGATAAAATAAATATATACATAATATTATGCAGAAACAGTCAATAGGTTATATGGACGTTCCGGTTCCTGGCGGAATCGACCTGAAAGAAGAAATCAACAGATTGAGAAAAGAAAAGAATGCGGTTATTCTGGCTCATTATTATCAGACAGGAGATATTCAGGACATAGCAGACTTTGTGGGCGACAGTCTTGCTCTTGCTCAGTGGGCTGCAAAGACAACTGCTGACATTATTGTTCTTTGTGGTGTTCATTTTATGGGTGAGACTGCAAAAATTATTTGTCCGGACAAGAAAGTGCTGGTGCCGGACTTGAACGCCGGATGTTCGCTTGCAGACAGTTGCCCGGCTGTTGAATTCGAAGAGTTCATAAAGGCTAATCCGGGTCACACTGTTATTTCGTATGTAAACACAACGGCTGCGGTGAAGGCTGTTACTGATGTTGTGGTGACTTCGACAAATGCCCGCCAGATTGTTGAAAGTTTACCTGCTGACGAAAAGATTATTTTCGGACCGGACAGAAACCTTGGTAATTATATAAACAGTATTACAGGACGTAAGATGTTGCTTTGGAACGGTGCTTGCCATGTTCACGAACAATTCTCGCTCGAAAAGATTCTTGAGCTTAAGAAGCAGTATCCGGAAGCCGAAGTTATCACTCATCCTGAATGTAAACATTATATTGTTGAAATCTCGGATTTCGTTGGTTCAACAGCTGCATTGTTGAAACATGCGGTTAAGTCGGATAAGAAACAATTCATCGTTGCTACAGAAAGCGGTGTTATCCACGAGATGCGCAAGCAATGTCCGGACAAAGAATTCATTCCTGCTCCTCCGGAAGACTCAACTTGTGCTTGCAATGAATGTAATTTCATGCGATTGAACACGATGGAAAAGCTTTATAACTGCCTGAAATACGAAATGCCTGAAATATTCGTGGATGAGGAAGTTCAGAAAAAAGCAATCAGACCGATAAAGCGTATGCTTGATATTTCGGAAAAGCTTGGACTTTGATTTTTTAGATGACGAGGGAACTAGGGGACGAGTTGACAAGGGGGTAAAAAATATACCTTGTCAACTCGTCTTCTTGTATCTTGTCCCCAGAATAAATTATATTTTCAAATAAACATATATATCTATATCAAAAAGTCGTATCTTTGCCGTACTGTCAGTTTTATGCCAGTCCAAATGAGCATATTAGGTGGACAGTGACACTTTAAGAATCAAATAAACGGAAAATATAACTAATTTTTAAATCGATGAATTTTGTAGAAGAACTAACATGGCGTGGGATGATACATACCATGATGCCAGGAACAGAAGAATTATTGCAGAAGGAAATGGTTACTGCTTATGTAGGTATTGACCCGACAGCCGATTCTTTGCATATCGGCCACCTTGTGAGTGTGATGATTCTTAGACACTTCCAGCGTTGTGGACATAAACCTCTTGCCTTGGTTGGTGGTGCGACAGGTATGATTGGCGACCCTTCCGGAAAATCAGCAGAACGTAATCTGCTTAACGAAGAAACATTGCGTCACAATCAGGAATGCATCAAAAAGCAGCTCAGCAAATTTTTGGATTTCGAATCTGACGCTCCTAACAAAGCTGAGCTTGTGAATAACTACGACTGGATGAAAGACTTCACTTTCTTGGATTTTGCCCGTACAGTTGGTAAACATATCACTGTAAACTATATGATGGCAAAAGACTCTGTTAAGAAACGTCTTAACGGTGAAGCTCGCGATGGTCTGTCTTTTACTGAATTTACTTATCAGCTTCTTCAGGGTTACGACTTCCTTCACCTTTATGAAACAAAGAATTGTAAGCTTCAGATGGGTGGTTCGGACCAGTGGGGAAATATCACAACAGGTGCTGAGCTTATCCGCCGCACAAACGGTGGGGAAGTGTTCGCTCTTACTTGTCCGTTGATTACTAAGGCTGACGGTGGAAAATTCGGTAAAACTGAATCTGGAAATATCTGGTTGGACCGCAGATATACTTCTCCTTATAAATTCTATCAGTTCTGGCTAAACGTGAGTGATGCTGATGCTGCTAAATATATCAAGATTTTCACATTCTTGTCAAAAGAAGAAGTTGAAGCTTTGATTGCTGAACAGGAAGCTGCTCCTCATTTGCGTCCTTTGCAGAAACGTCTTGCTAAGGAAGTTACTATCATGGTTCATTCTGAAGAAGATTATAATGCTGCTGTTGAGGCTTCAAATATTCTTTTCGGTAACGCAACTTCTGATTCATTGAAGAAACTAGACGAAGAAACTTTGTTGGACGTATTCAACGGTGTTCCTCAGTTTGAAGTTTCACGCGCAGATGTTGAAAACGGTATCAAATTGATAGACTTGTGTACTGAAAAGGCAAATGTGTTCCCTTCAAAAGGTGAAATGAGAAAATTGATCCAAAGCGGTGGTATTAGCGTAAACAAGGAAAAGGTTACTGATGTTGATATGGTTATCACAACAGATGCTTTGTTGGACGGTAAATATTTGCTTGTTCAGAGAGGAAAGAAAAACTATTATTTGTTGATAGTGAAATAATTTTGCTTAAAGCCTTGCAAGGATAATATATTTGTATTATCTTTGCATCGCTTTTGATAAGCATCGGATTGTCTCATGGTGTAATGGTAGCACTACAGTTTTTGGTTCTGTCTGTCGAGGTTCGAATCCTCGTGAGACAACTCACAATAACTCCTTGTTAATTCATATTAGCAAGGAGTTTTTTGTATAACTGTATATTGGTTTAGTATGGAAAAATCGAAGAATGAAAAGATCATACCCAAATTTAAAAAAGGAGATATTGTATGTTTGTTTTTTGATAAAAAAAGAAGATTCCTTGTTAAGGATATTATTCTGAATAATAATCCAACATTCATCTCTTATAAATTGTTATTCTTTTCAGTAATAGAGGACGAAAAGATTTATTCTGGTAATATTGAAAAACAGTATTCCAATGATGGTGTATATAAAGTTAGTTTGCAATCAGATGATAATAATATAAAAGAAGTATTGCACTTTACTTATATAGATGAAGAATACCTTATATTAGCACCAGAAGAATAAAATTAAGCATCAACCGTTATTTCTCCAGCAAGCGAACAACTCATATATTCTTTCACTTCAGAAGAAGACAAACCAAGTCCGAAGAGAAACATCATCTTTGTTACGGCACATTCCGTTGTGCTGTCGTATCCGCTTATAACACCGGTCTGCAACATTTTATATCCAGTTTCGTAACGGTGCATTTCAACTCTTCCTGTGTGGCATTGAGTGATATTGACAATAACGATGCCGCGTTCAGAAGCATCTTTAAGCAGTTTCAGAAACCATTCCTTGCTTGGAGCGTTTCCACTGCCGAAAGTTTCCAGCACTACGCCTTTGATTCCAGGAGTATTAAGCATGTTTCCAAACATTTGAGGAGACATTCCCGGGAATATTTTCAGCAACATTACGTTGTTGTCGAACTGATAGTGTGTCTTCAAAGGCTTTCTGAGTATCGGGCGATACATCAGGTGCGTGTTATAATGTATAGTTATTCCTGCCTGGGCAAGAGGCGGATAATTGTAAGAACGGAAAGCATTAAAATTTTCCGCATTTATTTTAGTAGTCCTGTTTCCTCGCATCAGATAATTCTCGAAGAAAATACAAACTTCCTGAACTATTGGCATGCCATTTTCGGTAGCAGAAGCTATTTCAATTGCAGTAACAAGATTTTCCTTTCCGTCTGTTCTCAAAACACCTATTGGAAGCTGCGAACCAGTAAGAATAACAGGTTTGCTCAGGTTTTCGAGCATAAAGCTTAGAGCTGAAGCTGTATATGACATTGTATCAGTTCCGTGAAGAACAACAAAGCCATCATATTCGTTATAATTGTCGGTTATGATTTTAGCCAGTTTAGCCCACGAATCAGGACCAATTTCAGATGAATCCATAGGATTCTTGAATTGGATGGAAGAAATATTACAATCCAAGTCTTCCAAATCGGGCACATGTTCTTTGAGATGCTCGAAATTGAAAGCTTCCAGAACACCGGTTTTCTGATTCTTTATCATACCAATCGTTCCTCCGGTATAGATTAATAATATCGATTTGTTTTTTTCTTCCATCATTTTTCTTTTGTGTTCTGCTCTATGTTATTAATGTCACAAATATACAATGACATTTTGAAAGCACAAAGCATTGATTTGTCTATTTACTTGTTATATTTGCTTACAAATAGATTTTTTATCCTTTATCTATTGTTTAAAGACAAAATCTCTTATTCCTCAAGTTCATAAAAATTAGTATCTTTGCAGAATTCAAAGCTTTAATGTTTACAAAGTTTACAAGAAAACAAGTTGAAAAGCGAACAAGGACTTTAATATTAAACTTTCAACTTTCATTAATGTTCTTGTCAACTTGTCGCTGAAGCCTTGTTTACTTTAATCTTGTTTTAAATAAATAACAAAATAAATTATGGCGCTACAATGTGGTATAGTAGGTTTGCCTAATGTTGGTAAATCTACTCTTTTCAACTGTTTGTCAAATGCTAAAGCTCAGTCGGCAAACTTTCCTTTTTGTACAATCGAACCTAACGTAGGTGTTATCACTGTTCCTGATGAACGTTTGAATAAATTGGCAGAATTAATAAATCCTCAGCGTATAGTTCCTACAACAGTGGAAATTGTTGATATTGCAGGTTTGGTGAAAGGTGCCAGCAAAGGTGAAGGTTTGGGAAACAAGTTCTTGGCAAACATACGTGAAACAGATGCTATCATCCATGTGTTGCGCTGTTTCGATGACGACAATATTGTTCACGTTGACGGTTCTGTTGATCCGGTTCGTGACAAAGAAATAATTGATGCAGAGCTTCAGATTAAAGACCTTGAAACTGTTGACAGCCGTATTGCAAAAGTTCAAAAGCAGGCTCAGACAGGCGGAGACAAACAGGCTAAACAGGCTTATGATGTTCTTTGCAAATATAAGGAAGCTTTGGAACAGGGAAAGAGTGCACGAACAGTTACTTTTGAAACTAAGGAAGAACAGAAAATAGCACATGAATTGTTCCTTTTGACAAGCAAACCAGTCCTGTACTTGTGTAATGTAGATGAAAATAGTGCTGTTAACGGTAATAAATACGTAGATGCAGTTCGCGAAGCTGTAAAAGATGAAAATGCAGAAATTTTGGTAGTTGCAGCCAAGATTGAGAGCGAGATTGCAGAATTCGAAACTTATGAGGAACGTCAGATGTTCCTTCAGGAAATAGGTTTGGAAGAATCAGGTGTTAGCCGTTTGATTAAGGCTGCTTATAAGCTTCTTAACCTTGAAACATTCCTTACTGCGGGTGTTCAGGAAGTACGTGCATGGACTTATCATAAAGGTTGGAAAGCTCCTCAGTGTGCCGGTGTTATTCACACAGATTTTGAGAAAGGATTTATCCGTGCTGAGGTTATTAAATATGAAGACTATATAAATTACGGTTCTGAAGCAGCTGTTAAAGAAGCCGGAAAGATGAGCGTTGAAGGTAAGGACTATGTAGTTCAGGATGGTGATATTATGCATTTCCGTTTCAATGTGTAAATATATAAGTTGACAAGGCTTTAGAAGACGAGTTGACAGGAAAGGAGTTAAAGGAAATATGGATTGCTGAATGTGGTCTGGTTTCTTTTAATTCCTTTTTGTTTTTAAGTTGACAAGGTTTCAGAAACAAGTTGACAAGGTTAAATAGTTATCAATTCATAGTAGATTATATAAAAAGCCCTTGTCAACTTGTTAACTTGTTTTCTTGTCAACTGATTTAATAAAACAATATTGACTTTTAGCAAACAACTAAAAAAAATAATAACTTTGTCTAACTCTAAATTTAAGTAAGATGGTACAAAGATTTGACTTCTTGGTAATCGGCTCCGGACTCGCCGGAATGAGCTTTGCTCTTAAAGTGGCACATAAAGGAAAAGTTGCTCTTATCTGTAAAGCCGGTATGGAAGAAGCTAATACTTACTTTGCCCAAGGTGGTATTGCTTCAGTAACGAATCTCGCTGTCGATAATTTCGAAAAACATATCGAAGATACAATGATCGCCGGTGATTGGCTGAGCGATAGAGAAGCTGTTGAAAAGGTGGTTTGTGAAGCCCCGTCGCAAATCAAACAGCTTATAGAATGGGGCGTTAATTTCGACAAAAACGAAAAAGGTGAATTTGACCTTCACAAAGAAGGCGGACATTCAGAATTTCGTATTCTTCATTATAAGGACAATACAGGGGCAGAAATACAGACAAGTCTGATTAAGGCTGTTGAGGCAAATCCTAATATTACTGTTTTCAAGAATCATTATGCTGTTGAAATAATTACTCAGCATCATATGGGTATAATCGTAACCCGCCATACTCCGGGAATCAAATGCTTTGGTGCTTACATATTAAATGAAGAAACTGGAATAGTTGATACATTCCTGTCAAAGGTAACTGTTATGGCAACAGGCGGATGCGAGGCTGTTTATCGTAACACTACAAATCCTTTGGTTGCTACCGGTGACGGAATTGCTATGGTTTATCGTGCCAAAGGTGCAGTGAAAGATATGGAATTCATTCAGTTCCACCCAACTGCCCTTTATAATCCGGGTGATCGTCCTTGTTTCCTTATAACTGAGGCAATGCGTGGTTATGGAGCAGTGCTTAGAAATCTGGCAGGAGAGGAGTTTATGCAGAAATATGACCCTCGTCTTTCTCTTGCTCCACGTGATATAGTGGCTCGTGCAATTGATAATGAGATGAAAACACGTGGTGAAGACCATGTTTATCTTGATGTAACTCATAAGGATCCGGAAGAAACAAAGAAACATTTCCCTAATATTTACAAGCATTGTCTTGGTTTGGGAATTGATATTACTAAAGATTATATCCCGGTTGCTCCTGCAGCTCATTATTTGTGTGGTGGTATTAAAGTTGATTTGAACGGACAGTCAAGCATCCGCCGCCTTTATGCTTTGGGTGAATGTTCTTGTACGGGATTGCATGGCGGAAACCGATTGGCTTCAAATTCATTGATAGAAGCTATCGTTTATGCTGATGCAGCAGCGAAACATGCTTTGGAAACATTCAGCCGTTACGAATATAACACAGATATTCCAGAATGGAATGACGAAGGAACAATCACAAACGAGGAACGAGTTCTTATTACACAAAGTATGAAAGAAGTAAATCAGATAATGGAATGCTACGTTGGTATTGTACGAAGCAATCTTCGTCTGACAAGAGCCTGGAACCGTTTGGATATTCTTTATGAAGAAACAGAAAGACTGTTCAAACGCTGCAAAGCTTCACGTGAGATTTGTGAATTGCGTAATATGATAAATGTAGGCTATCTTATCACACGCCAGGCAATGGAAAGAAAGGAAAGCCGAGGTTTGCATTACACACTTGATTATCCACCTGTGAAGAAAAACAAATAAAAAAATCTATAAATTTAATTCCATGAAAAGAATTTTATTTGCTTTATCATTTTTGTTGTGCACAACAACATTCAGCTTTGCCAAAGATAACAAATGGCAATTATTGTTTGGTGATGATCTGGAGAAGGCTCAGTATAATCCGGAAGTATGGAGCATGAAAGATGGTGTCTTGAGTGCTGTAAAAGATGAATCAATCTGGACTACTGAAGAATATGAAAACTTTGAATTGGATTTGGAATTTAAGACAGATCATGAAACAAATAGTGGTGTTGTTGTTTATTGCACTGATATAAAAGATTGGATTCCTAATTCTGTGGAAATTCAGATTGCTGATGATCACTGTGAAAAGTGGGGAAATGGCAAACCTTATGAAAAGTGTGGAGCCATTTATGGTCACTTAGGTGCAAAACAAGATAAAGTTGTTAAGAAACCGGGAGAATGGAATCATATGAGAATACGTTGTAAGGGAAAGAATATATCTGTTATTCTAAATGGCAAGAAAGTTACTGATATGGATATGAACCTTTGGACTTCAGGAACTAAGAATCCTGACGGAAGTGATATTCCAAGTTGGTTGCCTAAACCTTTCTCAACTATTCCTACTAAAGGCTATATAGGTTTGCAGGGCAAACATGGCAATTCTCTTATCTGGTTCCGCAATGTTAAGGTAAGAAGTCTTTGAAATTTTTCTCAAATATTTCCTTATCAGAATTACAATAAATGCAATATAGTTCTATGATTACCAGTTTTTAACTGTTGTTTCAAACCTGTTTATTATAGTTCTGTAGCTGTTCTTCCATGCATTTTGTTATGAATGAGTTTGATCACCCATAATATAACAATTTCAACTATTTGTACGCTGTTTTTTACTTATAAAATTAGTTTAAATCACTTCGTTGAAAATTATTTGTTATTGATCCATAAAGGCTGAAAGCCCTAGGCTATATAATCAAGCAATTTTCAACATCTGATTAGCATAAATTATTTTGTGCTATACTTATGAAAAATGTCCTCTTATTATTTATCCTGTCTTGTCTGTCCTTTTCCTGTGAAAGGGGTAGTGAAGTTCGTTTGCAAATAAAGGAAGCGGAAGAGTTAATCCGTCTTGAACAGCCAGACAGTGCTTTTACAATTTTGAAGAATATTGCCAATCCTGAAGTGCTGAATGATAAAGCCTTTTCTCATTTTTGCATGGTCTATGCCGGATTGTCGGAACAACTGAGTGAAGATATGCCCTTTGTTTCGCAAATGGAGCGAGCGAATGCGTATTACAAAAAGCATGGTTCTCTGGAAAAACAGGTGAACAGTTTGTTGTATTTAGGAATGGCATACGAGGAAGAGACTGATTATAAATTGGCGATGGAGTCTTATCTGAGTGCGGTAGACTTGGCTAAAATAGCCGAGAACTATCTGTTGTTGGGGAAGTTGTATAATAAGATGGCCAAGTTGCATGAATTTGATGATAATTATGAAGGTTCTAAACAGTGCCATTTGTTAAGTGTGGAATATTACCTGAAAGGGAATGATAGTGTAAACTATATTTATTCGATTCGGGATATAGGGTGGATACACCTATTAGAAGAAGATTATAATGCGGCTTTGAGGTATCATCAAGATGCCTATCGGTTGGCTTTACCTCTGAATGATTCGTTGTTGTTGAGTTCTTTAACGAACCGCTTGGGGATTACTTATAAGGAAATGAAGAATTATGCATTGGCGGAGAAGTTTTTGTTTCAATCAATTGCTTACGATGAGGCTGGTAGTGCACCGACGTATTTGTCATTGGCTGATTTGTATCTTGGCGAAAAAAAATATGATAAAACTAGAGAATATATTAAAAAGGCAATTTTGAATAAAACCCCCCAACGTCCTTTGACCGGTGGTATATTGTATCAATCATATCTGTTGGAAAAAGCATTAGGTAATTATAATTTGGCATTGGATTACTATGAGCGTTTTAACCATTTTGCAGATTCAATCATAGAAGTGCAATCGCAAATAGATTTGAGGAAAGTCGAGAAACGATACAAACATGCTAAATTATTGAACCGGAATACGATTTTAGAATTGAGGTATTCCCGGATTTTGGATGTTAGTATTTTATTGGGAGTTTTAATTTTGATAGGCGTTTATACTTATATTAGGAAACTAGATAAAGAAAAAAATGAATTAAAGAAGAAACAAGAATATACAGCGAAAAGTTTGCAGGAAAAAGAATTCGAGGTTCAGGGATTGAGTGGGAAAATCCAAGGAATTCGAAAAGGCATATTGGAAAATACAGAAACATATAAAAAGATTATGCAGAATTCATGTTCTATAGAGGTGGCTAAAAAGAATCCGTTGACGAATGAGGATTGGTTATCATTGTATGGATCATTAAAAATGACTTATCCGTTTTTTATGGATGGATTGGAAAAACAATTTCCAGGTTTGACAGAAGAAGAAAGGCATTTTTGCTGTTTATTGAAATTGGGATTGGATAATCAGCAACTGGCTATCTTTTTAAATATACAATCCACCTCGGTAGATCGTAGACGTTATCGGATTCGGAAAAAAGGAAAAATGGAAAATACGCGCACAACTTTGGACGAGGTGATTGCCGCACTCTAAGGCTTAAACCAGGATGCTTAAAATAGTCCCTGTACATATAATTTTGTATGTACAGGGATTGTTTATTTTCTGATAATAAGTATATTAAATTCCTTATATGGGGATGAGTCCTGTACATGTGTTTTGCCTTATAACATTAGTCTTGTAATCTAAATCAGCTTAATTTTGCCGCTGGAAATTTAAACCATAAAAGCAATGAGAAAATATTTATTGATTGCAATGTTGCTTTGCGTGGCAGTCGCAGGTTATGCAAAAAGAGAGAAGATTCATCTAAATGATCAACGTCGTTCTTTAGTGCCACCAATCGAAGCCTATATTGATGCTCAGGTATTAGAGTTTGAAATTGCTGAAGAGTTCGGAACATTGGATATACTGATAGAAGATGTTTCCGGAAATGAAGTTTACCGTTCTACGATAGGAGGTAATAAAGGTATGTTTCTTTTAGATTTGGATTTAAAGGATGGAGAGTATGTACTTGTTATTACAAGTGAAGAAAATGTATTTTGGGGAAATTTTAGTGTAAAATAATTATTAAAATTATTATCAGAATGAAAATGAATTTATTAAAATCGATTTGCAGTGGTTTTATACTGTCTGCATTATTTGCTTGTTCAAATGATATTCCAGTAGAGCAAGTAAGTGTAGCTATGAGTCCGAAAACTAAGGCTGAGGAATCAACAGAAAGCGTTGTAATCAAAGATGGGGTAATGAGATTTAAAGATGCGGATGCTTTGTGTTCAGCGTTTTTGAATCCGGAAATTGTAAATGCGGCTAAATTAAACTCAAATTGTACAAACTTTAAAACACTGGAAAATAAGTATAGAGAATTAGAGAAAGCTTATGAATTAATGCTTGTGAACAAGGGGGAGGAAAGTAGTGAATCTACCTTTGATGATTTTATTGAAAATCGTGTTAGAAGCCGCATACTTACTGATTTTTTAAATGAAGATGCTATTATGTTTGTAGGAGATAGTGTAATTAAGGTTATTGGTGATTATGCATACTCAACGCATGTTGATAATTATGATCAGTTGTTACAACTAGTAGAAAAAGACCTAAGAACAAATGAAAATATCAAAGTTAATAGAATTATTGAACCTTTGATATCTGAGGATCTTCAAACAAGAGGAGCAACGGGGGTATCATATGAGAGAACACATGTTTTTATACCTACAAATGATAGTAAAAGAAGAGAACATGTGAAATTTAATCCATATCTTTTTGTTGTTCAAAATGCTCAAACAGAGATTGTAATCGAGATGGAGGGTAGAGCTCAGATCAAGCAGATATTTGGTATTTGGGGGACTACGTTTATCGATGAAATGGTTTGGGCGGAAATTCACTTAAATAGTGGTTCTTGGAATTATAATCAACCTCCTGTAGGAGGATATCCGATTCATCAGGGTACTAATTATTTTGCTACAGGTCTTAAAGCTCGAAATACAGGACAGGAATTTTGTAGATGGGCACAAATATTAGGTAATACAGGTGGCGTTAGTAATGTAAAAGCTAGTATTACTTATAAGGTAAAGAAAAATGCTTATCAACCAAGTGATTGGGCGAGTGAATACACAAACAACTACACTAGCATTACAAAATAGTGAGCTTGAATATCCGTTAAAAATTTAATATATAGGCTAAGTGGCTTATGCCACTATGCCAAAGAGTTTTTTGATAAGTTTAGTATTAAAAGTTCTGTTCGGTATCAGGCTACACTTGCTAAAAAACTTCTGAGCGTGTGAATGTTACTTATCTTTATTGGCAGCTCCATGTACAAAATTATGAGTTGGATGAATGTTGTTTTAAAACTTTTGCGTAACTTCTTTGAGCAACTTTTCAAAGTATCGGTTACGATTTCCTCATGTTTGGTCAAGTACTGTCTTAAAACTTTATTAATTAACTAATTTATAGTGGATTAGTTTGAGTTTGCGAAGTGTTCTTGTTTTAAAAGAACTCATAATAGAAAAATAAATTAAATAGTGTTATTTATGAAAAGAATTTTGCTAATGATGATGTCATTACTGGCTGTAATGACGCTGAGTGCCCAAGTTTATATAACTCCGGAAATAGGTGTTGCCATGTTAAAAAGAGACTATATGGCAGCAACGGTATCTCCACGTGTGGGAGTTGGTTTGGATTTCTATTTTAAGAAAAGTAAAGGCTTAGGGATTAGTACTGGATTGTATTTTTATCAAAAGAAAGATTTATGGCGTGATGCGGCTGTTTACTTACAAAATGGGGAATACTTGCCACTATATTCCCCGTATGGTTCTATAGACAAATCAGATGTGAAAAGGTTTGATTTTATAGAATCAGATGTTAAAAGGAATTATTTGCATTTGCCGGTATTACTTACTTATACATGGAAGTTTTCAGATAATTCAAGTTTGTCTTTAGGAGTTGGTCCTTATGTTGCTTACGGTATAGCAGGTAAGTTTGTATGGAGTAGCCGAGAGTATGATTTGGAAGGGAAGGAGTTCTCTTTTTCAGAAAAGGAGTTTAACCCATTTGATTCACAATCTTATCATCATTGTGATGTAGGTTTGACCTCTATGCTTTCATTAAATATAAATCGTTGGTTAGTAAAGATGAATTATGAAACTAATTTGAATCGAAGAGATCTTAGTGAAGACAATCTGATTTCTTTGGGAATAGGGTATAGATTTTCTTTATGATATAAGAGATTAACTTTTGTCGAGAATAGGAAAATTAAGAATAAAGAGATTTAAACACAGAGACACAGAAACACATAGGAAACTCTGTCTTTTCCGAATTCTATATTTAACCCCAATTTTATATTGTTAATAAAATAAAATTATCAAGAAGTTTCTTTTAGTCTAAAAAAAACCTTGCGACTAAGATTTCAGCCGCAAGGTTTTTATCTTTAATAAACTATTGTTATGTACGGATTGATTAGTAGTTCTGCTTCATTGGCTCAAAGAATGCCTGTGGATGCAAGCAAGCAGGACATTTCTGAGGAGCTTTCTTAGCTTCGATTACGAAACCACAGTTACGGCACTGCCACAAAATTTCTTCGTCTCTTTCAAATACTTTTTCAGCTTCAACGCGAGCCAACAACTGGCGGTAACGTTTTTCGTGTTCAGCTTCAACTTTTGAAATCATGCGGAAAGCAACTGCAACTTCAGGGAATCCTTCTTCGTCAGCAATCTTTGCAAATTCAGGATAAAGTTCTGTCCATTCTTCATTTTCACCTGCTGCAGCTGCTGCAAGGTTTTCTTTAGTTGTAGAAATAATACCTGCAGGATAAGACGCTGTGATTTCAACCATTCCGCCTTCAAGGAATTTGAAGAAACGTTTTGCGTGTTCTTTTTCCTGTTCAGCAGTTTCCATGAAAATAGCCGCAATCTGTTCGTAACCTTCTTTTTTTGCAACACTAGCAAAGTAAGTATAACGACCTCTAGCCTGTGATTCACCTGCGAATGATTTCAACAAATTCTGTTCTGTTTTTGTTCCTTTAATGCTTTTTCCCATAACGCTAATTTTTATGTAATTATTAATTCTTTTGTTCTTGTCCCTTTGTTTCTTTTGGACATTGCAAATGTATTTATTTGTTTTCAGATAATTATTATTTATTTGAATGATAATTTCTATCATTTAATTGAATCTATCTATTACGATATATTTTATAGCTCAAATAACGAATAAAAACTTTTCATGCCTGGCTATTATTACTTTTATTTTAATAAACTAATAATTCTTATGTATTTTATAACTGCTTGAAACCAAATAAAATTAGTTGTAGTTTTCTTTAGTATTTATATATTTTTTCATACATTTGCAACCTTTTTAAAAAACAAATAGGCATAAAAATGAGTATGAAATTAGATTTTCAGCCGAAATTAGTTTCTGCGCTGAAACATTATTCCAAAGAGAAATTTATGACCGACCTTATGGCCGGTATTATTGTGGGTATTGTTGCCCTTCCGCTAGCCATTGCTTTTGGTATTGCTTCAGGTGTTAGTCCAGAGAAAGGACTTATAACTGCTATTATCGGTGGTTTTATTGTTTCTGCATTAGGTGGCAGTTCAATTCAGATTGGAGGACCGACGGGAGCTTTTATCGTTATTGTTTATGGAATTATCCAGAATTTCGGTCTTGAGGGTTTGGCTATTGCTACTGTTGTTGCCGGTATTTTGCTGGTAATAATGGGAGCATTGAAACTTGGAACAGTCATCAAGTTTATTCCTTATCCAATTGTAGTAGGTTTCACCAGCGGTATCGCGCTTACTATTTTTACTACCCAGATTAAAGACTTGTTCGGATTGACAATGGAAAAGGTTCCGGCCGATTTCATTTCGAAATGGATAGAATATGTAATAGCTTTCCCAACAATTAACTGGATGGCTTCGCTTGTTGGTATTTTAAGTATAGTAATTATTGCCGTAACTCCTAAGTTCTCAAAGAAAATACCTGGTTCACTGGTTGCGATTATCGTAATGACAGTTGCTGTATATTGTCTTCGCACTTTCTTTGGTATAACAGGAATTGAAACTATTGGCGACAGATTTACCATCAATGCTTCAATGCCACAGCCTGCTCCAATCAAGTTTGATATGGAAACTATCAACCTTTTGTTGCCTTCTGCTTTTACAATTGCAATATTGGGAGCTATTGAATCTTTGCTTTCTGCTACAGTTGCAGATGGTGTTACTGGCGACAAGCATAACTCAAACACAGAGCTTATAGCTCAAGGTGCAGCAAATATCATTGTTCCTTTGTTTGGCGGTATTCCTGTTACAGGTGCAATTGCACGTACTATGACAAATATCAACAATGGCGGTAAAACTCCTGTTGCCGGTATTATCCATGCTATTGTTTTGCTTTTGATTCTTCTTTTCCTTGGTCCTTTGACAAAACATATACCGATGGCTTGTCTTGCAGGTGTTTTGGTTATTGTATCATATAATATGAGCCAGTGGCGTACATTCAAGTCGCTGATGAAGAATCCTAAAAGTGATGTTTCAGTTTTGCTTGTGACATTCTTCCTTACTGTAATATTCGACCTTACAATTGCAATTGAAATAGGTTTGCTTATTGCTATGTTCATGTTCATGAAGCGTGTTGCTGAAACTACTCACGTTTCTGTTACTACTGACGAAATTGACCTTTCAGATGAAGGTGAAATATATCACGAAGAAGAAAAACTTAACTTACCGAAAGGGGTTGAGGTTTACGAAATCGACGGTCCGTTCTTCTTTGGTGTTGCTAACAAGTTCGACGATATAATGAACAGAATGGGCGACAAACCTAATATCCGTATTATCCGTATGCGCCGCGTTCCGTTTATGGATTCTACAGGTTTGCACAACTTGGAAAGCTTGATTCGTATGTCGCAGTCTGAGAACATACATATCATTCTTTCCGGAGTAAATGAAAATGTTCATAGAGTTCTCACTAAATCAGGCGTTGAAGATTGCCTTGGAGCTGATAATGTTTGCAGCAATATCAATGAGGCAGTTGAAAAAGCCTGGAGTTTAAGTAAGAAATAAAACAAAGAATAAAACAAAATGTCTTTTATCAGAAAAACATTATTGCTGTGTATGTTATTTATCTGTGTCTTTAATTTGAAGGCACAGATAAATATTACTGAGAACGGGAAGGCTTTGTCGAGAATTATCGTTGTTGATGACAGCGAAACAAACTTGAAAGCTGCAAATCTGCTTAAGGATTTCGTATTGAAAATAAGCGGAGCTGAGCTTAAGATTAAAGAAACTTCCAAATGGAAAGAAGGCGATATTATTATCGGAGAGAAAACTGATAAAGCCGGAGAAGACGGTTTTCAGCTTCTTTCTTCTAAAGGTTGTCTTCATATTATGTCCGGCGGAGATAAAGGTGCTATCTATGGTGTAGTTACTTTGCTTGAGAAATATCTTGGAGTTCAGTATTATGCTTATGAAACATATACACTCAGCCAGAATCCTAACATCTCAATTCCTGAGATAAATCACTCTGAAACTCCTGCTTTCAGATACCGACAGACTTTCAGTTACGGTAATGAAGATCCGGTCTATAAATTATGGTTCCGCTTGGAAGAACCGAATGAGACTTTCATTAATAATATGTGGGTTCATACATTTGACCGTATTCTTCCTTCTGAACGATTCGGAAAAGAACATCCGGAATATTATTCCTTTATCAATGGTAAACATCGTCCGGGCAATCATAGCCAGTGGTGCCTGACTAATCCGGCAGTATTTGACGCAGCCGTGAAGCAGTTGGATTTTATTTTCAAGGCAAATCCCGGAATGTGTACTATATCTGTAAGTCAGAATGATGGAAATCACACCAACTGTACTTGCGACGAATGTAAGAAAGTTGATGAATACGAAGGTTCTCCTTCAGGAAATATAATCCGTTTCATGAATAAGCTGGCAGAGCGTTTTCCGGATAAGGAATTTTCTACTCTTGCTTATCTTTATTCAATGCAGCCGCCGAAGCATACAAAGCCACTGCCAAATGTGAACATAATGCTTTGCGATATTGATTGCAAACGTGAAGTTCCACTGACGGACAATGCTTCCGGACAGGAATTTATGCGTGCTCTTAAAGGCTGGTCCGAAATATCTGACAATATTTTTGTGTGGGATTATGGAATCAATTTCGACAATATTGTTTCTCCTTTCCCTAATTTCCATATTCTACAGAAGAACATACAGCTTTTCAAAGAGCATAACGCTACGATGCATTTCTCTCAGGTGAATGGTATCAAAGGAGGTGATTTCTCTGAAATGCGTGCTTACATGATTGCCAAGCTAATGTGGAATCCTTATCAGGATGCTGACTCTCTTATGCTCAGCTTTATGAAAGGATATTATGGAGATGCAACTCCTTATTTATATCAGTATCACAAGATAATGCAAGGAGCTTTGCTTGCCAGTCATCAGCCGCTGTGGATTTATGATTCTCCTATATCACACAAAAACGGAATGCTTTGCCCGCAACTGATAAAAACATACAACGAGCTGTTTGATAAGGCAGAAGCTGCTGTGGCTGATAATAAATTGTATCTCGACCACGTCAGACTTTCACGTCTTCCGCTGATATATTCGGAACTTGAAATACTCAGAACTTATCCGGAACGTGATATGCAGACTGTAAAATCAAAACTTGAATTGTTCAGAACTATATCAGAAGAGTTCGGAGTTAAGACTTTGAACGAGAGAAATAATCCTCCGGCAGAATACTATGAACTTTATAAAGAACGTTTCATTCCTTCTGAGAAGGTAAATCTTGCAGCAGGAGCTTCAGTAAGATGGATTCTTCCTCCAAACGATAAATATAAGGCGTTGGGTGATACAGCCTTGACAGACGGATTATTTGGCGGAACAACATATGTAGAAAGCTGGGTTGGCTGGGAAGGAAAGGACGCAAGCTTTGTTGTTGACTTAGGTTCGGAGAAAGAAATCAGCAGCATTGAGATTGATTTTCTTCATCAGTTGGGCGGATGGATTCTTTTGCCTAAAGGCGGAACATACAGCGTTTCCACAAATAATCAGACATTCTCACCTTTCGGTTCGTTTGAGTTTGCCGAAGATAGAGACCCGAAGGTTAAGTTTGTTCGTGGTAAGGTTGCTGTGGATTCTCCTGTCAAAGCCAGATATATCAAAGTTGATATAAAAACTCTTGGAATGTGTCCTAGTTGGCATTATGGAGTTGGATATCCGGCTTGGTTCTTTATGGACGAAATAATGGTTTATTGATTTAAGTTTTTGTAATTGCAAAACTTAAAAGTTGACAAGGATTTAGGAACAAGTTGACAAGGTAAAATAGTAAAGACCTTGTCAACTTGTTTTCTTTTTTAACTCGTTGGCTGGAAATTTCGTATGCGAAACTTCTGTCATTGATATTATTTTCAATAAATTTTCCCCACTTCATGCAGCATTTACACTATTTCCTGCATTCTATAATATAGAAAGTTTCAGAAAAATCATTGAAACTGGATAAACTTGAAAATTAATAACTCAAGTTTCGCAATAGTATTTGATTAACAAGTTGACAAGAAACAAGTTGACAAGAGTAAATATAGTATTAATGGTAATTTTACCTTGTCAACTTGTTCCTGAAGACTTGTCAACTTTTAAGTTGAGTAATTTGCGAAACTTAAATTAATAATATCTGTTTATGAAAACCAAATTATTGAATTTAGGAAAAAGTGTATTGATGCTGGGTGTGCTGGCTTCTACGATGATGTTTCAGTCTTGTTTGAAGGACGATGACAATTATCATTATTATGATTTGTTGCCTAATGCTTTGGTAACAGTGAAACCTGTTGACGGAGGAGATACTTATTTCCTTCAGCTCGATGACACAACTACATTGTTGCCGGTAAATGTTACTTCTTCTCCTTATGGAGCAAAAGAAGTGCGTGCATTGGTGAATTTTGTGGAAGTAAACGAACCAAGTGGAGAATATACAAAAGCAGTCCAAATCAACTGGATGGACAGTATTCTTACTAAAACAATCGCTCCGGATTTGGGACTTCAGAATGATTCAGTTTATGGAACTGACCCTGTAGAAATTGTAAACGATTGGGTTACGATTGCTGAAGATGGTTATCTTACTCTTCGCTTCCGTACAGAAAGAGGAGAGAAGCATTTCGTAAATTTGCTTTTGGGCAAGAATCCTGAAAATCCGTATGAAGTAGAATTCCGCCACAATGCTTACGGTAACTATTATGGTCCGATGGCCGATGGATTGGTTGCTTTTCGTTTGGACAGTTTGCCTGATACAAATGGCGAGACAGTAAATCTTAAACTTAAATGGAAATCTTATAGCGGAGATAAATCTGTTGAGTTCAAATATTGTACTCGCAAATCTACTCCGGCATCTGCTGCTTTGGCCGCTGAAAGAAGTGTGTTGAATTTGAATTGACATTTGTGCTTTACACATAATAGGTGAAAAACTTTTTCCATATAATATGAAAATTATTTTTCATATTATATGGAATTTTTGTTTCATCCCGATGAAAAAAGTTTTCCAAAGTATAAAATTGTACTGAAAGCATAATTACTTGTTTTATAGTATATTAAATAATAATGGAGCTAATATGGAAAAATTTTATTAAGTTTGTTGGTATATAAATTCTATATAATAATAAAACAATAATTCAGTTAGTTATGAGAGCCGTATTTTTCCTGTTTACATTATCTTTTCTGTTTGGATTTACCCAAATATCAAAAGCTTCAGAAATAGAAAAACAGACTTATATTTATGCTGTTTATGGAAAAGATACTTTGTATCTTGACAAATATGAAATGTCAGAATCAGTTAGCCAACAGCCACGTACAACCGTAGTTTTTGCTTTCGGCGGAGGATTCAAGGGAGGAGACAGAGCCTGGAAGTCGTATGAACCTTATTTTCATTATCTGGCAGAAAAAGGTTATGTTGTAATTTCTACAGATTACAGAACAACTTTGGGCAATATCAATCCTGTGAAAATTGAGAAGCCACAAGACTTTGTTCCTTTACTTCAGAATGCTATCATGACGGCTGTCAGTGATTTCTATCTTGCCACAAGTTTCGTTTTGCAGCATAAATCAGAGTGGAATATAAATCCTGAAATGATTATTGCAAGTGGTTCCAGTGCCGGAGCAATAACAGCTTCGCAAGCTGTTTATGGTTTGTGTAATGGAATAGTTAACGAGGCTGTTTTGCCTAAGGATTTCAAATACGCAGGTTTGATATCTTTTGCCGGAGCAATTTGTTCACCGGGACCATTGAAATGGGCATCAAAGCCTGCACCTTGTTTGTTGTTTCATGGAGATGCTGATAGCATTGTTCCTTTTAAAGAAGCTGTAATTGGCCAGGTAGGATTATATGGTTCGTCAACAATAGATGCTTCTTTGGATAGCCTGAAAGTTCCGCATCAATTCTTCCAGTTCCGAAATTGTAGTCATGAAATTGCAGATACACCAATGCAGACACATTTGCCGGAAATTGGCAGATTCATATCTCGTTTTATTGAGAAAAAGGATTCTGTATATCAGCATATAGAAGAGGTTAATCCGGGAAAAGAAGATGTATTCAAGGATTTCAAGCTTGAGGATTATTTGAAGGCAAATGTGAACTGATGGATAATTGAGATAAAAATATATATCGAAAAATAAAGAAGCTGTGTCAAAACGAAAATAAAGAAACACAGAAGCACGAAGTCACAGAGGAAATAAATTGAGTATAAATAAAATATTAACTCTGTATCTCTGTGACTCTGTGTTTAAACTTATTTTTGACACAGCCTCTTTGTATATAAATGAACATCAATGAGCTTCAAGCCAACTTTTACCTTCACCGTAATCTGCAATCAGAGGAACACGAAGTTTGATGACATTTTCCATAGAATCAAGGACAATTTCTTTCACCTTTTCATATTCTTCTTTATAGACATTGAAGTTCAATTCGTCGTGAACTTGCAGAATCATACGACTCTTTAGACCTTCTTCTTCAAATCTTTGATGTATTTTAATCATTGCCAGTTTAATAATGTCGGCAGCACTTCCCTGAATTGGAGCATTTATGGCATTTCGTTCGGCATAACCTCGGACAACAGCATTTCCGGAATTAATATCCGGAAGAAAACGTTTACGCTTGAAAATAGTTTCAACATAACCATGTTCTTTGGCAACGCGGATACTTTCATCCATATATTTTCGTATTTCCGGATAAGTATTGAAATAGCCGTCAATCAATTCTTTTGATTCTGCGCGTGGAATATTCAATCTTTCGGCAAGACCAAAAACAGAAATACCATAGATAATACCAAAGTTTGCTGTTTTTGCCTTTCGGCGCATATCGCTGGTTACTTCATTTATCGGAACATTATAAATCTTTGCAGCTGTTGCAGCATGAATATCTTCGCCACTGACAAAAGCTTCAACCATGTGAGCATCGTTGCTAAGATGAGCCATAATGCGAAGTTCAATCTGCGAATAGTCGGCAGAGAAGAAAATGCAGTCATCATTATCAGCTGTAAAGGCACGACGAATTTCACGTCCCATTTCATCACGGACAGGAATGTTCTGCAGGTTCGGATTAGTTGAACTTAATCGTCCTGTAGCAGTAACAGCCTGATTGAATGAAGTGTGAATCTTTCCGGTTTCTTTGTTGATAAGTTCCGGAAGAGCGTCAATATAAGTGCTCAGCAATTTCTTCAAACCACGATATTCCAGAATCTTTCCGATAATCGGATGCTTTGAACGCAATTTTTCCAAAACCTCTTCGCTAGTGCTGTAGCCTCCAGTTTTTGTTTTCTTTGCTTTTTCGTCCAATTTCATTCTGTCGAACAGAACTTCACCAATCTGTTTCGGTGAATTGATGTTGAATTCCAAACCGGCAAGTTCATGAATTTCCTTTTCCAATGAAACAAGTTGGCCGGAAAGAATTTCAGAAGATTCTTTCAAAGCAGATGTATCAAGAGTTACACCGGTTGCTTCCATTTCTGCCAAAACATAAATCAAAGGCATTTCAATATTATGGAACAAATCTTCTACTGATTCCTGTTTCAGCAGAGGTTCGAAGTAATCTTTAAGTTGCAAGGTTATGTCTGCATCTTCTGCAGCATATTCCGAAATCTGATTAAGCGGAACATTTCTCATGTTTCCCTGCTTTTTTCCTTTCGGACCGATAAGCTCTTCGATTGATACAGTTTTATACTTCAAATATGTTTCCGCAAGGTAATCCATATTATGACGAAGTTCCGGATTGAGCAGATAGTGTGCAATCATTGTGTCGAAAAGTGGACCGGCAACTTTCACTCCATATTTTCTGAGAACAAGAATATCGAATTTTATATTCTGACCGATTTTCTGAATTTCCGGATTCTGTAGGGCAGGAGAGAAGCGGGCAACAATTTTCGTCGCTTCTTCTTTGTTTGCCGGAACCGGAACGTACCAAGCTTCATTTTTGGTGATAGAAAACGACATTCCTACCAATTCTGCAGTCAGCGGGTCGATTCCGTCAGTTTCCGTGTCAAAACAGAAAAATTTCTGATTCTCCAAAATCGAGCAAATTTTGCTTATTTCTTTCTCATTATCAGCAATATGATAGGTGTGAGGAGTGGATTTTAAGTCCGCGAGACTCGATTTTTTTTCAGCTTCCGTATTTTCGTCCGAAAAAATGGCAAAAAGTGAGCCTTGAACAGGACCAGATTTTACTTCTTTCTGCGACTCTTGTTTAAATCTGTTAATAAAAGTTCTAAATTCTAATTCGGTATATATTTCGATTAGTTTATCTTCATTAACATTTTGCTTTTTGCAAGAGTCAGCATCAAATTCAATAGGAACATCAGTCTTGATTGTGGCAAGGAATTTTGAGAAACGGATTTGCTCAGCATTTTCTTCCACTTTCTTTTTCTGTGCACCTTTCAGTTTGTCTGTGTTCGCAAGAAGATTATCTATACTACCAAAATCGGCGAGAAGTTTCTGAGCTGTTTTTTCGCCAACGCCAGGACAACCCGGAATGTTGTCAGAGCTGTCGCCCATCAAACCGAGCAAGTCTATTACTTGTTCCGTAGAAGAAAGATTGAATTTTGCCAACACTTCCGGAACGCCCATAATATCATATCCGCCGCCGTGCTTAGGTCTATACATATATATATTATCACCGACAAGCTGACCATAGTCTTTATCCGGCGTCATCATATATACGGTGAAACCTTTCTGTGCGGCTTGTTTGGATATAGTTCCGATAACATCGTCAGCTTCATATCCCGGAACTTCAAGAATTGGTATATTATATGCTTCGATAATATCTCTGATAATTGGAACAGATTGTCTGATCACTTCGGGAGTTTCTTCGCGCTGAGCCTTGTATTGTTCGAAGGCTTCATGACGGAAAGTCGGTCCTTTCGGGTCGAAAGCAACGGCAACATGACTGGGATTTTCCTTTTTGAGAACATCTTCCAATATATTCACAAATCCGAAAATAGCCGAAGTGTTGAAACCTTTCGAATTGATTCGAGGGCTTCTTATCAGCGCATAATATGAGCGATAAATAAGCGCATAAGCATCTATAAGGAGTAATTTCATTCTTATGAATAGGTTTTTGTGTGACAAACTTCGGTAAATGTACAAAAAAACTAGCTTACTCGATACTTTTTGCTACTTTTGCGTATCGTTGATATTTTTATGAAAGATAGAAGTAAAATAGAGGAACCGGTAGCTGCTGCATTTGCACGTTTCAACAAGGAATTTGAATTATCCCTACGTAGTGAAACGCGTTTATTGCAATCTGCCATTGAGCAGATATTGAATTCTACCGGAAAGCATGTGCGCCCATTGCTGGTGCTGCTATCTGCGGAAGCTTGTGGTGGTGTTAACGACGTTACAATAAACTCATCCATATTTCTGGAATTGCTTCATACAGCAACATTGATACATGATGATGTAATTGATGAGACAAAACAACGCCGAGGTGTTCCTTCGTTGAATGCCATTTTTGATAACCGTGTTTCTGTTTTAGTTGGAGATTATGTTCTTTCAACAGCTTTGATTCGTTCAATACAGACAGGAAATTTGCGTATTATCGGTATAGTTTCAAATTTGGGAAGAGACTTGTCCGAAGGAGAAATCAAGCAACTTGAAACAGCAGATGAAAGCATAATTGATGAAGACTGCTATATGCAGGTTATATTCAAGAAGACTGCAACACTGCTTTCTGCCTGTGCTGAGATTGGCGCAATTTCTGCTAATGCAACAGAACACGAAATAGAAATCCTGAAACGCTTTGGAGAATATTTAGGATACAGCTTCCAGATTAAAGACGACATATTCGATTATTTCCATGATTTGAATATCGGTAAACCGACAGGCAACGACATCCGTGAAGGAAAGATTACTCTTCCTTTATTATATGCATTACGGTCGGGTGGGGAAGAAGCTGAGAGTTTCCGCCGCATAATTTTGGAAAAAGATTTCACTACTGAAAATATTGAATCTCTGATTGAGTTTGCCAAAGCAAAAGGTGGAATTGAATATGCTGAATCCCGAATGAGAGAATTTTATAATAAAGCGTTGGCAGAATTGGATTCTCTGAAAGATTCACCGGCAAGACAAGGTTTGAAGGATTTGGCAGAATATGTAATTGAAAGAAAGAAATAATCTATTCGTTAAACAAAATAAGTTGACAAGAATACAAGTGATAAATCTTGAATCTTGTCAACTTATTTTTTTATGTTCTCAGCAGTTTTTATTTACCAAGTCTTTTCTCAATATCCTGAACAAGGCTGCTTGCACCGATACGGAACAAGTCGCTGTTCAACCATTCTTCACCAAGAATTTCCTTTACAATTGTATAATAGTTCACAGCATCTTCTGCAGTTCTTATGCCGCCGGCAACCTTTATACCAATCTTATTTCCGGTCAATTCGTGATATTTCTTGATAACTTTACAGATTGTATATGCAGCTTCCGGAGTTGCTCCTGGATAACCTTTGCCTGTTGAAGTCTTGATGAAATCAGCTCCAGAATATGCAGCAAGAATAGAAGCTTTACGGATATTTTCAGCACTTACCAAAGCTCCGCTTTCAATGATTACTTTCATCTTTCCTTCGCGGCAACTTGATTTAATTTCTTCCAATTCATCGCAAAGTTCCTCGTAGTTTTCTTCAAGGAAATAGCCAATATTGATAACTGTATCGATTTCATCAGCTCCTTCCATAACAGCCATTGCAGTTTCAGCAACCTTGATTTCTGTGAAAGTCTGTGAAGCAGGGAAGCCGCCACAAACTGAAGCAATATGAACTTTGTCAGCTCGCAAAGCCTGTTTTACTGTTTCCAGGAATATTGGATAAACACAGATAGCAGCCACATTTGGAACATCAGGACGAGTTCCTTCGTAGTCGTTCACACTCTCAACCATTTTCCACACGCTTTCTTTTGTGTCGATAGAAGTAAGTGTTGTAAGGTCGATACATCCATGAATTTTCTTCAAGACTTCCGGAGTGAAGTTTTCTCTTGCATGTTTATCAAGAATAGTAGTTACGGCTGTAGCTACCTTTTCATCACTTCCTGCAGCTTCAAATTTCGCGAATGATTCGTGATATTTGTCAGATTTAGGAGTTCCCAAATCTTCATAATCTTGAAATTGTTCCATAATCTTATTGTAGTTTATTATTGTTTATATGTCTTTCTTTATCTCTCTGAGTTTTCTTTGCCAGATTCTTTTCGAATGCAGCTGTAAGATCAATACCTGTCTGGTTGGCGAGGCATATCAAAACCCATAATACATCTGCCATTTCATCGGACAAATCTTTGTTTTTGTCACTTTCCTTGAAGGATTGTTCGCCATATTTGCGGGCAATAATTCTTGCCACTTCACCTACTTCTTCAGTAAGTATTGCCATATTCGTAAGCTCGTTGAAATATCGGACGCCGTAAGTTTTTATCCAATTGTCCACGGTTTCCTGAGCTTGTTTTAATGTGATTTCTGACATAGATGTTTGTTTAGGGGACGAGTTGACGAGTTAACAAGTTGACAAGATTATTATCTTAGATTCTATAAAAACCTTGTCAACTCGTTCCCTTGTTCCCTCGTATCTGTTACTACTCTTTATTCTGCGAATCTATCAAAATAGTTACCGGTCCATCGTTCAAAAGCTCCACTTTCATATCTGCACCGAATGTTCCAGTCTGAACTTGTTTACCTAAATTAATGCTCATTTCATCGCAAAACTTCTCATACATCGGAATTGCAAAATCAGGTTTCGAAGCTTTGATATATGAAGGACGGTTTCCTTTCTTTGTTGAAGCGTGCAAAGTAAACTGACTTACCACAAGAATTTCTCCGTCAATGTCAGTAACCGAACGGTTCATTACACCGTTTTCATCGTCAAAAATTCTAAGCGCACAAATCTTCTTGCAAAGCCAGTCTATGTCTTCCTGTGTATCTCTGTCTTCAATACCGACTAGAATAAGTAAACCTTTTCCAATTTTAGATTTCAAGTTTCCGTCGATAGTAACGGAAGCATATTTTACACGTTGAATAACTGTTCTCATGATTTCCTGTATCAATTTAATTATTTAGATAAACTCTCTTTTATGACTTTTGCTTTTGCTTCACCGACCACTTCTTTGAGATCTTCAAATGAAGCCTCTTTGATACGTTTCACACTTTTGAAGTGTTTCAACAGAGCAGTTTTTGTTTTTTCTCCAACACCTTTTATCGTATCAAGTTCAGAGCGTGTCTGGTTTTTGCTTCGCTTATCTTTATGGAATGTTATGGCAAACCGGTGAACTTCGTCCTGCATTCTGGTGAGCAAATGAAACAGCGGACTGTTAAGCTGCATTCCAACTGTAACGGGAGGGAAGCCAAACAAAAGTTCTGCTGTACGATGTTTTCCGTCTTTTGCCAAACCTGCTATCGGTATATTCAGATTAAGCTCGTCTTCAATAACTGAACGGACAACTTCCATTTGTCCTTTTCCACCATCGGTAATAATCAAATCCGGAAGAGGAAGATTCTCTTCTTTTGCCCTGCTGTATCTGCGTCGGACAACTTCCTTCATTGAAGCATAATCGTCAGGACCGACAACTGTCTTTATATTATATTTCCTATAATCATTCTTCGATGGTTTCGCCATTTTGAATACAACGCAAGCAGCAACGGCATCACTTCCCTGAATATTCGAATTGTCGAAACATTCGATATGAACAGGCAATTTTGGCAAGTGCAACGCATCTTGAATCTCTTTCAGAAGTCTTGTGTTTCGCTGTTCCGGATTCAATTTTTCTGCTTGTTTCAGCTTGTCTATTTTATATTGTTTGCCGTTCATCTCCGAAAGCTCCAGCAATTTCTTTTTGTCTCCTCGTTGTGGAATGGTAAAGCTTACGCCTTCCATTTCTATATCTATTTCGAACGGAACAATAATCTCTTTTGCCCGGCTTTTGAATCTCTCTCTCATTTCAACGATACCGAGAGCCAGAAGTTCTTCCTTAGTTTCTTCAAGACGTTTTTTATATTCGAAAGTGTATGCCTGAACAATTGCACCATTACCAATATGCATATAATTAATGTATGCAGAATTGTCGTTTTCCGTAATAGAAAAAACATCCAGATTGTGAAGCATCGGAGGAACTACTGTAGATTTTGATCTGTAATTCTCGATAGCTTCGTATTTAAGTTTTACTTTCTGCGCTTCTTCAAACTTAAGTTCCGACGCTAGTTTCTGCATTTCGTCATAAAGAAGTTTGCTTACTTGAGAAATATTACCTCGGAGAATTTCCTTTATCTCGGAAATGTTTTGCTGGTATTCTTCCATAGTTTGCAAACCTTCGCACGGGCCTTTGCATCGTTTTATATGATATTCCAAGCAGACTTTATATTTACCTTCGCGAATACTTTCCGGAGTCAGCGAATGCTTGCAAGTACGAATCGGATAAAGTTCCTTTATTAATTGCAGCATTAATTTTGCTGTGTAAACTGAAGGGTAGGGACCGTAATATCTTGAGCCGTCTCTGACGATATTTCTGGTTTGATATACTCTTGGAAAATATTCGTTCTTTACTACAATTGACGGATAAGTTTTGTCATCTTTCAACAGGACGTTGTATCTCGGCCTGTATTGCTTGATTAGATTATTCTCCAAAAGTAGGGCATCTTCTTCCGTATCTACAACAATATATTTTATATCCCGGATTTGTTTTACGAGAACTCTTGTCTTGTTGCTGTCGTGTTCTTTATTAAAGTAAGATGAAACACGTCTCTTTAAGTTTTTAGCTTTCCCGACGTATATAATAGTTCCGTTGCTGTCGAAGTATTGGTAGCATCCCGGCTTTTCCGGGATTACTGCCAATATGCTTTTTATATGTTCCGCAGATTCTTTATTCATTTACTTTTTTCTAATTTAAAATGCCATAATCAGCAAGTTATGTGTTCTTGTTAAAGTAATGTTTCACGTGGAACACATATGAGGTTTATCTTCCGAGAAGGACCAGCAAGATGTTTATATCGTTAGGAGATATGCCTGGGATTCGGCTTGCCTGAGCTATCGTCTCCGGGTCTATTCTCGTCAACTTCTGCCTTGCTTCTGTCGATAATGATTGGATAGACATATAGTCGAACTTGCCTTTGATTCGTATATTCTCCAGACGGTTTATTTTGTCTGCGATTACTTGTTCGCGCTTAATGTAGCCGCTATATTTTATCAGGATTTCTGCAGCTTCAATAATTTCATCTTTTCTGCTTTCCGGAACTTTGTCCAGTTCTGCTTTGAGTGCCGGAACCAGTTCTGCAAGATTTGTAAGGTTGAGCTGCGGACGAAGAACCAAAGTCTCAAGTTTGCATCCGTGAGCAAGGGGAGTTGTTCCCAACTTTTCCAAACCATCATTTATGTATTGAGGTTTGATAGAATAGTTAGCACAGAAATTAATCAACGCATCGCGGCTCTCTTTTTTCTCATTTAGCAATCTATATCTGTCTGCTTTTGCCAAGCCAAGATTGTATGATTTTTCAGTGAGTCGCATATCTGCATCATCCTGTCGAAGCAAAATTCTGTATTCAGCTCTTGATGTAAACATACGATATGGCTCGTCAACTCCTTTAGTCACCAAGTCGTCGATAAGCACTCCGATATATGCTTCGTCACGTCCAAGGATGAAAGGCTCTCCGCCGTGGCAATTAATATGAGCATTTATTCCGGCTACCAAGCCTTGTCCGCCAGCTTCTTCATATCCTGTTGTTCCGTTTATCTGTCCGGCAAAGAAAAGATTCTTGATTTGCTTTGTCTCCAGATTATGGTTTAATTGTGTCGGGTCGAAGAAATCGTATTCTATTGCATAACCCGGACGGAATATCTGAACATCGCGGAATGCAGGAATTGCCTGTAAAGCCCGAAGCTGAACATCAAGCGGGAGAGAAGATGAGAAACCGTTCAAGTATAATTCTGTTGTGTTTTCACCTTCCGGTTCCAGGAACAACTGGTGTTGTGTCTTGTCTGCGAATGTTACAATTTTAGTTTCGATACTTGGGCAATATCTCGGACCAATACTTTTTATCTGTCCGTTGTAAAGAGGAGAATCAGGCAAACCTTCGCGTAAAATCTCATGACAACGTTCGTTTGTGAAGCAAGTCCAGCAGCATAGTTGTTTCAGCTCACGATGTACATTATCCATATAGGAGAATTTGTGAAAATCATTTTCTCCGGGCTGCACTTCCATTTCATCGAAATGAACGCTTCGTGCATCAATGCGAACTGGTGTTCCCGTTTTCATTCTGTCGGATTTAATACCGAGAGAAACCAATTGCTCAGTCAAACCAGTAGCTGCAGGTTCAGAGATTCGTCCACCTTTGATTTGTGTGCGTCCGATATGCATCAATCCGTTCAGGAAAGTTCCGTTTGTCAGAACAACAGCTCCGGCATGAAATTCCACGCCCATTCCTGTTTTCACACCAACAACACGATTACCGTCCATCAACAGCTCGTGAACCATATCCTGCCATATGGACAGATTAGGAGTGTTTTCCAAAATACCTCTCCAGCATTCGATGAAACGGGCACGGTCGCTTTGCGCTCTCGGGCTCCACATTGCAGGGCCTTTACTTCTGTTAAGCATACGGAATTGGATGGCTGTGCGGTCTGTCACTATACCCATCTGTCCGCCCAAGGCATCAATCTCTCTAACGATTTGACCTTTTGCAATACCACCAACAGCCGGATTACAGCTCATCTGGGCAATCTTGTTCATGTCCATTGTGATGAGCAAAGTCTTCGAGCCTAGATTAGCTGCCGCAGCTGCTGCTTCACAACCGGCATGTCCGGCTCCGACAACTATTACATCGTAATTGAAAATCATCGTATATTTTTCTGTTTTTTATTCTTTTGCAAAGATAGTTAAGATGGAGCAGACAACCATTGCTCTTATTCTTTTTTATGGAATCCTCGGCGGGTAGCAGTATTTGTGGTTTGTGGTATGAAATATCTTCGAACAAAAGTTTTGGAGACTTCGAATCCGTTTTTTGCAGGGCCGAACCTAATCTTGCGTGGGGCCGTATATATTTAGACGTAGGTCCGAACCTACAGGCGCGTAGGTTCGGACCTATATTTTGGAGTAAAAGGAGTATTTAGAAATTTATGGAGTTAATGGAGTTAAAAGGAGTAATAGGAGTCAAAGGCCAATACCATTTAGTATCTTAAATCTTTCGGCCTTTAACTTCCCGGCGTTGCGAAGCATAGCATTTACTTCCTATAACTCCATATAACTCCTTCCTATAATATATAATCAGAATTTACATTCTTCCGGAAGTATGGCAAGAGCTTTGTTTTCGTTTTCTTCCATAATTTCTCTTTCACCCGGACCTTTGTCGTTTATTCCGCAAAGATGAAGAATTCCGTGGATTATTGTACGGTGAAGTTCTTCGTTATATTCTGTATTGAATTTTTCAGCGTTAGTCTTCACTGTGTCCAGACTTATGAACAGGTCGCCGGATATTTTATTTCCGCTAGTATAATCGAAAGTGATAATATCCGTATAATAATCGTGCTGCAGATACTGGCGGTTTACTTCCAGTATTTTTTCATCAGAACAGAAAATATAGGAAATATCTCCGGTTTTCTTTCCATGTGTTTCCGCCACTTTTCTTACCCATCCACTCACTGCGTCCTGGTTTATGGCTGGAAGTTCTATGTCTTCGGAATAATAAAAAATTGCCATCTTTTTATTTGTTTGAAGTTTGATTCTGCGAAATTAATCTATTTCGTTTTGCTTTTCAAATCTTCCATAATTTTGTGTGATTTTTTATCTTTGAGCAAAGAAATTTGAGTTTTGATAGGTTCAAAATAGGAGTTATAAGGAGTTATGGGAAGTTAAAGCTCTGCTTCGCATCGCAAAGAAGTTAAAAGCCGATAGATTTAAGATTCTAATAGTATTGGCCTTTAACTCCTATTACTCCTTTTAACTCCTTTAACTCCATAACTTATATAATCCGAAAAAATTAAATTATAATAGTAATACAGAACAGTTACTTAACAATAAACTTTTATGATATGAAACGATTACTTTGGTTAACTATGCTTTGCTGTCTGTTTGTTTTGACAGCCCAAGCTTCAGATTATGTCTACAAGCGCAACATTCCTTATCGTGCGCAAATGTCCAATGCTTATGCCGACTCAATGTGCCGGTTGGATATTGCCAGTCCTGAATGTGCAGCAAAATCTCCGGTTCTGGTGTGGTTTCATGGAGGAGGACTTACAGGAGGTAGCCGTGAAATTCCGGAAGAATTATTGAAAGAAGGTTTGATTGTTGTAGGTGTTGAATACCGTTTGTCGCCACAGGTGAAAACTTTGGAGATTGTTGATGATGCCGCTGCTGCAGTTGCATGGGTTTTCAATAATATTGGAGAATATGGAGGTGATACTTCTTCCATATATATTGCCGGACATTCAGCCGGAGGATATTTGGTTAATATGATTGGATTGGATAAATCGTGGCTGCAGAAATATAATATAGATGCAGATTCACTCGCAGGAATTATTCCATTCAGCGGTCAGGTCATAACACACTTCGCCACCAGAAAGGAGCAAGGCCTGGAACCGTTGCAACCAACAATAGACAGGACTGCTCCTCTGTATCATATAAGAAAAGATTGCGCACCGATTATGATAATCTCAGGCGACAGAGAAAAAGAACTCTTTGGCAGATACGAGGAGACAGCCTATTTCTGGAGAATGCTAAAACTTGTCGGTCATCCTGATGTTACGATTTACGAACTCGACGGTTTCGACCACGTAACAATGTGCCGCGCAGGTTTCCCGCTTGCCGTTGATTTCATCCGTCAGCATCAGTTGAAGAAATAATTTGCCATATTCAGGTCGCGTCTGTAGATTGTAATTCCAACTCTTTCGATGTGCGACTTCAATCCGGCATTATGTACTTCTTTGTAGTCAACAATGTCTATCATGAAAGGAATAAGAGATGCTTCGAATATTGCCATAATCGTAGATATATCATCTAGATTTATTGTATCTCCGATAATGGCAATGTCGATATCTGAACCTTTCTTAGGGCAGCCTTTAGCTCGCGAACCGAATAATACAGCTTCCTTCACTTTGGGGAAGCTGTATAAAATTCTATGAATTTCTTTCAGTGTTTCTCTGTCTAATCCTGTCTTACCAAATTCCCAAGCCATTCGTGAAGTTCTTTTAGTTGGTCATAATAATTGTTTTGTATTTCCGAAACAACATGAAGCGAAACATCTTCGTAGTAGGAATGCGACATCATGTTACGATCGTTCAAAGCCTTCAGCCACGGCTTTGCGTCGGAAATGAATCCGCATTGAAAAGCCTTTCTGATAGCATGCTTTGGTGATGAAACATGAAACCCTTCCGACTCCAGATAATCCTTTAATGTTTTCCATCCGAGTTCGAATGTATATTCAAATGTCTGTATCAGTCCTGCCTGGAGCAGAAAATGATTCGGCTCATGTTTAATAATAGTAATAGCTTCGGTCAGTCTGCCAAAAGCCCTAGTGTAATAATTGAAACGTTGTTTCCATCTGATGTCATAGTCTGTCTCTTCTTT
Source organism: uncultured Parabacteroides sp. (assembly GCA_949295065.1). Taxonomy (GTDB): domain Bacteria; phylum Bacteroidota; class Bacteroidia; order Bacteroidales; family Tannerellaceae; genus Parabacteroides. Next base: position 11,451 of record CASFJQ010000009.1, on the reverse strand, counting down.
GACATCTTCTTTTAATTCTTCTTCCATCTTTAATTTTTAGTCGTGTAGTTGAAATGTCTTTTCTGTTTCGTCAGCTTCCGAAAAACAGATAAGCCAGTCCAATCGAAGCTAGCGCTCCGGCTAGGTCTGCCAGCAAAGAGCATGAAACTGTGTATCGTGAATTTCGTATGCCGACACTTCCGTAATATAAAGCAACCACATAAAAAGTCGTATCGCTCGAACCTTGAACGATTGAAGCCAGTCTGCCTACGAATGAATCCGCTCCGTAAGTATTCATCGCGTCGAGCATCATTCCGCGGGCACCGCTTCCGCTCAATGGTTTCATTAGCATTGTTGGCAAGGCTTCGACAAAATCGGAATTAAGTCCGACTGCTTCCACACAAAATCTTACTGCATCAATCACAAAATTCATCGCCCCCGAAGCTCGGAACACACCTATTGCCACTAGCACGGCTATAAGATATGGTATAATAGTTATTGCTGTTTGAAATCCTTCTTTTGCTCCTTCAATAAAAGTTTCATACACGTTTATGCGTTTTCTGATGCCACTTACAATAAATCCACAAATAATGGAAAACAGGAGAGTGTTGGCAAAAACTGTGGAATAAAGAGAAACTTCCTCTTGCGGCATTGAGCGAAACAGAATCACCAAACCTCCGATTAATGTTATCAGACCACCGAAAAACAATATCAGATTCTTCTGCAGAATATTTATTCTCTGTTTGAAGCATACGGCAAGAATCGCAACGAGTGTTGAAGTGAAAGTTGCCAGCATAATTGGCAGGAACACATCCGAAGGATTTGCCGCGCCAAGCTGGGCACGATACATCATAATGGTAATCGGAATCAGTGTCAGCCCCGATGCATTTATACAAAGGAACATAATCATCGGATTGCTTGCCGTGTCTTTATCCTTGTTGAATTCCTGCATTTGCTGCATTGCTTTCAGTCCCATCGGAGTCGCAGCATTGTCAAGCCCGAGCAGGTTTGCTGAAAGATTCATGAATATCGAACCCGTCACCGGATGCTCTTTGGGAATCTCCGGAAACAGTTTGCAGAAAACAGGAGAAGCAAGTTTGGCGAAAGCCTGGATAACTCCACCTTTTTCTCCGATTTTCATAATGCCGAGCCAGAGAGAAAGTACGCCGGTCAGACCGATTGAAATCTCAAATCCTGTTTTTGCTGACGAGAACGTGTTATTGATAATCTCAGTGAACACATTTGTATCTCCGAGAAAAACAAGCTTTCCCATTGCCACCACAAAAGCAATCAGAAAGAATCCAATCCATATATAGTTCAATACCATTTTTTAAGAAGTTTAGTCTTATGGCTGCAAATGTAAGTTATTTATACAGACGAGAAAAATAAAAAAGCTGCAAACCCATGAGCTTTTGTGCTTTCCGGTTTTGCAGCTATGCCTTTTTCATTGGTTGGTTTAAAGGCCAGGGAAAATGAAATGTATGTGCGTTTAAGTAAATGTAAGAGCTAGAATTTTCATTTACGCTTTGTTAAGAGAAAAATATATGTGATGTTTTTCAAAGTCTAAAGCTATAGGTTAAACCTTTTCCCGGTGCAATCCACAAATTAGTCACTTCGAAGTTTACATCGCCTTGCGTTTTGTTGTTTTCAAAGCGAACAGATATTGTGTGTTTGCAGTGAGGTTTTATAGTGTATTCTCGGAAATAGATAACATCTTTGTCGTGTTCAGTCTTTTTCAGATTGAACTCCAGGTCAGAGTCATTATATAATGTAACTCTTGCGCTGTTTCCATTTCTTTTTATTGATTCAATTTTAATGGAGTTTTCGAAAATCTCTTTCAGGAACACTTCTTTGCCTATCAGATTGTTCTGATGATAAACGGCTGTTCTGCGATTTTCCAAAGCTTCGCGTATTCCCGCCTCGCTTCTTTCCTTAGCGAAGACGAGTGTCATTGTTCTGTGTTCGCCTTTGGCAAAATCAATATCTGCCTGTATTGGCTGGTGAACATCAGAATTACCCATCATTGTAAGTTTCTTGTCCAGGCACCATTGGTGAGCTTCCGGGGAATAATTCCCGTTTACAACTTCAATACCATGCATGCATCCGCTGTTCAACAATTCTGTGTGAGCGTCCCACCAGATTGTTGTGTCCGGTTGCTGTGCATCCCAAGCCGGATGATTCCAGAATATGAAAGCATTTTGCTTCTTTGCTTCGTTGAAAGCATCTTTATATTCTTTCTTGTCCAAGGCATCAGCATCCAAAATGAATATGGCATTGCTGTGTCCCGGCGGCATCGAACGAGTGATTTCGCTACCTTTTATAAGAATGATATTTCTGTCGTCAGCATATTTCTTTGCAATATCAAATGAACGGTCGTGAGCTGCATTTATATCTTCCTTATGCGGACGATATTCGATGTGCTCAGTCAGAGAAATAGCATCAAGTCCTTCTCTGTATGCTTCGTCAACTCGCACTGTTGGCCAAACTGTCCCGTCCGAGAAAACTGTATGGATATGGAAATCGCATTTCAGGGTTTCGTAACCTTTCAGGTCTGGAATCTGTATTTCGTTTCTTGTCTGTGCCTGACAGAACATTGAAACTAACAAAGCCGGAATTAATAAACTCTTTTTCATCAGATATTGTTTTCTTTTGCGAGAGCAAAGTAACAGCATCTACTTTTCAGAAAGGTTTAGGCTTGATTACAATTTAATGACATATTACTTTTTTGTGGAAAAGAATACGCCGAGAAGAACCAGAACAACTCCGCCAATAGCATAAACCGTCAGTTTCTCATCCAGGAACATTGAAGCGGCTACGGTTGTGAAAAGCGGATTCAGATAAAGATAGTTCGACGACTGTATTGTGCCAAGCTGTTTCAGAACTATATTCCACACAACAAAACAAACCAGCGAAGCCAACACTCCAAGAAAAGCCAGATTCATCCAAACTGCAGGATTGGCAAAACCTTCAGCCGCAAAACTGAAAGGCTTCAGCAGAAATACCGGCAAAACAGTAAGCAATCCGTAAAAGAAAACTTTTCTGGTGATAAATGCTGAATTATATCTTCCCGACAGTTTCCTTATGATAAGACTATAGACCGACCACGACAATGCTGCTGCAAGCGTCAGCAAATCTCCTGCAGGAGAAAGTTGCAGCACGAAGCTGCCGTTGAATACCAGCAAAGCGACACCAATTAATGCAATTAGTGAACCAATAATAATAGGTTTGCTCACTTTCTCCCTTTTGTCGGTAAGCAAGGAAAGTATTGTTGTCAGCAGTGGAGTCGTACATATAATAAATGCAACATTTGTAGTTTGAGTATAACTCAAAGCTGTGTTTTCTGTCAGGAAATAAAGACTTCCGCCCGTAAAGCCGGAAAGAAGCAGAAGCAACTCGTCGCGCCAACTCTTGGCAAACAGCTTTGCCGGAGAAATGAACCAAATGCCAATATAAGCAATAATGAAGCGGAGAAGAAATATCTCATGTGGCTGCAAGCCATTTTCGATAAGAACTTTTGTTGATATGAATGTTGTTCCCCAAACTCCAACCGTCAGTATCGCAAGTATGTGATACAGTTTGGGAGATTCTTTTGTGGGCAGAATATTATTCATGACTGTCTGTATAAAAACGAGGCAAAATTAGTGATTAAATCTTCAATTTTCATATTTTTGCTTTGTTATGTCAATTTGTTAACTCCAGGAATTTTGATGACATTCACTCTGTGTTACCTTTGGAATGTCTTCAGATCAATCAAACAAAATATCTCTTATGTATAAAGTAAGCACAATCATTTCGGCTGCAGCATTATCATTTGCCGGAATTGCCGCAAATGCCGGGAACAAACCTAATATTATTGTCTTCCTTGTTGATGATATGGGATTGATGGATACATCACTTCCTTTCGTTGTTGATGAAAACGGCAATCCTATAGAGCAGCCTCTTAACCGATGGTACAGAACTCCAAATATGGAAAGACTTGCCGAAACGGGAATCCGTTTCTCAACTTTCTATGCCCAGAGTGTGAGTTCGCCATCGCGCACTTCATTGATGACCGGACAGAACGCCACCCGACACAGAACTACAAACTGGATTAATTCCGAATCAAACAACAGAACTCCATACGGACCGCGCGACTGGAACTGGAAAGGCATTGATTCGAGCGTTTTCACTCTTCCACGTTTATTGCATACTCAAGGCTATAAAACCATCCATGTAGGAAAGGCGCATTTCGGATGCATTGGAAGTGAAGGTGAATTTCCTCAGAATATAGGATTCGATGTAAATATCGCAGGTTCGTCAATCGGTGAACCGGGAAGTTATCTCGGCAAAGAAGGCTATGGAAATATTGCCGGATATAAACCAAGGGCAGTTCCTGGTCTTGAGAAATATCATGGCACGGAAACTTTCCTTACAGATGCATTGACTATTGAAGCCAAGGCGGAAATGGATAAAGCTATTGCCGAAGGAAAACCTTTCTATCTGAATATGTCTCATTATGCTTTGCATACTCCTTTTATGGCTGATAAGCGTTTCCTTTCACACTACGAAGGTGATGCTTCGAAGAGTGATGCGGCAAAAGCCTTTGCTACTTTGGTGGAAGGAATGGATAAATCTCTGGGTGAAATTATGGACTATCTAGTTGAGAAAGGTGTTGCTGAAAACACTCTTATAATATTCCTTGGCGATAATGGCGGTGACGCTCCTTTGGGACCGGCACGCGGATATGCTTCATCTGCTCCTTTGCGGGGAAAGAAAGGTACGGAGTTTGAAGGAGGAATGCGAGTGCCTTTCATCATATCGTGGGCAAAACCAAATGCAAAAAACAAATTGCAGAAAGCTTTCCCTGTAGCTTCCGGAAAAGTTCAGACTCAGATGGGAACAATAATGGATATTTATCCGACGCTTGCTTCTTTGAGCGGAGCTGAAATTCCGAAATCTCATGCTGTGGACGGACAGAATCTTAAGCCGCTCCTTCAGGGAAACACTTCTGCCGAGAGAGAAAATGTTTTCCTTATGCATTTCCCGCACAGCCATCGCGGAAGTTATTTTACGGCATATCGTGAGGGCGACTGGAAAATAATTTATTATTATAATCCCGAACATCCCGAACGTCCGGAGTGCCTTCTTTATAATCTTAAAGACGACCCGTTCGAGAAGAATGAACTTTCAGAAACTAATCCTTCCAAGAGAAATGAAATGTTGAAGACGATGATTGCGCGTCTTGAAAAAGAAGGCGCTCTTTATCCTGTGGATTTCGAAGGAAATGTTGTGAAACCGGATTTGGATTACTTCTTGAGTAAGTAGGCTTCAGAAACAAGTTGACAAGGGAAAGAACTCTTGTCAACTTGTTTCCTCGTTAACTTGTATCTGTTATAATTTGTAAATACAATTTCTTTTTACTAACATTGTGGAACATTAGCTAAAAAGGGAAGTAGTATGTCGGCAATGATGAGTTTTAGTGATATATATACATTATATTATAAGCGTTCATTTATGTTCGTAAAATCTTATGTACGCTACGACCAGGTTGCTGAAGATATTACATCCGAATCTTTGATACAGTTGTGGGAAACGATGAAGACGGAAACGGTTGAGCATCCTTTGGCTTTGCTTATAACAATTCTCCGTAATCGTTCGCTGAACTACCTGAAGCGTCAGGAAACCAAACTTGAGGTGATGGAGAATATATCTTCTGTTCAGATAAGAGATATAAACTATCGTATAATGAGTCTTGAGGCATGTGACCCGTCGACTATTTATACAGATGATATAAATCATATCATTAATGAAACTCTCAATTTTTTACCAGAGCAGACACAACGCATTTTCCGTATGAGCCGTTATGAGCAAATGTCGGTCAAGGAAATTGCCGAAAAGATGGGTGTCTCATCAAAAACTGTGGAATATCACATCACTAAAGCCCTTAAGGAACTGCGTATTTCTCTGAAGGATTATTTACCTATGGCACTTTTCTTTTTCAAGGAAATTATTTAGCTGATTTGTAAACTCAAAAACTTACAAACTTAAAAACTAATAATATTATGAATGAAATTCTAGATTACGACAAATTCCCTGTATCTTTTGTTCATTGCTTCAATGAAAAATGCACACGTAAAGCTGAATGCCTTAGATATAGTGTGGCTTCGAATGTGCCAGCTTCCAGAAAAGTGGTGACAAGTGTTAATCCTGTGTCTATTATTCCTTTAACTGGGGAAAACTGTGAAATGTTTGTACTTGACAAACCGGAAATGTTTGCCAAAGGTTTTAATATGATGCTTAACTCTATGCCTTATGCCGAGACTTTGGCTGTAAAGCGCATAATGAAACACTATCTTGGACTGTCTACATATTATCGCTGTCTTAAAAAGGAAAGACTTATCAGTCCTAACGAACAGAATTCAATAATTTCTTTGCTGAAAAAATCCGGAATAAAGACCGAATTTAAATTTGACGAATATGTCGAATATTACGATTTAGGGTAATATTCTGATTCATTGCTATTTGTATTTTCAGGATTTTTTTTGAGGTTGGAAAACTTTTTTCATAATATATGGAAATAAATTTTCATGCTGATGAAAAAGAATTTTCATAATATATGGAAAAAGTTTTTCATAATATGTGGAAAAAAAGTTTCATTACAATGAAAAATTGTAGTTTAGCAGTCGTATCCTTATTTATATAATGTAAACTTTAAAATTATGAGAAAACAATTTAAGTGTGTGTTGGCTATGCTCGCCTTGTTTTCTGCCACTTCTTTGTCTGCACAGACAGAAGTTATGGCTTGGGGAAATATGAGTGGTATCCGTGTGGATGGCGAGCTTATGGAATTTGAGTCTTCTCTGCGTGTAGGTAAACCTGGAGGAGAAATGGAAATCAGTGGAAAAGAAAGACAATCTTTTCCAAAGTATCACCGTGATGGAAATATGCAGGAAGTTACGACTCCTATACGTGGAGTGACGCTTCATCAGCAGGTCAGTGACACTGAGAAGGGTGTTGCCGAGGTGGTTCTCACTGCAAAAAGTGACACAGTTCTGCCGGGAGCTTCAGTTTATTTCTGTATGGAATTACCATCTCCCCGTTATGGCAGTGTGATAGTGGACAACGGACGGGAAATCCAGATTAACGGCAAAGGACGAACATTGAAACTCAGCTTGAAGCAGAAGAAAAATGCCTTTGTCCGTGATGAAAATGGAAACAAGGTAGTTTATATTCCTGTGATGGACCGAGTTCGCCGTGGTTCGGAAAAAACTTTGAAATTCAAGATTTCTGCTGATGGTGAAATAAACAATACAGCAGCAAATGTTTCATTGGATTTGCATAATCCGGGCAGACTGTTTATGGGTATGGGCGGAAATTTCCGCTTGCAGAATCCTAAGAATGACCCGAAAGTCATCGACTATTGCTTGCAGAATATGAGAGTTGCCTATGGCCGTGTGGAAATGCCATGGCAGAAATGGCAGCCGGATGAAACAACAGACCCTATTGCCGAAGCAAGAAAAGGTAATCTTGACGAGCACGTGCGCCGTTCGATGGAAATGGCACAGCGTTTACAGGCAAAAGGTATGCCGGTAATCGTAAGTTGCTGGTTCCCGCCTGTTTGGGCAATAGATGGCAAGCCGGAGGATTACAAACGCAAGGGCGGTATCCAGGCCTATCGTCTGAATCCTCAGAAAGAAAAGCAGATATATAAGTCGCTCGCTGATTATCTTGTTTATTTGAAGCAGGAATATGGAGTTGAAACTGTGATGTTCTCGTTCAACGAATCTGATTTGGGTATTGATGTGTTGTTCACAGCCGAAGGGCATGCCTGCTTTATCAAAGGTTTCGGAGCTTATATGGCTGAACGCGGATTGCCAACGACACTTCTTCTCGGCGATAATTCAGATGCAACAACTTTGAGTTTCCTTGATGCCGCATTGAATGATAAATCAGTTTGGCAATATATCGGAGCAGTCTCTTTCCATTCATGGCGAGGATGTGATGATGCTACGTTGAAGAGATGGGCGGATATTTCGAAGAAAATAAACAAACCTTTGATTGTAGGCGAGGGAAGTACGGATGCAGCAGCATGGCGTTATCCGGAAATCTTTGGCGAATCAACATTTGCCTTCTACGAAATCAACCTTTATGTTCGTCTTTGCGCCATCTGCCAACCATTGTCTATCCTGCAATGGCAGCTCACTTCAGACTATTCACTTCTTTGGGGCGACGGAATTTTCGGCAGTGAAGGACCTCTGCGTCCGACCCAACGTTTCTGGAACATCAAACAGCTGGCATCAACTCCAGAAAACTCATTCGCTATTCCTTTGAATTGCGACAAGAAAGAAGTGAATGCTACAGCATTCGGTAATATTTCCAAAGGAGAATATGCAGTTCACTTAGTAAATAATGGCGCCGCTTGTGAAGCCATTGTTACCGGCTTACCGGAAAATATTACTTCTTTCCGTGCTTATGTAACCAATTCAGAACGCTCAATGGAGGAAGTGAAATCAATTAAAGTTGAATCCGGAAAGGTTGTTGTTGAGATGCCGGGGTTGAGTTTTGTGACGGTGATGGTGGGAAGTCGGTGATATTCCAGGTTGATATTATTAACATTGGTATATCTAGTTACTTATAACTTCGTGTGATATTATATTTGTAACGATTAATAAATAGATAATATATTGAGTAAGATTTTAGGGTGCTTAGTAATAAGCATCCTATATTTTATTCCGTATAAACTCTAATCTAAATAAGTAAAAAATATGAAAACCTTAAAATCATATATATTATGGATTAGTTTGTCTTTCCTTCCTTTTTCTTCTCAAAGCCAGTTGAAGTTATGGTATAAAGCACCTGCTGAAAGATGGACAGAAGCTTTACCTATAGGTAATTCTAAATTAGGGGCAATGGTATATGGAGGAGTCGAGAAAGAAGAACTTCAATTGAATGAAGAAACTTTCTGGGCCGGAGGTCCGTATCGTAATGATAATCCGGAAGCCTATAAGAATTTGGAGGAGGTTCGTCAGTTGATATTTTCAGGAAAGAATCTTGAGGCTCAGGATTTGATAGATAAGACTTTTTATACTAACTCACACGGTATGCCTTATTTGACTTTGGGTAGTTTGGTGATTCACAATCAAAATACTGCAAAAGCTTCAGATTATTATCGGGAGTTGGATTTGGAAAAGGCAATTATTACTGCAAGTTATAAAGTAGATCAGACAAAGTTTAGTCGTGAGGTTTTTGCTTCATTGGCCGATCCGGTGATTATATTACGTTATACATCAGATAAGCCCGGTATGTTGAATCTGAAAGTTGGATATGAATCCCCATTAGGACATCAGGTACGACATCAAGGAAAGAAGCTTATTATGCGTAGCCGAGGAACAGACCATGAAGGCATCAAAGGTGATGTTGAGGCTGAAACACAAACTCAAGCACTTGTAAAAGGTGGAAAGATGTGGATAGACGATCAATATATTCATATTCAAGATGCAGATACAGTGACACTTTATGTAACAGCAGCAACAAATTTTGTTGATTATCATACTGTAAACGCTAATGAGAGTAAAAGAGCTTCAAGGCAGTTGGAAGTGGCTATGAAGAAGACATATGAAGATGCATTACAAGGGCACTTATCCATGTACCAGGCTCAATTTAACCGTGTTTCTCTTAATTTGGGTAAAAGTGATTCGGAAAAAGAGGAAACAACAAATCGAATTGCAAATTTCAATAAAGGAAATGATTTACCTTTGGTAGCCTTAATGTTCCAGTATGGTCGTTATTTACTTATATCTTCGTCTCAACCAGGAGGACAACCTGCAAATTTACAGGGTATTTGGAATAATATGATTTTACCTCCATGGGATTCAAAATATACGATAAATATCAATACTGAAATGAATTATTGGCCCGCAGAAGTAACAAATCTGACAGAAACACATGAACCTTTATTTGATATGATTCGTGATTTGTCTATAACTGGACGGGAAACAGCTCGGATTATGTATGGAGCTAATGGCTGGGTAGCCCATCATAATACTGATTTATGGAGAATAACAGGAGCTGTTGATCGTGCGTTTTATGGGACATGGCCTAATGGAGGAGCTTGGCTTTCCACTCATTTGTGGCAACATTATTTATATACTGGAGATATAAATTTCTTGAAAGATATTTATCCTATTTTGAAAGGTGCAGCAGATTTTTATTTGTCGTTTTTGATTCAACATCCACATTATAAATGGATGGTGTGTGCTCCTTCTATGTCTCCGGAACATGGACCGGGAGGTGAGGATACGGAACAAGCTTCTACTATTACAGCTGGATGTACGATGGATAACCAGATTGTGTTTGATGTTTTAAGCCAAGCTTTAGACGCTACAAAAGCATTGAATGGTTCCTTGTCTTATCAGGATTCTTTAAAACAAATGTTGAACCATTTACCACCGATGCAAATTGGTAAATACAACCAACTACAAGAATGGCTTGAGGATGTAGATAATCCAGAAGACAAGCATCGTCACATTTCACATGTTTACGGCCTTTATCCAAGTAATCAGATTTCTCCTTATTCTAACCCTTTATTGTTTCAGGCAGCTAAGAATACATTGATACAACGTGGTGATGAAGCTACTGGTTGGTCGATGGGATGGAAAATAAATCTGTGGGCACGTTTGTTGGATGGAAATCATGCTTTTGAAATGATTAAACATTTATTGGAACTACTGCCTGGTGATGAATGGAAAAATGAATATCCCCAAGGACGTATTTATCCGAATATGTTGGATGCACATCCTCCTTTCCAAATAGATGGTAATTTTGGTTATACTTCAGGAGTCGCTGAAATGTTATTACAAAGTCATGATGGTGCTTTACATTTATTACCTGCTTTGCCAGATACTTGGCAACAGGGATATGTAAAAGGTTTGGTTGGTCGTGGTGGTTTTGTTGTGGATATTGATTGGAACGGAGGTCAATTATCTTCGGTACAGATACATTCACGTTTGGGAGGCTTTTTGCGTATACGTTCGTATGTTCCACTGGAAGGAGAAGGACTAGTTGAGGCTAAAGGAGAGAATCCAAATCCGTTTTATAAAATTGCTAATATAAAGGAACCGTTGGTTTCAGACCAAATACAACCTCAATATCCTTTATTATTACGAGTTTATGAATATGATTTGGATACAAAGTCTGGATGTTCTTATTCTTTTACAAGAAAGATATTATAATTATAAGGACATTAATTGTCTTAATATATAGAAAAGGGAAAAGAATAGGATATTTTTATTAACACAGCTAAAAATCAGTATACTTTCTGTTTCTGTAATATATTATCTTAACTCGTTGGCGGAATTAAATTAGCGCATATTTAACTCTACCAATGGGTTTCTAATTTTTATAGTTAATATATTGCAGGATTGTAAGTGCGCTAATCTTCCCGACAATTCGGGTAAACAATCCGTCTGTATCTTTCGCATAATTTCTTATAAT
>CASFJQ010000008.1 GCA_949295065.1 uncultured Parabacteroides sp. | reverse complement strand
AAAATCCCGGAACATGCTTGCCAGTATATCATAAAATCCCAGGCTATGGCGTGGTTACTGAAGCAGGAGTTTGATAAGTGGGGGGAGATGAGGGCGTGATAAAAATAATTTGTTATTTAATTTTATCCATTATTTTTGTGTTAAAAATGAAATATGGATTTCTTTACGAAAATAACTTTCCCTGAAGTAAAACGGAAATATGATTATACTGACAGATTTCTGTTGTTAGGTTCTTGCTTTGCAGAAAATATCGGTAAGCAACTAGCGTATTCAAAGTTCTCCATAGATATAAATCCGTTTGGCATACAGTATAATCCTTCTTCCATTAGCCGTGCGTTAAGGCTGCTTCTCAATGGCAAACCTTTTTCTGCGTCAGATTTGTTCTGCGAAAAAGGTATATATTATAGCTTTATGCATCATGGAAGTTTCTCGGCAGATACGGAAAACGGATGTCTTGAGCTTATAAACTCACGTTTTGTGAAAGCGGCAGAAAGAATCAGAACTGCGTCCGTTCTGGTGGTTACGTTAGGAACAGCCTGGGTTTATAAACTGAAGAGTACGGGAGAAATAGTATCAAATTGCCACAAATTGCCGGAAAAGATGTTTGTCCGTGAACGCTTGAGTGTGGACGAAATCGTTGAGGATTGGTCCTTATTGCTGAATGATTTGTTTTCTGTAAATCCGGGAATGAATGTTTTGTTCACAGTCAGCCCGATACGCCATTGGAAAGACGGTGCGCACGAAAACCAGCTTAGCAAGGCAACCTTGCTTTTGGCCGTTGATGAATTGAAAAGAAAATTTGTTGGCAGGACAGATTATTTCCCTTCCTACGAAATAATGATGGACGAACTTCGCGATTACCGGTTTTATGCCGATGATATGATTCATCCGTCGCCACTGGCGGTAAATTATATTTGGGAGAAATTCTGCGAGAATTATATCACGCCCCAGTCAAAAGAGGTGATGAAAGAAATCGAAGAAATACGGAAAGCTGTTGCCCACCGCCCTTTCAGGCAGGAAAGCGAAGCTTATCGCCAATTTATGTTTCAAACTTTGTTAAAGATTGATGGAATTAGAGAGAAATTTCCTTACTTTGATTTCACAGAAGAGAAAATGTTTGTAGAATCTAAACTGAAATAAAGATGGAGTATTCGATAAAACAGGTGGCAGAAATTATAAATGCGAGACCGAGTGAATGGCATGATGATAATATAAGTATTTTGCTTACTGATAGTCGCCGGTTGTCTTTCCCGGAATCCAGCTTGTTTTTTGCATTGAAAACTAAGACCAACGATGGTCATAGATATATAAAGGAACTGTATAATCTGAGAGTGAGAAACTTTGTGGTGAGTGAAAACCTTCCCGAATTTTCAACAATGCCTGATGCCAATTTCCTTTATGTGAAAGATACGCTTCGGGCTTTGCAGAAGTTGGTGGCTTTCCATCGCAAGCGTTTCTCTATTCCGGTTATAGGAATTACAGGCAGTAACGGTAAGACAATTGTTAAGGAATTCCTGTATCAGTTGCTGAGGAATGAGTTCAATATTGTCCGTTCGCCACGAAGCTACAACTCGCAGCTCGGTGTTCCTCTTTCTGTGTGGGCAATGAATGAGAAACATACGCTAGGCATTTTTGAGGCAGGAATTTCCCAGCCGGACGAAATGGATAATTTGCAGCCTATAATAGCTCCTACAGTCGGCGTTATTACAAGCATTGGCGAAGCTCATCAGGAGAATTTCGTTTCAATGAACCAGAAATGCCTCGAAAAACTGTCCTTGTTTTCCGAGTGTGAAGCTATAATTTATGACGGCGACAATATGCTGATTGCAAATGCCATCGAAGCATCTTGCCTGTCTCATAAAGCGATAATATGGAGCAGAACAGACACCGAGGCTCCATTATATATTGAGTCTGTTGAAAAACATAAGACGGAAACTGTAATCAGATGCACACAATTGGGATTTGACAGGGTTTATGTTATCCCGTTCACCGACGATGCTTCGATTGAGAACGTAATACATTGCATAGCAATAATGCTTTATCTCAAGCCCACAAGCGTCAACGACACTGAGAAGTTCCGGCATCTGGAACCGGTTGCCATGCGTCTTGAAGTAAAAGATGGAATAAATAACTGTTCGCTTATAAATGATACTTATAATTCCGATATCAATTCTCTGGATATAGCATTGGACTTTCTGCAGAGCCGCAAGGTGGGAAAGAACATGAAATCTACTTTGATTCTTTCGGATATCCTTCAGTCGGGGACATTGCCCAAATCTCTTTATAAGAAGGTGGCTGATTTGATAGAGAGGAAAAAGGTGGACCGACTTATCGGTATCGGAAGAGACTTGAAAGAATATGAATCCATCTTTACTCTGGAAAAGGAATTTTATAAGACGACTGACGAATTCCTTGCATCTTTCTCGGAAGATAAATTCAGGGATGAGATAATCCTTATAAAAGGTTCGCGCCATTTTTATTTTGAGAGAATTTCGGAATGTCTGGAAAAGAAGGTGCATGAAACTATTCTTGAAGTCAATCTGGATGCAGTTGTCCACAACTATAACTTCTACAGGTCAAAGCTAAGGCCGGAAACAAAGATGGTTTGTATGGTGAAGGCTTCGGCATATGGCGCAGGCTCATTTGAACTGGCAAAGACGCTGCAGGAGCATCGTTGTGACTATCTTGCTGTTGCTGTCGCAGATGAAGGAGCTGACTTACGCAAGGAGGGAATAACTATTCCTATAATGGTGATGAATCCGGAGTTCAGCAGCTTCAACGTAATGTTCTCTAATAATCTTGAACCGGAGGTTTACAGTTTCCGGTTACTCGACGCAATGATTAAGGAAACCGAACGTCGTGGCATAACTTCTTATCCTATACATATAAAGATTGATACTGGTATGCATCGCCTGGGTTTCAGGCCGGAAGACGTGCCGGAGATATGCACGCGATTGACGCAGCAGACAGGAGTCCAAGTCCGTTCAATATTCTCTCATCTTGCAGGAAGCGACTCACCGGAGTTCGACGATTTCACACTTTCACAAATCGGGAAATTCCAGAAAGCTGCTGCTGAATTGGAATCTATTTTGGACTATAAAGTAATAAAGCATATTCTAAACTCTGCCGGCATTGAGCGTTTCCCGCAATATCAGATGGATATGGTTCGTTTGGGAATCGGATTGTATGGCGTAAGTGCATCCGGAATTAAAGGATTGAGAAACGTAAGCACTCTTAAGACAACTATATTGCAGATTCAGGAAGTGCCGAAAGGTGATTCAATCGGTTATAGCCGCAGGACATATGTAGATAGAGATTCAAGAATTGCGATTATACCTATCGGTTATGCTGATGGAATGGACAGACATTTCAGTAACCGTAACGGCGAGGTTCTGGTCAATGGAAAGCGTTGCCCGATTGTCGGAAACATATGTATGGATGCTTGTATGATTGATGTTACTGACGTGGATGCAAAGGAAGGCGACAAGGTCGTTGTTTTTGGAGATGAATTGTCGGTCAGCGAACTTTCAGAACGCCTGAAAACAATTCCATATGAGATAATGACTTCTGTTTCTCCCAGGGTAAAACGTATATATTATAGGGAATAATTTAATAAAGTTGCATAACTTGCAGATTTATTGTATTTTTGCGCCATAAAATATAAAGGTATAAGTATGGGTCATAATTTATTGAAAGGCAAAAAAGGTATTATCTTCGGTGCTTTGAATGATATGTCTATTGCCTGGAAAGTGGCAGAAAAGGCAGTTGATGAAGGTGCGGTTATCACTTTGAGTAATACACCAATGGCTGTCAGAATGGGCCAGGTTGACGAACTTGGCAAGAAACTTAACGCTGAAGTTATTCCTGCAGATGCAACAAGTGTTGAAGATCTTCAGACTGTATTCTCAAAGTCTGTGGAAATATTGGGCGGTCCGGTGGATTTCGTGCTCCACTCAATCGGCATGAGTCCAAATGTCCGCAAAAAACGCACATATGATGATTTGGACTATAACTTCCTTGAGAAAACGTTAGATATTTCAGCTATTTCATTCCATAAGATGTTACAGGTAGCTAAGAAACAGGATGCTATTGCTGAATACGGCTCAGTTGTGGCTTTGAGTTATGTTGCAGCCCAGCGCACATTCTTTGGTTATAACGATATGGCTGATGCTAAGAGCCTGTTGGAATCAATTGCCCGCAGCTTTGGTTATATATATGGTCGTGAAAAGAATGTCCGTATCAACACAATTTCTCAGTCTCCAACCCCGACAACTGCCGGAAACGGTGTGAAGGGAATGGAAAATCTTATGGATTTTGCCAATAAGATGAGTCCGCTTGGTAATGCGACTGCCGACGAATGTGCTGATTATTGTGTTATGATGTTTTCCGACTTCACCCGCAAAGTCACTATGCAGAATCTTTATCATGATGGTGGTTTCTCAAGCATGGGTATGAGCTTGCGTGCAATGAACCAGTACAGCAAAGGATTGGAAGACTATACAGACGAAAACGGTCATATTATATATGGCTAACTTTTGTGAGATAAGTTGACAAGAATACAAGTTGACGATAAATAAAAGAAAGGGCTTTGAGGAGAATTATAAAATTCTTGCCGGAGCTCTTTCTTTTTTATGTAATTAATGTTTAATAGATGTCTGCTTCTTTATAACTTTGCCGCAACAATAAAAATATATTGCAATGTTTCTTAAGATATATCCGGAAAATCCGAATCCCCGTGAAATATCCAAGGTGATTGACACTTTGAGAGACGGAGGACTCATTGTTTATCCTACTGATACAGTTTATGCCATAGGTTGTGATGCACTGAATGTACGTGCTGTTGAACGTATTTGCCGTATGAAAGGAGTGAATCCTCAGAAGAGCAACTTGTCTATTATTTGTTATGATTTGTCCAATCTGAGTGAATACGCCAAAGTTAGCAATTCTGCATTCAAACTGATGAAGAAGAATTTGCCCGGTGCGTTTACTTTTATCTTGCCTACAAGCTCAGAGCTGCCTAAGATTTATAAGAACAGAAAAGAAGTAGGAATAAGAGTTCCGGATAATAATATTGCCAGAACAATCGTTGCAGAGTTGGGAAATCCAATTCTTACTATGTCAATTCACGATGAAGATGATGATGTGTTGGAATATTCAACTGACCCGGAATTGATTTATGAGAAATATGGCAATATGGTTGACTTGGTTATTGACGGTGGTTATGGTGGAATAGAACCTTCAACAGTAGTTGACTGTACAACCGACGATTTTGAAATTGTGCGTCAGGGAAAAGGGGAGTTGATGTTTTGAATGTTGATGAAGGGATGATTTTTTAGTAGTCAAGTAGTTAAGTAGTCAAGTAGTTGATTTACTAATGCTTGTCCCCTGTAACCTCGTTAACTTGTCAACTCGTCAACTCGTCAACTCAAAAACTCAAAAACTCAAATTATATTTATGAAGAAGTTTCTTTTAATGGCCTTGACAGTTGCGGTTTGCAGCTGCTCAGGTAACAAAAAACAGGCAACTCCGGAAGTTGCAGATGAAAAGGCTCATATAGAATGGGCAACATTCAACATTCGTCTTAATACAGATGCAGACAGTTTGAACAGCTGGAAGTACAGAAAAGACAATGTGTGCAAGTACATTTTGGATAAGAAGATGGATATTGTCGGTATGCAGGAAGTTCTGCAAAACCAGATGGACGACCTTAAAGCCGGTTTGCCGGGATATGCATCAATCGGTGTTGCCCGTGAAGACGGAAAGACAAAAGGTGAATATGCTGCTATATTTTACAGGACAGATAAATTCGAGGTTTTGGACAGTAATACATTCTGGCTTTCACAATATCCGGACAGCGTAGGTTTCATTGGTTGGGACGGAGCTTGCACCAGAGTCGCAACTTGGGGAAAATTCAAGGACAAAAAGACTGGAAAAATATTTATGGGTGTGAACACTCATTTCGATCATGTCGGTGTTGAGGCTCGTAGAAACGGTGCTTTGCTTATCATTCAGCGCATCAAGGAAATCGTAGGCGACCAGCCTGCAGTTCTTACTGGCGATTTCAATGTTTCAGATTCTTCAGAAGCATATCAGACTTTGACTACAAACGAATTTGTTCTGAAGGATGCTCATAAGATTGCTGATAAAGTCTCAGGTCCGGCTTATACTTTCCATGATTACGGACGCTTGGATGTTGATAAACGTGAGAAAATTGACTTTATTTTCGTCACTCCTCAGATTCATGTAATCAGCTCTGAAATAGCTCAGGAAGCAGAAGGACCGACAGGATATTTGAGCGACCACAATCCTCAAATTGTTTCATTGGAGTTTTAATGACTGTTGTTGAAAAACTTGTTGAAAACCCGGTTGAAAACCGATTTTATATAAGTAAATGTATAAAAAAAGGAAACGGCGAAGCTCGCGCTTGGCCGTTTCTACATTTAACCGTTTTAAACAAAAAGAAAAAGTAAGTTAAGGTAATATACAATTTGATTTAAAGCTTCACTTTTGATGTGATAGCGAACAAAATTAAATATTTCCTTTTTAATGAATATGTGAATTGCTTCCTTTTTAATGTTTTTTAGTAAAAAACATTTTCAGCTGTTTCGCTTTTTATATTTAAAGGAAGACCGGAAGTTTATTATGGCAGATTTTAGTGTAAATATTTTAGGTTGCGGTTCGGCTTTGCCAACAACAAGGCATTTGCCGACATCTCAAGTTGTGGATCTAAGAGATAAATTGTATATGATAGACTGCGGAGAGGGAACTCAGCTGCAAATGCGCAGAATGAGGGTTAAGTTCAGCCGCTTGACGCATATTTTCATATCACATGCTCATGGCGACCATTGTTTTGGTTTGCCCGGATTAGTCTCGACTTTGGGAATGCTCGGACGTAATGGTGATTTGTTTATACACGGACCCGCCGAACTTGAAACTTATATAAATTCTTTCATGGAATTTTTCTGTCAAGGATTACCTTTTAATGTAGTGTTCAATCCAATTGATACTTCAAAATATTCATTGGTGATGGAAGACCGTTCGGTGTCAGTATATTCTATTCCGTTGAAGCATCGTGTTGCCTGCTGTGGATATTTGTTCGTCGAAAAGCCCAAAGAAGCACATATTATAAAAGATATGATAGACTTTTATAATGTTCCTGTAAGGGAAATTCAATACATAAAGCAAGGTGCTGACTTTGTTACTCCGGACGGTGATGTGATACCCAATTCTCGTTTAACCAGACCTGCGGCGCCTCCCAAGAAATATGCATATTGTTCGGATACTGCTTTTTTACCTGAAATAGTACAATGGATAAAAAATGTTGACCTTCTTTATCATGAGGCTACATTTGTCGAAGCCGACGCAGCCCGTGCAAAAGAAACCTATCATTCAACTGCTCGTCAGGCAGCGGAAATAGCAAAACGTGCAGGAGTAAAAAAACTTATTATCGGACATTACTCTGCTCGTTATGAATCTCCTGAGGTCTTATTGGGAGAAGCATCAGAGGTTTTTCCTTCCGTACAAGCTGTAAATGAAGGAATGACATTCGATTTGACTCGAATTTGAGTTAAATGATAGATGCGACTCGGCTTATCAAAATCAAAAACAAGTTTTTTATTTTGTTGTGCTCTCGCCTTTCACTATATTTGTAGTCGATAAGAATATGTCTTGATGAAGCGCTTGTTGTTCCACATATTTGCGATTATGTTTTTGTCTGCCTTAACCATTCAGGCTCAGTCCGGAAATAAGTCAGGCGCAGGCTCTCATTTGTCTTATCAGGAAGAAAAACCGGCTATTGAAATAATTGTATATGACAACACAGTAAAGGTAGCAAATGCTCCGGTTGGAAGTTTTCTGGAAATATATAGTGTTGTTGGTATAAAAGTAAAGGAAATAGAAATGAAGCAGCCTTCCGGTGAATACTATATTAATCTGGCAAAAGGTTATTATATAATTCGTATAGCTGATACTGTAAGGAAAATTGCTTTGAGATAATCTGGCTGGCAAATATTATTCCCTCTCCATATAGTCTTTCCCTTAAAAATCCCATTTTACCGTTTGGTTAAAAAGTCTCTTCTTTTGACATTTTGATGGTTTACTTATTGATTGAAAATTTATATAAAACATGTCGGAAATTCCTTTCGGAAGTAATCGGAATTGCTTCCGAAAGTAATTGCATTTTCTTCCGTAAGTAATTAAATTTTCTTCCGAAAGGAATTAAGCCTTCTTTCCGAAAGGAAACGATAAAAATGTATGAAAATCCCGGAAAATAAGAATAAGGTAAAAATTTTTTGTCAAATTGTAAGTTGAAACCTGCTATTACTCCAGAGTAATATATAAGAAAAACTTTTATTTGGTTATCTTTGCAAATTGACTTTGTCATTTTTCTTTGTTTTTCTGTCGAAGGAGAAACAAAGATGGTAGGTGTTTCAAAATATGCAAATCAAACATAGAGGCACAAAGTCACAGAGGTAATATGTTGAGAATAAATAAAATAAAAATCTCTGCGCCTCCGCGTCTCTGTGTTTAAATTAGTTTTGCAACATCCCCACATAATATTCCTCTGTTCAAAACCGTTGAGGAATAAACTAATTCATTATTTTTGTAAAAAAAGAACACGATATGGTCGAATATAAAGAAGAACATTTGTTAGATAACATCAACTATCCCGGAGACTTGAGACAGCTTCCTGCGGATATATTGCCTGAGGTCTGCAATGAATTGCGGCAATATATAATTGATGTGTTGTCCGAAAATCCCGGGCATCTTGGTGCCAGTCTGGGCACTGTGGAACTAACGGTGGCTCTGCATTATGTTTTTAATACGCCTTATGACAGAATCGTGTGGGATGTCGGACATCAGGCATATGGACATAAAATTTTGACAGGAAGACGCGAAGCTTTTCATACTCTTAGGAAATTTCACGGAATAAGTGGTTTCCCAAATCCTTTCGAAAGCGAGTATGATTCCTTTATTGCCGGACATGCTTCAAATTCAATTTCTGCGGCTATGGGAATTTCCGTTGCTTCAGCATTGAAGAAGGAAGAAAACAGACATGTTATAGCTGTGATTGGAGATGGAGCAATGACGGGCGGTCTGGCCTTCGAAGGATTGAATAATGCTTCGGTGAATCCTAATAATCTTTTGATTATATTGAACGACAACAATATGGCAATTGACCATAATGTTGGAGGCCTGAGCCAGTATCTTGTTGATATAACAACCAGCCAGGCATATAATAAAATGCGTTACGACGTTTATAAGGGTTTGAAGAAAATAAAACTTATGGACGACGGGAGACGCGACAATATATTGCGTTTCAACAATAGCCTGAAAGCGTTGCTTACGCAGCAGCATAACTTGTTTGAAGGCTTCAGCATAAGATATTTCGGACCGGTTGACGGACACGATGTGGAATATCTTGTAAAGCTTTTGAATGATATAAAGGATTTGAAAGGTCCGAAGTTGCTGCATATCAAAACAAAGAAAGGAAAAGGTTTCAAACCTGCCGAAGAATCGGCAACAGAATGGCATGCTCCCGGAAAATTCGATAAAGAAACCGGAAAAAGGATAATTGTACATTCCATAGATGAACCGCAGTTGTATCAGGATGTGTTCGGTCATACTCTCGTGGAGTTGGCTGAAGCTGATGAACGTATTGTTGGTGTAACTCCTGCCATGCCAACAGGTTGCTCGATGACGTATATGATGAAAGAGTTTCCGGACCGCGCCTTTGATGTGGGGATTGCCGAAGGACATGCCGTTACATTCTCTGCAGGATTGGCAAAGGAAGGTATGATTCCTTTCTGTAATATATATTCTTCATTCATGCAGCGTGCATATGATATGGTTATACATGATGTCGCGCTTCAGAATCTTCATGTGGTCATGTGTCTGGACCGTGCAGGCCTTGTTGGCGAAGACGGAGCAACTCACCATGGAGTGTTTGACCTTGCGTATATGCGTCCGATACCTAATCTGACTATAGCTTCTCCGCTAAACGAATGCGATTTGAGAAATCTGATGTTCACTGCATATTCTGCGCAGAACGGTCCTTTTGTCATTCGTTATCCGCGAGGAAAAGGAGAAAAGTCCGATTGGCGCACGCCTCTTGAAGTTCTTCCTATAGGAAAAGGTCATAAACTTAAGGATGGAGAAGATGTTGCTGTCCTTTCATTAGGTCCGATTGGAAATGAAGTTACAAAGGCTATATCCTTGCTGGAAGCGGAAAATATTTCCGTTGCCCATTATGATATGATTTATCTTAAGCCTTTGGATGAGGAACTTTTGCACGAGGTTGGCAAGAAGTTCCGAAAAATTGTTACCGTTGAAAATGGAGTGGTAAACGGAGGCTTTGGCAGTGCTGTACTTGAATTTATGGCGGATAATGGTTATACGCCTCAGATTCGCAGAATAGGCATTCCGGATTGTTTCATTGAACACGGGACAATTCCGGAATTATATCATCAGTGTGGTATGGATTCCGAGGGAATTTCAGAACAGATAAAAGACATACTAACTCAAAAACTTGAATAAACTTATGAAAGTCATTATAGCAGGTGCCGGAGAAGTCGGTACCCACTTAGCAAAATTGTTATCGCAGGAGAATCAGGATATTGTTCTGATGGATCCGAACGAAGAGCGTTTGAATTTCACCAATGCCGGAATGGAAATATTACCGATGGTTGGAAACCCTACATGTCTTCAGGATTTGGAAGAGGCCGGAATCAAGAAGGCTGATTTGTTCATAAGCGTTACACCGGAGGAAACAACTAATATTACTTCCTGTATATTGGCTCATAAACTTGGCGCGCACAAGACATTTGCCCGCATAAACAATTACGAATATTTGAAGCCTAAGAACAAAGAACTGTTCGAGAATATGGGAATCAATTTTATGATTTACCCTGAAATGCTTGCGGCAAAGGAAATTGTTACGGCTATCCGTCGCCCGTGGACCAGACAGTATTGGGAGTTGTTCGACGGCGCGTTGATTCTTATCGGTGTGAAGGTGCGCGACAATGCGCGTATTGTGAATATGAAACTTTATGAGTTGCTTAGCGATGATAAGCTTTTCCATATTGTGGCTATAAAGAGAAGAAACGAAACCATAATACCGGGTGGTAGCGACAGGGTTGAATCAGGAGATATGCTTTTCTTTACAACAACTAAGGAACATATCGAAGAAGTTCGTTTGCTTGCCGGAAAGGAAGATCCTGAAGTGAAGAAGATAATAATAATGGGCGGTAGCCGTATTGCTATACGCGCAAGTCAGTATCTGCCGAATAATATCCGAATAAAAATTATTGAAACAGACAAGGAGAAGAGTTACAGAATAGCTGAAAAAGTTCCGGGAAATGTGCTTATTATTAATGGTGACGGACGTGATACGGAATTGCTTAAGCAGGAAAGTATCCACGATGCGCAGGCTTTCATCGCTCTTACTGAAAACTCCAGCACAAATATTCTTGCTTGCTTGGCTGCTAAAAGAATGGGTGTGTTCAAAACTATAGCTAAAATTGAGAATATCGACTACATACCTCTTGCTGAGAGCATGGATATAGGTACAGTTATCAACAAGAAATTAATAGCAGCCAGCCATATTTACCAGTTCCTTTTGGATGCTGATGTTACGAATGTGAAGTGTTTGACTTTCGCTAATGCTGATGTAGCAGAATTAGTTGCCCGTCCGAACTCACGAATTACAAGAAAACCGGTTCGCGAACTTGGATTGCCTAAGGATATGACATTGGGTGGATTGATTAGAAACGGCGTTCCAAAGATGATTGATGGTGATACACAGATACAGGCATATGACCATGTTGTTGTGTTCTGTCTTGATACAGCTATGCGTAAATTGGAGAATTATTTTAATTAATCTGTCATGCTGAACGTTCGTTTCATATTCAAGATGTTGGGAATAATGTTTGTTCTTGAAACATTGTTCATGCTGGCAGCTACAGCTGTCGCTTTTATTTATAAGGGTGATGATTTCCGACCTTTGGCCTTGTCTTCCGGAATACTACTTTTAGTTGGTTTTTTGCTTTATGCTATAGGTTTTAAGGCTAACGAACATACTGCAGGTCGTCGCGAAGGTATGCTTACGGTTACACTTACCTGGGTATTGTTCTCGTTTTTTGGAATGTTACCATTTTATTTAGGTGGATATATTGATAATATTACTGATGCATATTTTGAGACGATGTCAGGTTTCACGACAACTGGCTCTACTATTCTTACAAATATAGAAGCTTTGCCTGAAGGAATATTGTTTTGGAGAAGTCTTACACAGTGGCAAGGCGGTATTGGAATGATTGTCTTTACAGTTGCTTTGATGCCTATTTTTGGAGGTGGTGCTTCTCAGATGTTTGATGCAGAAACTCCTGGTATAACACATGAGCGTTTTCGTCCGCGTATTGCTCAGGTTGCTAAACGATTGTGGGGTGTATATCTTTTTCTTACCATATTGTTGG
This sequence comes from uncultured Parabacteroides sp., assembly GCA_949295065.1. GTDB lineage: Bacteria > Bacteroidota > Bacteroidia > Bacteroidales > Tannerellaceae > Parabacteroides. The sequence continues at coordinate 163,808 of CASFJQ010000008.1, read as the reverse complement.
CATTCCTTTTGTGGCTTGGACCGATGGATGTTTATGATGCTGTGAATCACAGTATGACTTGTATGTCAACAGGTGGATATTCTACAAAAAATGCCAGTATTGCACATTGGAATTCACCATATATAGAATATATTATTTCGATATTCATGTGTATTGGGGCGACAAACATGACTCTTATCTACTTCTTTATGAATGGTAAAGTCAAAAAGCTTTTGAAGGATGAGGAAACGATATGGTTTTATGCCATTGTTGTATTAGCTGTTGCTGTAACATTTATATGGATATATTTTAACGGTATTGTGACAGATGTTGAATTAGCTTTCCGTCAGGCATTTTTCCAGGTGACATCGATAATATCTACTTGTGGTTTTGCAACGGCGGATTATATACCTTGGGGGCCGTTCTTCTGGCTCTTTGCATTGTTATTGATGATGATATGCGGTTGTGCCGGTTCAACAAGCGGAGGTTTGAAAACGGGACGAGTTGCAATATTGGTGAAAAACCTGTTCAATGAGTTCAAGAAGCAGACACATCCGCATGCAATTATTCCTGTACGAATGAATGGGCGAGTGATTTCTTCCGAGCTTGTTCATAGGGTGTTGGCATTTGCTTTTATTTATGTAGGTTTGATGACGCTCACAAGCTTTATTCTTCTTGCTGACGGTGTCGGATTTGAGGAAGCTTTAGGAGCTAGTGTTTCGGCTGTAAGTAATACTGGTCCTGGTTTGGGAAGTTGCGGACCGGTCTATAATTTTTCTGAATTACCCGATTTGTCCAAATGGGTGTTGAGTTTTGCTATGATGACCGGACGTTTGGAACTGTTCACTGTTCTAACAATACTGCTGCCTGGTTTCTGGAAGCAATAATGTTAATATAAGCCAATTAATATTAATGCTATATACGTAAAGTGTAATCTTTGCGTTATCAGATAAGCAGGTTTTGCTTAATTATTACTATGATTGAATATATAAAAGGTGATATAGATGAAATCACTCCGGCTAGAATGGTCTTGGAGTGTAATGGGATTGGTTATGAGATATTCATATCTCTGAATACATATTCAAAGCTTCAAAGAGATAAGTCAGCAAAAATATATATATACGAAGTTATACGTGAGGATACACATATCCTTTATGGATTTGCTGATAAGGATGAAAGAGTATGCTTTGTTGCATTGATTGGTGTTTCGGGAGTCGGACCCAATACAGCACGTATGATTCTTTCTGCATTGACACCTTCTCAATTGATGCAGGTGTTTGCCGAGGATGATGTAAGGACTCTTACTGCAGTAAAAGGAATCGGGCTTAAAACAGCTCAGCGTGTTTTGGTTGACTTGAAGAATAAACTTACTTTGGAAGTTGCTGAAAGCCGTGGTTCTGCAGCAGTTGAAGTCGGAACGTCACGCTCTGTTGTGGCAGAAGAGGCTGTTGCAGCTTTGGTTATGCTTGGATTTCAGAAACAGGCAGCACAAAAAACTGTTTCTGCTTTACTTAAAAAACAGCCTGATATGAAAGTTGAAGGTGTTATTAAGGAGGCTCTCAAATGTCTATGATTTATCGTAAGAGATATTCATTTATTTTATTATTTCTTCTTCTTGCTGGTGCAGTAGCTGCATTGCAGGGCGACAAGGCTTTGGATTTTTCATTGCCTGAGGCTTTGTATGCTCCGTTGGAGCAGGACCAGGATACGGTGGCTCGTTTTCCTGTAGCTAAAACTTTGCCTGAAGGTTATGAGGATTTGATTTCCAAACATCCTGCGGATTTGAAATCTCCTGAAAATATTACTACAACTATAGAATACGACTTACGTTCCGGTGCATATATCGTAAAAACCAAGCTTGGCGATATGGTTCTGGGAACTCCTATGGTGCTAACTCCTGAAGAATATATGGAGTATAGCCAGGTTCAGTCGCTGAACAGTTATTTCAGACAGAAGAATGCCGAGGAATATGAGAAAGAGGTAAACAAGAAATTCAATCTTACCGATATGCAGTTCAATATCGGTGCGGCAGAAAAGGTGTTTGGTCCAGGTGGTGTAAGAGTAAAAACTCAAGGAACAGCCGAGGTTTCTCTTGGACTTAAGAACACGACAACTAATAATCCTTCGTTGCCGGAACGTGCCCGCAGCCGTACTTTCTTCAATTTCGATGAAACAGTTCAGCTTAATGTTCAGGCTCAGGTTGGTACGAAGGTTAATTTCGGTATGAACTATAATACTGAAACTTCTTTCGACTTTGACTCAAAACAGCTGAAATTGGCATATACCGGTGAGGAAGATGAAATTATAAAGAATATTGAAGCCGGTAATGTGAGTATGACAACTAGCAACTCATTGATTAATGGTGGTGCTGCGTTGTTCGGTATGAAAGCAGATTTGCAGTTTGGTAAGTTGCGTGTGAACACTCTTTTTGCACAGCAGGAATCTGAATCCAAGACAGTAAACTCTCAAGGTGGTGTGCAAACTCAACCGTTCGAAATTACTGTTGACCAATATGATGAGAATCGTCATTTTTTCCTTTCATATTATTTCCGTGACAAATTTGATGCGGCAATGCAGACATTGCCGTTGGTAAATTCTGCTGTTATTATTAACAGGGTTGAAGTTTGGGTTACCAACAAACAGGGAAATTATGATCAGGCACGTAATATTGTTGCTTTCTCGGATTTGGCAGAACGTGATCATATCTCAAATCCGATGTTTTCTCCTTCAGGCACATCTCAATATCCCAATAATGAAGCGAATACTTTATATAAGACAATAGTTAATAATTATCCTGATGCGCGTGATGTAAGTAAAGTTACTCAGGCATTAGGCTCAGTTCTAGAAGGCGGACGTGACTTTGAGAAAGTGGAAAGTGCGCGTAAGTTGAATGAATCGGAATATACTCTTAATGAGAAACTGGGATATATCTCGTTGAAAACTCAACTTCAAGCGGACGAAGTTCTGGCTGTTGCTTTCGAATTTACAGCCGGCGGACAAGTTTTCCAGGTTGGTGAATTTTCAACTGATAATTCAGAGAATACAACATCATGTTTGTATTTGAAATTGCTTAAGGGTACAAATATGTCTCCATCGATGCCTTTCTGGGATTTGATGATGAAGAATGTTTATTCACTTGGCGCTTATTCCGTACAGAAGGAGAAATTCCGTATGGACATTATGTATCAGAGCGATACAACAGGTACTTATGTGAATTATCTTTCTGAAGGAAATGTAAAGGATGAAATTCTTCTTAGAGTTATGAACCTTGACCGTTTGGACTCAAAAGATGAGGCTTATCCGGATGGATTCTTCGACTTTGTTGACGGTTATACGATTCTTTCAGAAAATGGTAAGATTATTTTCCCGGTTGTTGAACCGTTCGGTGAACATTTGAGAAAGAAAATCGGTAATGATGCTATTGCTGATAAATATGTGTATCAGGAGTTGTATGACTCAACATTGACCTATGCTCGTCAGATTGCAGAGAAGAACAAGTTTCTTCTTCGTGGTGAATACAAGGCTTCATCCGGTGCGGAGATTGTTCTTGGTGCTACCAATGTGGCTCGTGGTTCGGTTAAGGTGACAGCGGGAGGTGCTACTCTTACTGAAAATGTCGATTATACGGTTGATTATGCTTCTGGTATCGTAACCATTTTGAATGAAAGTATCATTTCCAGTGGAACTCCGGTCAGTGTATCTTTGGAGAATCAGTCAACGTACAGTATGCAACGAAAGACAGTTATGGGTGTGGATTTGAATTATCAGTTCAATCCAAACTTCAACATGGGGGCAACCATAATGCATATGTCTGAAATGCCTATGACAACGAAGACAGTGATGGGAGACGAATCCGTAAAGAATACTCTTTGGGGTATGAATGCTTCATATAAAGGTGAAAGTCAGTGGCTGACAAATATGTTGGATAAGCTGCCTTTACTTACTCTTACTAAGCCGAGCCAGATTGCTTTCAATGCAGAATTTGCTCAGCTTATTGCAGGACATTATGAAAATAAATATACCGGAGAATATTCTTATCTGGATGATTTCGAGTCAACTCAAAGCAGCTTTGACTTGCTGAATCCGTATGCTTGGATGCTTGCAAGTACTCCATATGAAGATGGAGCTGGCGCTCGTTTCCCTGAAGCTTCAAGAGTAAATGATGTTACATACGGACATAACCGCTCTTTGTTGGCTTGGTACACTATTGACGGTATTTTTACAAGACGAAATTCACGCTCTTTGCCATCTCATATTACAAAGGATGATCTCTCAAACCATTATGTACGTGCCGTACAGATGGAAGAACTTTTCCCTAACAGAGAGCAGATGTATAATGAGGACAACCTTTTGTCTGTCCTGAATGTGGCATATTATCCGACAGAACGTGGTCCGTATAACCTGGATGCTGACCGTGTTAATTCCGACGGTACATTGCAGGAGCCGGAAAAACGCTGGGGTGGTATGATGCGTAAGATGGATCAGGTGGATTTTGAGACAGCAAATATCGAATATATTGAGTTCTGGCTTTTGGACCCGTTTATCTATAATACAGCTTCTTCCGGTGGTGATTTGTATTTCAACCTTGGTGATGTATCGGAAGATGTATTGAAGGATGAGAAGAAATTCTTCGAAAACGGTTTGCCTGTTGATGGCGATATGAGTCGTGTTGATACAACAGTTTGGGGTAAAGTTCCTACACAGCAGAGCACTGTTTACGCATTTGATAATACAGCTGGAGCTCGTGAACTTCAGGATGTTGGTTTGAATGGTTTGTCTTCAGAAGAAGAAAAGGAATTCCCTGCATATAAGGAGTTCATTGAAAAGTTGAGACCGAAGTTGTCTGCTGATGTTATTCAGAAGATGGAAGCAGACCCGCTTTCTGTTATCAACAACCCGTCAGGTGATAAATTCCACTATTTCCGTGGTTCGGATTATGACGAAAAGCAGTTAAGCATATTGGAACGATACAAACGCTACAACGGAACCGAAGGTAACTCACAGGAATCTGTTGAGGCATATAGCACAGCTGCAAAAACAGTTCCGGATGTTGAAGACTTGAATCAGGATAATACTCTGAACGAAAACGAGAAGTATTATGAATATCGAGTTTCTATCCGTCCTTCTGATATGAAAGTCGGAATGAATTATATTATTAATCAGCAGACTTCAACAGTACGTTTGGAAAATGGTACAACTGAAACTGTCAACTGGTATCAGTTCAAGATTCCTATCCAGCAATACGAACGTAAGATTGGTTCAATCAACGACTTCAAATCTATGCGTTTCCTCAGAATGTATATGACAGGATTTAAGGATTCGACTATTTTACGTTTCGGCTCGTTTGAACTTGTAAGAGGTGACTGGCGTACTTATGAACGCACACTTATGCCGGCAGATGCAGCTCCTGCAGCTGAGGCTACGTTGGAAGTATCAACAGTTAATATTGAAGAGAATGCAGATAAAACACCGGTCAACTATGTGTTGCCTCCGGGCGTAACTCGTATGCGCGACCCGAGTCAGCCGCAACTTCGTCAGCAGAACGAGCAGGCGCTTTCTTTGAAAGTGACAAACTTGGCAGCGAGAGATGCACGTGCTGTATATAAGAGTACGAATTATGATATGCGTCAGTATGGCCGTTTGCAGCTCTTTACTCACGCTGAGTCTTTCATAAATGACGTTACCGGACTTTCTGCAGGCGACTTGTCTGTGTTTATCCGTTTAGGTTCTGACTATACAAATAACTATTATGAATATTCAGTGCCTTTGAGACTTACTCCTCACGGAAAGTATTCATCAGATAATTCGTCTGACCAGGAAACTGTTTGGCCGGAAGAGAACATGATTAATGTTGCTTTTGAGCGTCTAACTGATTTGAAGTTGAACCGAAATAAGAAGAAGCGTACTGGTGAAAGCGGAATAACATTCCAGACTGTTTATTCCGAACCGGATCCGGACAACACACGCAACACTATTTCAATCATCGGTAATCCTTCTTTGGCAGAAGTGAAGATTATTATGATTGGTGTCCGCAACAACTCCAAAGACATAAAGAGTGCTGAAGTTTGGGTGAACGAGTTGCGTCTGACCGATTTCAACGAAGAGGGCGGATGGGCAGCCAATGCCAATTTAAATATGATTTTGTCTGACCTTGGTTCTGTTAATATGGCTGGACGTATTGAGACTGCCGGTTTTGGTGCACTTGACCAGTCTGTGAGCGAACGCCGTCTCGACGATTACACCCAATACAGTGTTTCGACTTCATTGGAACTTGGAAAGTTCTTCCCGGAAAAGGCTAAAGTAAGTATTCCGTTCTATTATGCTTATTCTAACGAGACAACAACTCCTAAGTATAATCCGTTGGATAAGGATATTGAGCTGAAAGATGCTTTGGATAATGCTTCGACTAAGGCAGAGAAGGATTCAATCAAGGAGCAGTCCATCACACGAACAACAATCAAGAGTGTTTCATTCAATAACGTCAAAGTAGATGTGAAGAGTAAGAATCCTATGCCTTACGACCCTGCAAACTTCACTTTGGGATATTCTTATAGTGAGAACAATTTCAAGAATCCGGAAACATCTTACGAAACAACTAAAAACTATAACGGTAATTTCGCTTATTCATACACTCCGTATGTTAAGCCGTTCAAACCGTTTGGTAAGATGAAAAAGAGCACGGGAGCCAACAAATATCTGAAACAGCTTGCTTTGAATTATGTGCCTTCTAACATTAGTTTCCAGACTGCTATGTTGAGGAATTATTATGAAATACAGCTTAGAGACCTGACAAACGAAGGAAACAATAAGATTCCGGTTTCATTCAGCCAGGAATTCTATTGGGACCGTGCTTTCAGTTTACGCTGGGATTTCACCAACAACCTCAGTATGCAATTTACTTCGGGAACAAATGCACGTATTGAGGAACCTCATGTGCAGGTTAATAAAGAATTGAATCCGGACCAGTATCAGGTATGGAAAGATTCAGTGAAGCAAAGTATCCGTGATTTGGGTAAACCTATGAAATACGACCAGCAATTCAATGTAACCTGGAATATGCCTTTCCAGCAGATTCCAGCACTTGATTGGGTCAACAGTTCTGCTACATATAATGCTTCATATAATTGGGACCGCGGAGCTCAGATTGAAGGAGATGTTCAGATTGGTAATACAATCAAGAACCAGCGTCAGCTTAACTGGCAAGGAGCTTTCAATCTTCAGACTCTTTATAACAAAAGTCCGTATTTGAAGAAAATCAACCAGAAGTTTAATGCTTCATCACGAACAAATTCGCGTAACAACAGAAACAAGAAAGAACAGGAGAAGAAAAAGAAGCAGGTCAAACTTGAAAAAGAAATCACTTTGAGTTTGGACAGCAACGTGGTTGTTCAGCACGGTATGTTTACCAAGAAAGTGCATATCGTGGCAAAAGGTGCAAATGGAAAGACTTATAAGATTAAATATAAGCCTTTGAACTATGCGCAGGTGGAAATTACAACTCGTGATACGGCTCACCTTAAGCTTACGATATATCCGGGACCGTCCGAAACTGAAGATAGAATGAATAAGATTCTTGAGCACAGTTCTCGCTTCTTGATGATGTTGCGCCGTGTCAATGTTCAGTATTCGTTGACCGACGGAATGATGTTGCCTGGTTTCCTTCCTGAAATTGGAGATATTTTCGGACAGACACATTCTTCAATAGGAATGGCTCCTGGTTTGGGCTTTGCCTTCGGCGGTGTAAGCAAGAGATATATCGAAGAGGCTGATGAGAAAGGATGGCTGATTAAGAACAGCGAAACTAATATCAATCCCGCAATTATCAACAGTACAAAGAATCTTAATATCCGAGCTAATCTCGAGCCGATAAGTGGTCTTAAAATCGACCTTACAGCTAATAGAGTTGACACTCGTAACACTGAGATTCAATATATGTATGAAGGTTCTCCTGAAGTCCTTGGCGGAAGTTTCACTATGACTACAATAGCATTGGGTAGCGCTTTCGGTAGCACAGGAAATGCAGGAAACAACTATGCCTCTAAAGTTTTCGATAAATTCCTTGCAAACCGTGAAGTAATAGCTTCTCGTCTTGAAGGAGTATATTCAGGAACGTCATATCCTGGAACAGGATTCATGTCAGGAAGTCCGTTTGCCGGTCAGCCGTATAATCCTAATAACGGAAAAGTAAGTCTGAACTCAGCTGATGTCCTTATTCCGGCTTTCATTGCTGCTTATACAGGAAAGAATCCGTCAAAAGTAGGACTCACTCCATTCCCTTCGGTTAAGAGTATGCTTCCGAACTGGAATATTACATACAACGGTTTGATGAAGATTCCGGCTATACAGAAATACTTTAAGACAATGAATCTTCTTCATCAGTATAGATGTACATACAGCGTCGGTTCATTCTCTTCTTTCCTCAACTGGGTTGATGCAGGACAGGATGGTTTGGGATATGTGCGTGATGTCCTTACAGGAAATCCAACTCCTTCTTCTCCTTACGACATTTCTGCCGTAAGCATAACAGAAGGATTCAGTCCGTTGTTTGGTGTTGACGCAACTATGCTCAACAATATTACAGGTAAAGTGGAATATCGCAAGACAAGAAATTTGAACCTCAACATCTCTTCATACCAGATTGTTGAGTCTCTTTCAAACGAGTTTGTTGTTGGTATCGGATATAAATATACTGAGTTCAACAAAGTGCTTGGAATGAAGAAAACGGCTAATTTCAGCAACGACCTTACAGTTCGTCTCGACTTCTCTTATCGCAAGATGCAGTCGCTTATCCGTAAAATAGAAGACAGACTTACTCAGGCAACTAGCGGAAATGTAGCCAAGACAATTCAGTTCTCTGCCGATTATGGTTTGAGCCGTGCTCTTACAGTTCGTGCTTTCTATGATTTGCAGATTAACAAACCTTTGGTTTCAAGTGCATCTTATCCGACTTCCAACAGTAATTATGGTATTAGCTTGAGATTCTCGTTGGCGCAGTAAGGAGATACAGAGTTTTTTTTAAACACAGAGACACAAAAACACAGAGGAAATATGTTGAATATAAACTCTGTGTTTTTGTGTCTCTGTGTTTTATTTATCTCCCAAAATCAAAATACTCCGAAGCCGTTCTGACACTATCCATTTTTGCCGCCATCGCCTTCACCTTATCCGGAAATTGGTCGGCAAGATTATTATCTTCATGGGCGTCGCAACTCAAGTCATAAAGCTCATATCTTGAGTTCCCATTTATCGGCTGGCGAATAAGTTTGAAGTTTCCTTCTCGTATAGCCTGCCAACCTTTGCTTTCGTGGAATTCCCAATACAGATAATCGTGTTCTTCCTTCTGCTTATTGTTTTTCAGAAGAGGAAGGAATGAAATACCATCAGTTTCGGCAGTGAGAGTTGTTCCGGTCAGCTCCGCCAATGTCGGCATCACATCCCAGAAAGCAGTTACGTGATTTGTTGTTTTTCCTTCCTTTATGGTCTTTGGCCACCAGGCAATCATCGGAACTCTTATTCCTCCTTCATAGGCATCTCTCTTTATACCTTTAAACGGTCCGGAACTCTTGAAGAAATCCGGTTTTGCACCGCCTTCGGCATGAGGACCATTGTCGCTCGTGAATATAACCAAAGTGTTCTTCTCCAAACCAAGTTTCTTAAGTTCAGCCATTACTTCTCCAACATACATATCCAAACGTGAAACCATAGCGGCAAACGAAGCGCAAGGTTTTTCCGAAGTGTTGTATCCGCCCCAAGTATGGTCGAACTTTCCGATATATGGAGTTTCCTTGAAGCTGTTTTCATACATATTATATATGGAATCATGCGGCAGGTTCAGCTCAGCGTGCGGAAGCGTGTACGTAAGCATGGCAAAGAAAGGCTTGTCCTTATTGTCATTGATAAACTTCAGAGCCTGCTTGTGAATCAAATCCTGCGAATAAGTTTTCTTTGCATTGTTGACATTTTCCGGAAAATATATAGTATCTCTGTTGTGCCACAAATGGTCAGGATAGAATGAATGAGACTGCCTCTGGCAATTGTAGCCATAGAACTCATCAAATCCCATATCATTAGGAACAGAAACGGAGCCTGGATTTCCCAATCCCCATTTTCCGAACATACCCGTCGTGTAGCCGGCAGATTTCATCAGCCGTCCGAGAGTGAAAGTTCCGGCAGCCATCGGATGCTGTCCTTCCGGAGCTATTTCCTTGTTGCCGCGAATTTGTGTGTGACCCGTGTGAAGTCCTGTCATCAGCGAGCATCTTGACGGAGCGCTCACTGAGCATCCGGCATAATTCTGTGTAAACAGCAAACCTTCGCTTGCCATGCGGTCAATATTTGGAGTTTTTATCAGCTGCTGTCCGTAGCAACCCAAATCACCATAACCCAAGTCGTCGGCAAGAATGTAAATGACATTTACCGGAATATTTTTCTTTTCGCTTTCCGAGCAGGAAATAAGTCCTCCACACAATGCTGCGGACAGACCTAATAAGATTCTTGATTCCATAATGTTTCCGAGGTTTTTGTTTGTTCAGTTCTAAAGTCATATGAGCTTAGAACTTTATCTATGTTTTTGACGTAATACCAATTCTATTTGTAAATATAGTGAAAGGCGAGTGCAGAGCAAAATAAAAACTTGTTTTTGATTTTGTTATGCCGAGCCGCATCCTATATTATCCAAATATAGTGAAAGGCGAGTGCAGAGCAAAATAAAAAACTTGTTTTTTTAGGTTGTGTATTTGTTAATATATATAAAGGCGAAATTAGGGCTAATAAAAGAGAGTATAAAATACTTATAAAACAGGTTGTTTGTTAATGTTAAGTAAATCAGCAAATTATATTTTCAGTAGATTTTTTGAGGCTGAAAAAGTTTTTTCATAATATATGGAAAAACTTTTTCATATAATATGAAAATTAAATTCCATAATATATGAAAAAAAAGTTTCACAATATATGGAAATTAAATTTCAATGCGATGAAAATTTAAATAGTTTTTAACGCCTTATCTTTATGTTAGAAATGAATTTTAAATTGTATCTAATTATTTGAAAGGAATTAATTCGGTTTATGTAACATCTACTTAAAAACAACTGAATGAAAGACTTTTCATTGATGAAGTCCCCTTTTTAATTTAACTGCTCAATAACATAAAAAAGTATTCCGAATTTTGTTAGGCTTTTATGATAGTAAATCATATTTTTGTGATAGACTGAATCAGAAATATTGAAGAATATGCTTGAAAAAGCACGAAGATATAATCCCAATTTTATATATAGGTATTTAGTCCTTTTGTGAAATGAGGTTAGGTTGGGTGGCGCGCTTGGTTAGCGTGCCACCTTTTTTATAAATAGTTTATTCTTCTTCTATTTCATTCTCAATAGTTTCCCCCCAATCCGTATTAACCTCGAATTCGAAGGACGCGTCGCTGCTTACATTATATAATGTACCGGTATATCTAGTGGTGCGGTTTACGTAAATAGGAGCATCCGTGATAGTTTTCTCTCTCAGCAATTCTCCGCTTTCATCTAAAGCTTTCAGGCTGATGCTGCTGATTGTGCTCGGTTCTGTTTGCGGAACAAATGTGAATATGTGATGACTTGGGCCTTGGGCTGCAGCATAGTCTTCTGCAGAGAAAGAGACTGTGCGGGAGAATGGAACGGTTGTTTCCGTGGCATAGCCATTCAGAATATCGAAAGAATTGTATATTCCGGATGCAGTGATTTGATATGACTTTACTTTTTCCGGAACCTCGTCTCTCGGTACAATTTCTATTTTTGAAATAATTCTGTCAAGAGTTATGGTTTCGTTGAAGTCTGTTCCAACTACCACTTCAAATTCTTTGGAAGAATAGAAACATTCCTTCATCTCTTCGGGAAATGTAAGAATGTTTCCTTCGGCTGTGACTTGTTCAAACGGATGGGCAAGGAAACAGAAAGTGTATATTCCGGCTTCAAAAACATCTGTGATGTTAAGAGAATTTGGCTCTGCAACGTCGATGCTCTGCAGTTTTACCAGGTTCAAATCCTGGTCGTAAACGGCATATTCAACTTTGCTGAATAATGAGGACGAAGGTTCTTCGGTAGGATTTTCTGTTGAGCTGCTGTTTTCTGTTTCCGGCTCGGAAGGCAGATTGCCGGGCATTGCTTTTGTGCCGAAAGGAATGATTTCCGGCTCAAGTTCGATATTGAATGAAACTTTTACCAACTGATTAGTCTTTTCAACCAAAGGTTCGTTTTCTGAGCTGCAAGCTCCAAGCAGCAGGATTGCTGCTGAGAGAAGATAATTCTGATACTTCATAGTCAGGATTTTTGGGGTTAATAATGTTTGTTTAATTTGAGTTTGGTTTATGGTGTTACAAAACTAAATTAAACACAGAGACACAGATAGCACAGAGATTTATATTTATAATCAATATATTGCCTCTGTGTCTTTGTGTTTGATTATTTATGTTTTGCTACAGCTTCCAAACTTTGGATAACAAAGTAATGCAATAAATTTTAATTTGAAAAATATTTGGAGAGAAATGTGTGTTGTTATTATTGGATTGTATATATTTGTGATGATGTGACTATTGCGTTACTCAAGTTTTACAAGTTCAGTTTTCAGTTAACGAGTTGACAAGAAAACTAGTTGACAAGGTTTTTCAGATAATTAATTACGAAGTAATGCTATTTTTCCCTTGTCAACTTGTCTCTGTAGCCTTGTTAACTTTCAGGTAAACTTAATCACATTAAAATAGTTTTCACCTTAAACATATACTATCATGTGCAGAAAAATTAGAATGGGTATGATTGGTGGCGGACCAGGCTCTTTCATTGGAGCTGTTCATCGCATGGCTGCCAATTTGGACGGACAAATCGAGTTGGTATGTGGATGTTTCAGTTCCACACCTGAGAAATCTAAAGAAACAGGTAAGGCTTTGTTCCTTCCTCCTGAAAGAGTTTATTCTTCATGGCAGGAAATGATTGAGAAAGAAGCTGAGCTTCCTGAAGATGTCCGTATGGATTTTGTATCAATTGTTACTCCGAATCATGTACACTTCGCTCCTGCAATGATGGCTTTGGAAAAAGGCTTTCATGTTGCGTTGGACAAACCTATGACTTTCACTCTTGATGAGGCTCGCCAGTTGGCTGCAAAAGTGAAGGAAACAGGAAAATTGTTCCTTCTGACTCATACTTACACAGGATATCCAATGGTTAAAGAGGCTCGTGCTCGCGTGGCTCGTGGAGAATTGGGTAAAATCAGACGTATTTATGTGGAATATCCTCAGGGCTGGCTGTATAACGACTGTGCTGCAGAAAACAAGCAGGCGGCGTGGCGTGTTGACCCTCAGCGTTCAGGAAAGGCCGGATGTATGGGTGATATTGGTACTCATGCTTTTAATTTGGCTGAATATATAACAGGATTGAAGGCAACCGAAATATGTGGCGAATTGAATACATTCGTTCCGGGACGTTTGCTTGACGACGATGGTGCGGCTCTTATTCGTTATGAAGGCGGTGCGTGTGGTGTTCTGATGGCAAGTCAGATTGCTGTAGGTTGTGAAAACAGCCTTCGCATCAGAGTGTTCGGCGAAAAAGGAGCTTTGGAATGGGCACAAGAAGAACCAAATACTTTGTATATGCGTTGGCCGGACCGACCAATGGAAGTTCTCAGAACAAACAATTCTTATGTTTCTCCGATTTCTGCATATAACAGCAGAGTGCCGGCCGGACATCCGGAAGGTTATCTTGAAGCTTTCGCTAATCTCTACAGAAATTTCGCAACTGCTTTGCGTGCAATGATTGAAGGAAAACAACCAACTCCTGAATCTCTTGATTTCCCTTCTGCCGAAGAAGGTGTACGCGGAATGCTATTCATCGAAACTATTGTTTCAACCGGGGAGAAAGGAGAGAAGTGGTTGAAGTTGGAGGAATAGGAGTTAAGGAGTTAAGAAGTCAAGGAGTCAAGAAGAAATATATTATTTCCTGTAGCCTCGTCAACTCGTCAACTAAAAAACTTAAAAACTAACAAACTAAAAAACTAAAAATCTATGTCCCGTAAAGTAACACTATATACATTGCAGTGGGGCGATCTCCCACTCGAAACAGTTTGCCAAAAGGCGCGCGAATTCGGTTATGACGGTTTGGAGCTGGGTTTGCCGAACCATGTTGATGTACGTCGTACAGATCCGGAATATTATCAGGAAATAAAAGATTTGCTGGCAAAATATGATTTGGAGTTGTATGCTATATCTACACACCTTATCGGCCAGGCAGTATGTGACAAGATTGATCATCGTCATCAGCAAATCCTTCCGGATTATATTTGGGGCGACGGTGACCCTGAAGGAGTAAAGGCTCGCGCTGCTGAAGAATTGATACGCACAGCTCATGCTGCCAAGATGCTTGGAGTAGATACTGTAGTCGGATTTACAGGAAGTCCGATTTGGGCATATCTGTATTCATTCCCACCGGTAAGTGAGCAGATGATAGAAGACGGATACCGTGAATTTGCTGAAAGATTCACTCCTATTTTGGATGAATATCAGAAATTGGGAGTTCGTTATGCTTTGGAAGTTCATCCGACAGAAATTGCATTCGACACTGTTTCTGCAGAAAGAGCGTTGAAGGCTTTGAATTATCATCCTGCATTCGGTTTCAACTATGACCCAAGTCATTTGGGATATCAGGGTGTGGATTATGTTGATTTCATATATAATTTCTCTGACAGAATATTCCATGTACATATGAAAGATGTATATTGGAGTGACAAGCCGATGCAGGTTGGTGTATTTGGCGGTCATGTTACATTCGGTGATCCTCGCCGTTACTGGAATTTCCGCAGTTTGGGCAGAGGACGCATAAACTTCGAGGAGATTATACGTGCGTTGAATTCTATCGGTTATCAGGGACCGTTGTCTGTTGAATGGGAAGACAGTGCGATGGACCGTGAACATGGAGCAAGAGAATCATGCGAATTTGTGAAACGCATGGATTTCCAGCCTTCTGCTCATGCGTTTGATGCTTGTTTTGAGAAGAAATAAAATAGAAGTTGACAAGGTTTCAGATGGTGTTGCAAAACTAATTTAAACACAGAGACACAGAGTACACGGAGATTTTTTATTATTTTATTTATTCTCAATATATTACCTCTGTGGCTTTGCGCCTCTGTGTTTGATTTGCATGTTTTGCAACACCCACTTTGTTCCTTTGTTCCCTTGTCAACTTGTTAACTTATTTCCTCGTTTTCACATTTTCTTGTCGATATTTAACAAATATATATCGTATAAAGTAAAAATAACATTGAACTGTTATCTTGCCAACGTTAAATTAGTTACCTTTGCGACTGATAGAATTTAATATTTAAGGTATGAAGAAGATTAGAGCAGCCATTGTAGGTTATGGCAATATTGGTAAGTATGTGTTGGAAGCGATAGAGGCAGCTCCGGATTTTGAAGTAGCAGGTGTAATCCGTCGCAATCCTAATGATGTTCCTGCAGAATTGGCATCATATCCTGTTGTTGACAGCATTACCAAACTTGAGAACGTAGATGTTGCAGTCTTGGCAACTCCAACTCGTCAGGTAGAACATTTCGCAAAAGAAATATTGGCATTGGGTATCAACACTGTTGACAGCTTTGATATTCATGGTGGAATTGTTGATTTGCGCCGCTCTTTGGATGAAGTGGCAAAAGCACATAATACTGTTGCTGTTATTTCTGCCGGTTGGGATCCGGGAAGCGACTCTGTTGTTCGTGCATTGTTGGAAGCAATGGTTCCAAAAGGAATTACATATACAAACTTCGGTCCAGGTATGAGTATGGGGCATACAGTAGCAGTTAAAGCTATTGAAGGTGTCAAAGCTGCTTTGAGTATGACTATTCCATTGGGAACTGGTGTTCACCGCCGTATGGTTTATATCGAAGTTAAAGACGGTTATGACTTCAAGGAAGTTGCAGCAGCAATCAAGGCTGACGACTATTTCGCACATGACGAAACTCACGTAATGCAGGTGGAATGTGTTGACAACTTGTTGGATATGGGTCATGGTGTTAACTTGGTTCGTAAAGGTGTTTCAGGAAAGACTCAGAATCAGTTGATCGAATTTGATATGAAGATCAACAACCCTGCACTTACTGCTCAGATTTTGGTTGCAGTGGCTCGTGCAAGTATGAAACAGAAACCGGGTGCATACACAATGATTGAAATCCCTGTTATCGATATGTTGTACGGTGATAAGGAAAGCTTGATTAAACGTTTGGTTTAATTATAAGTGAATTCAAGTTTCGCAAGTTGTCAACTTAAAAGACAACAAGGCAACAGAGACAAGTTGACAAGGTTAGAACACCTGTAATTTCAAGAATTAATATCTAAAAATCTTGTTGACTTGTATCCTTGTCAACTTGTTATCTGTAAGTTGAGCTTGCGAAACTTAAATAAGTGAACTTTTGAAAAAGAATTTTGTTTCTTAAATAATAACATGGAGACACTGAGCTGCAGACATTAAATCTGTGTCTCTGTGTCTTTGTGTTTAATATTGGTTTTCGATGTTGGATTTTATAACATGGACCGCAGACCCTGCAATATTTTCAATCGGTTCGCGCGAGATTCGCTGGTACGGATTGGCTTTTGCCATAGGATTCTGGATTGGATATATGATAGTCCAGAAAATGTGGAAGCAGGAAGGTCTTAAACAGGAGTGGATAGATTCACTGCTAATTTATACTATACTTGGAACAGTTATAGGAGCTCGTTTGGGGCATTGTTTGTTTT
The DNA here is from genome assembly GCA_949295065.1 of uncultured Parabacteroides sp. GTDB lineage: Bacteria > Bacteroidota > Bacteroidia > Bacteroidales > Tannerellaceae > Parabacteroides. The sequence goes on along the minus strand of CASFJQ010000008.1, from coordinate 147,078 downwards.
ATGCTCCGGACTATTATCTGGCAAATCCGGTGGAAATATTAAAGATATGGGAAGGCGGATTGGCCAGTCATGGTGGTACTTTGGGTATTATTATCGCAATTTACTACTATTCCAAGAGAGTCAGTCATAAGAGTATGCTGTGGGCTTTTGACAAACTTGTCGTTCCGACAGGTTTGGTAGCTGCAATGATTCGACTTGGAAATCTTATGAATCATGAAATTTATGGACATCCGACAGATATGCCTTGGGGATTCCGTTTTATAGAGAATCTGCATGCATGGAAAATGGGAGCGGAGCCGGTGTTCTCTGCGCCGAGCCATCCGACCCAGCTTTATGAAGCATTATGCTATTTGCTGACATTCTTCCTTTGTATGTGGCTGTATTTTAAGAAAGAAGCATGGAAAAAAGAAGGTCTTATCTTCGGTGTATTTATGATATGCATTTTCGGAGCTCGTTTTTTCATTGAGTTCTTGAAAAACGACCAGGAAGCATTCGAAGCGGATATGCTTCTGAATATGGGACAGTTGCTTAGTATTCCTTTTGTGCTTGCCGGGATATGGTTTGTTTGGAGAGCAATGAAGAAAGGAGATAAGGAAATAAGTAGTCAAGGAGTTAAGTAGTTAAGTAGTCAAGGAGATAGAGGGCTTGTTTTTCTGTAGCCTTGTTAACTTGTCAACTTGTCCCCTCAAAACTAATAAACTTAAAAACTAATAAACTCAAAAACTTAAAAATAATGTATAGACTGAAAGAAATAGCAGACAAAATTTATTATGTAGGAGTGAATGACCGTCAGAAAGTATTGTTTGAAAATATGTGGCCATTGCCTTATGGTGTGTCATACAACTCATATTTGATAGTAGATGATAAAACAGTTCTAGTAGATACTGTTGATGTTTGTTATGCCGATACTTTCTTGAAGAAAATCGAAGATGCTTTGAACGGTCGTCCTTTGGATTATCTTATTGTAAATCACATGGAGCCAGATCATGCAGGAAGCATACGTCTGTTACGTCAGTTGTATCCGGATGTACAGATTGTCGGTAACAAGAAAACATTTGAAATGCTTAATGGTTTTCATGGTATCACAACCGGACTTCATGAAGTTAAAGAAGGCGATACATTGGAGTTGGGCAAACATACATTAAGTTTTTATATGGCTCCAATGGTGCACTGGCCGGAAGTTATGGTTACATATGACCAGACTGACAAGATTCTGTTCTCGGCTGATGCGTTCGGAACTTATGGAGCATTGGATGGCGGAGTGCTGGATACAGAGCTTATTCTGGATCATATCTGGGATGAAATGCGACGTTATTATGCTAATATTGTCGGTAAATATGGAAGTCCTGTTCAGAAAGCTTTGCAGAAACTTTCAGGTTTGGATATTAAGATGATTTGTTCTACTCATGGTCCTGTTTGGACAAAACACATACCTGAAGTAGTAGATATCTATGATAAGTTGAGCCGTTATGAAGGAGAAGACGGAGTTGTTCTTATATACGGCAGCATGTATGGCAATACAGAACAGATGGCAGAGGCTATTGCTGCCTCATTGTCTGCTCATGGTGTTAAGAAGATTGTCGTTCATAATGTCAGCAAGTCACACTCTTCTTATATACTAAAAGATTTATTTAAATATAAGGGAGTTATAATCGGTTGTCCTACATATTGCAACCAATTGTATCCTGAGGTTGATTCATTAATTTCCAAAATAGAACTTCGAGAACTAAAGAATCGTTATTTCGGTTATTTCGGTTCTTTCTCATGGGCTGGTGCTGCTGTTAAACGTTTGACTGCATTTGCAGAAAAGGTGAAATGGGAAGTTGTCGGTGAGCCGGTTGAGCAGAAACAAGGTTTACAGCCGGATAAGTATGAAGCATGCTGGAATCTTGGAAAAGCAATGGCTGATAAATTGAATAATAAGTAAAATAGTATAAATCGAGAGGACTGATTTGCTTATATAAATTATGAGGAATCAGTCTTCTAAAAAACGCAAGTATTATGAGATTAATTATTGAACCGAATTACGAACAGTTGTCAAAATGGGCAGCCAATTACGTAGCAGCTAAAATCAACAAAGCAAATCCTACAGCGGAAAAACCATTTATTTTAGGTTTGCCAACAGGCTCTTCTCCTCTTGGAATGTACAAGAATCTTATAGAACTGAATAAACAAGGAGTTGTTTCTTTCCAGAATGTAATAACTTTCAATATGGATGAATATGTTGGACTTCCTAAAGAACATCCTGAAAGCTATCATTCTTTCATGTGGAATAACTTCTTCAGCCATATTGATATCAAACCGGAGAATGTTAATATCCTGAATGGTAATGCAGAAGATTTGGAAGCTGAATGTGCTGCTTATGAAGCTAAAATGAAGGCTGTTGGCGGTGTTGATTTGTTCTTGGGCGGTATTGGTCCTGATGGTCATATCGCATTCAACGAACCAGGTTCATCATTGGCCTCACGCACACGTATCAAGACTTTGACAACTGATACTATCATTGCAAACTCCCGTTTCTTTGACAATGACGTTAATAAAGTTCCTAAGACAGCTGTCACTGTTGGTGTTGGTACAGTTCTTGATGCTAAGGAAGTATTGATTATGGTTAACGGACACAACAAGGCTCGTGCTTTGCAGCAGGCTGTTGAGGGTGCTGTAAACCAGATGTGGACAATTACTGCTTTGCAGTTGCATCCAAAAGGAATCATTGTTTGTGATGAAGCTGCTTGTGCTGAAATGAAAGTTGGCACTTATAATTATTTTAAAGACATTGAAAAAGACAATTTGTGCCCATCTTCTTTGTTGAAATAATCTGATTGGTATATAAATAAAAAACGCCTTAGTTTCAGAACTAAGGCGTTTTTTTATGATTTCATTTATTTTTCAGTCAGAAATCTTCTCTGTATTTGCTTTCGTCCTTATCATCCAAAATACTGAGGTAGCTTTTGTATCTGGATTCACTGATATAATGCTCTTCGACAGCTTTCAGCACAGCACATCCTGGTTCGTGCCGATGAGTGCAATCTCCGAATTTGCAGTTAGATGAAACTTTGAATATTTCAGGGAAATAGTGTGATATTTCAGCTTCTTCCATATCAATAGTTCCAAAACCTTTTATTCCTGGAGTGTCAATAATATATCCGCCGTCTGGCAAGGAAATCATTTCTGAGAATGTTGTTGTGTGCATTCCTTTGTTATGATATTCCGAAATATCACCTGTCCGCAGTTTTGCCTGAGGAACAAGTTTGTTTATTATTGTTGACTTTCCAACTCCGGAATGCCCGGAAAGTACGGTTATTTTATTTTTCAATTCATCGCGCAATAAGTCAAGTCCTTCTTCTGAGCGTGCGCATAATTTCGAACACGGATATCCGATGGTTGAATATAGGTGAATAAGACCTTCGAGATATTCTCTATCCTCGGCATTATAGCGGTCGATTTTGTTGAAAACCAATTTTACCGGAACTCGGTATGCTTCAGCTGTAGCCAGGAATCTGTCAATGAATACGGTTGTTGTAATCGGATAATTAACTGTTACGATTAACATAGCCTGGTCAACATTTGCCGCGATTATGTGAGATTGCTTGGAAAGATTGGAAGCTCTTCTGATAATATAGTTCTTGCGGTCTTCAATTTCTGTTATGAAAGCCGTTCCTTCCTGATTTGTCTCAATCTGTACATAATCTCCTACGGCAATAGGATTTGTAGTACGTATTCCTTTAAGGCGGAAATTGCCTTTGATTTTACTTTCAATGTCTTTTCCGTCTTCAGTACGCACCGTGTACCAGCTACCAGTATTTTTAATGACGAGTCCTTTCATTTACACAGTCATGATTTCTTTTTCTTTAGCAGCATAAAGTTCATCAATTTTCTTGATATACTTGTCATGGATTTTCTGAACTTCATTTTCTGCGTCTTTTTCTACGTCTTCAGGAACACCATCGTTTTTTACGCTTTTCTTAAGAGTTTCAATAGCATCGCGGCGAGCGTTTCTAACGCTGATCTTTGCTGTTTCAGCTTCTTGTTTTGACTGTTTAGCCAAACTGCGACGACGGTCTTCAGTTAATGGAGGAATACCGAGGCGGATTACTTCGCCGTTGTTTTCAGGTGTAATTCCAACTTCTGAATTTAGAATAGCTTTTTCTATTTCTTTAATCAGGTTCTTTTCCCAAGGAGTGATAATGATCGTTTTTGCATCCGGAGTATTGATAGACGCAACACTGCTTAATGGAGCCAAGCTGCCATAATAAGGAACGCGGATGCCGTCAAGAATCTTTGGGTTTGCTTTTCCTGCACGGATGTGTGCCAATTGTTCATCAAGATAGCTGATAGCGAATGTCATTTTTTCTTCCGCTGCTTTAATATACTGCTTTGTGTCGACCATATAATTTAATATTTTGTTGATATTTTGTTATGTTTCAATGAAAAAATGAAATGAATTTCTTTAACAAAAATAATAAAGTTTTTTAAGAAACAAAAATGAGTTTCTTTTATTTTACCTCTTTAGCTTAAAACATAGGAAAATAAGGTAACATATACCCATCAATAAGACTCCCAAAGCCCAGCTTTGGTATCTTGTTTGATCTGATGCCAGTCCCATCAGTAGAGGGAAAACAGCTCCTCCAACTAATCCCATAATCATTAAACTTGATATGTCATATTTTCTGTATTCTTCATGATGCATAGCTTCGGCAAATATAATAGGAAAAATGTTTGAATTTCCAATACCTACCAATGCTACTGCTGAATACAAATACAAACTGGAATCTGTTATACATAACATTATTATACCTGCAAGCATACATAAAACACTTCCTCCGAAAACACTTCGCATTGATGTTTTCATTAGAATAAAGGCTCCAGTGAAACATCCTATTGTGCGGAAAATAAAATATGTACTTGTTGCCAATCCCGCTTCTTCAAGAGGAATATTAAGTCTTTCCATGAATACTTTAGGTATTGTAAGGTTGATACCCACATCAATACCTACATGACACATTATTCCAAAAAAGGTCATTAGTATAAACTTGTCTTTCAGAAGAGAGAAGCATTCCTTGTATGTTGTCGTTTCAGAATAGTTTCTTTCTTCAATATCAGTAAATCCCAGTCCTATAATTGCAGATATTGCAACTAGCATGAATATTGCGTATACGGTTCTCCATTCGTTGGCTTCCAGCGCGCTCCAGGCAACTATTATTGGCGCAAGGAATGATGCTATTGCTTTTATTAGCTGTCCTAGTGTAAGTGCACTTACAATTCTGTTTTGTCTTACAATATTGGAAAGAAGTGGGTTAAGTGCTACTTGCATGAAGGTGTTTCCAATACCTAACAATGAAAATGATACAAACATCATACCCACAGAATAGTCAAGAAGAGGAATGAACAATGATAAAGTTGTTATTCCTAAACTTAGAAGTACGGTTTTTCTTCTACCAATATTACTTACTAAAATTCCTGTGGGAACAGATAGGACAAGAAACCAAATGAATGTAGAAGCAGCAAGTAGATTTGCTGATGTATCTGACATCTTGAAATCCGCTTCAACATAATTTGTTACTATTCCAACCAAATCCACGAAGCCCATTACAAAAAATGCAAGCATCACGGATATTAGTGTCGAAGTATTTTGGTTGTCTTTCATATTGTTATGATAAACATATAAAAGAGGTTATACCGAAATAAATGTTCCAGTAAACCTCTTTTTCTCTAAAAATTCTATCTTAGATATTTGAGTTATAAATATAAATTGAATTTGATTTTATAAATCCTGTTAGTAAACAAGAGATAATTGATTAATTTAGAAGTTGTGCATTGTTATAACCTTGCCAACTTGTATCTGATATCTTGTCAACTTATTTAATTGTGAACAAGTGTTCCGATATTTTCTCCGTTCATCACTTTTTTCAGATTTCCTACTGTATCCATATCAAAGACGATGATTGGAAGATTGTTCTCTTTGCACATACATGTCGCTGTCAAATCCATAACTTTCAGGTTACGTTTCAGAACTTCATCATATGTGATTTCATCAAATTTAGTTGCAGTTGGGTCTTTTTCCGGGTCGGCAGTATAAATTCCGTCAACACGAGTTCCCTTTAACATAACATCTGCTTCTATTTCGATTCCTCTTAATGAAGAACCTGTATCTGTTGTAAAGAATGGATTGCCTGTTCCTGCTGACATTATAACGACATGTCCGGCTTCCATCAGTTCGATAGCACGCCATTTGTTGTAGTATTCTCCAATAGGCTCCATTCGGATAGCAGTCAGGACATTTGCTTTTACTCCTTGTGCAGTTAAAGCTGAACTTAAGGCAAGGCTGTTTATAACTGTTGCCAGCATTCCCATTTGGTCTCCTTTTACTCGGTCAAAACCTTTTGAAGCACCGCTAAGACCACGGAAAATATTTCCTCCGCCAATTACAATACCAATTTGCACGCCCATTTCTGCAATTTCCTTTATTTGGGATGCATATTCGTTAAGACGAATTTCATCGATACCATATTGTTTTGCCCCCATCAGAGACTCTCCACTAAGCTTTAATAAAATACGTTTGTATTGTGCCATAATGTTTAATTTTTATTTAGCGCAAATATACTAAAAGTGAGTATAGTGACGAAAAGTTGTTATTACAAAAAAAAGTGCCGGAAACTTTTTTAAAGTCTCCGGCACGTACATAAAATTTATTGGAATATGAAAATTATTGTATTTTCATTACCATCCGGTAAAGTTTGAATCTGTGCCTGTCCATCCTTCATTTTGAACTAGAACACCATTTGAAAGGTCAATTTCAGATTCAGGTATTTTGAAGAATCCGTTAGTTTCTTTATAACGGTTTGCGTATCCGCTACCGAATTCTTTCATTTCTGTCAAGATACCTTGATTGTAAATTGGTGCACCAATGCTTCTTTCCAAACATTGTTCTGCGATATGCCAACGACGTATGTCAGCCCAGCGGCGACCTTCGAAAGCAAGTTCGAAACGGCGTTCCTGCTGCAAAGCTTCCAAAGAGTAAGATACTGGAGGAAGACCTACACGTGCACGAACCTTATTCATACCATCTGCGTCCTGTTTTAATTCAGACTGCATCAACAGAACGTCTGCAAAACGGATAACGCACAAGTCCTGAACATGTCCTAATGCCATATCATCGTCAGTTCTACCGAACATTACTGAACCGAATACGTTCTTTCTGTTACCTTGTTCGTCGTAAGCCTGTGTAGCAACAACTTTTTTCTGCCAGAAGTTAGAGTCTTCTATCTGACGGTCTGCACCTTGTGCATAATCTGGATATTCTGTCGCAATATCTGCGATTGAAGCTTCACGACGTGGGTCATTTGGTTCTGCTTCTTTCCAGTCGTTCCACAAGTTTGAAGATACAGGACCTGCACCCCAACCTTTACCTAATGGATATGTTGTAGCTTCACCGTTACCAGGAGCACGTACACCGAATGCTAGAGCCCACTGGTTGCTGTAACCTACAGCTCCGTTAGGGAATCCGTCCCATGTAGCCATAGATGACATCTTGATGTTCCATACTTGTTCTGGGTTTTCGCCGTCAGCATACCAATATTTTCCAGCATCATACAAGTCTTTCACATAGTCGTAGTGACTTGCTGTGTACTGGTTAGAGTATGGCCAAAGTCTGCGGTAATCGTCAACTAGTGAGTGACCAGAATTGTTTACACAATCATCAACCCAAGAGATAACTTCGTTTTTAGTAATAGTTCCTGCATTAGTTCCTGTTCCATCGCCTAGAGGCATATCAGCTGTTTGATAGAAACCAGTATAGAACAAGAATACACGAGCCATCATAGCTTCAGCAGCCCATTTAGTAACTCTACCAGATGAGATTTGTGCATAGTTTGTTGAAGGAAGCAATTCAATTGCTTTTTTCAAGTCATAAGCAATCTGTCCGTAGATAACTGCAGGTTCTGCTTTAGGCAAATTTTCACTTTCTGTTTTTAGTGTCAAAGGAAAACTACCCCAAAGTTCAGCCAATTCGTTGAAATAGTATGCACGAAGGAAATGTAGCTGACCTTTATAGTTGTTCATTTGATCTTCAGAAACTTCAGCAGCACATTGGTCGATAGTTTCCAATGCCATGTTTGCACGGTAAACACCTTTATAGTAATTTGTCCATGCTGGCTTAAGTGCGTCTGTACCGTAGTTTAACAAGTGGCCAAGACCTGTAAAATGTTTATCATTAGCACCACCACCTCCGAAACGGTCATCAGAAGCCAATTCACTAACGAAGAAATTTGATGAACTATAATCAGTTGTAATAATATTTAATACTGAATAAACACCAGTAACCATATTGTCTGCATCTGTTGCAGTTGATGGAAAGTTACCTGTATTTTTCTTTGTATAACTTTCTGTGTCCAGGAAGTTTTCACAGCCAGTAGTTAATGTCATAAGTCCGGCTGCAGCCATTAACAAATATTTTTTCATACCTTTCACTCAATTAAAATTTAAGATTTACACCAACTAAGAATGTTCTAGGACTTGGGTAGAAACCTACATCAATACCTGATCCCCAGTCATAAGCTGCGTTTGTACTACCTGCATAACCAACTTCAGGGTCCATACCAGAATAACCTGTTATAGTGAATAGGTTCTGAGCAGTGAAGTATAGACGAGCCTGGCTCAATGGCATGTTCTTGAACAATTTCTTGAAATCGTAACCGATAGTAATGTTGCTTATCTTAACGTAGTCAGCATTTTCGATATAAATATCAGAAATGTTCTGCCAGTTAGTAGATGTACCATCTGTCAATCTTGGTAAGAAATTAGATGTTCCTTCGCCATCCCAACAGTCAAGAATGTCTGTTGTGAAGTTTTCCAATGGCATATCGGCAAATGAACGGTATGATTTAGCAATCTGATGTCCGAATGCTCCGTATGCTGTTACTGCAAAGTCGAAACCTTTGTATCCTAAAGTGAGTGTCAAACCACTAGTTACGTTAGGATTTGGATCACCAATCATTGTTTTGTCAGCATCTGTGATCTGACCGTCACCATTATTATCTACAAAGATAACATCACCAGGTTGAGTGTTGTCATATAAGCCTTTTCCTGATGCGCGATATTCATCAATCTGTGCCTGATTCTGGAAAATACCTGCTGTTTCATATCCCCAGAAATATCCGATAGGATAACCTACCTGTGCGCGATACATTTCTGTTGTACCCTGGCTCAATACGTTTGCAGGACCGTGGATGATACCTTCTGTATTAGCGATACGAGTTACTTCATTCTTGTTTGTACCAATGTTGAAAGCAACACCATAAGTGAAGTCTCCAATCTGGTCGTTCCAGTTCAAAGCAATTTCAATACCTTTGTTCTGAACGTCACCACCGTTGATGTAAGGAGCACCTGTTCCGTATGATGCCAAAACCGGAGCCTGAACCAACCAGTCTTTAGTTGTCTTTTTATACCAGTCGAATGCAACACCTAATCTTGAGTTGAAGAATCGAGCATCGAAACCTAAGTCGAGCTGTTCTGAAGTTTCCCAAGTAACATCTTCGTTAGGAAGGATATCTGCATAAGCACCTGTGTAAGGAGTCATCTTGTCGTTACCGAAGAAATAACGGTTACCGTTATTCATTGCGATAGTTGCTAAGTACTGGAAGTTATCGATAGAAGAGTTACCGTTTCTACCCCAGCTACCACGGATTTTCAAGAATTCCAAACCTTTGTCAACCAAATCCTGCATGAAGTTTTCATTAGTGATTACCCAACCTGCAGATACTGAAGGGAAGTAACCCCAACGGTGACCACGTGCAAAGTTTGCTGATCCATCAGAACGCATGACGATTGATGCCATGTATTTTTCTCTGTAGTTATAGTTTACACGTCCGAAGAAAGAAGCTAATGCACCTTCTGTTAAAGGATTACCACCGTATGTAACTTCGTTTAGAGCACCTGGTTTTGTGTTGTCAACATATGCAAAGTCAAAGTCTCCAGGGAAAATAGAGTTTCTACCTCCACTTCTTACTTCTTCTCCCAAGCCCCATTTTTCGATTGACTGACCTAACACAGCATCAAAAGCATGGTCTTCGTTTATTTTCCAGCTGTAGCTGATAGTGTTTTCCCAAGTGTACTGGTGACCTATGCTAGAGCTCTGTTGAACATTGTCAGTTGTGTTTTGAGTTGTTGTTCCTAAATAATAAGCTCCGGAATATGAACGGTATGAATTAGAATTCATCTTATATCCGAAAACAGAACGCCATTTCAAATTCTTGATAGGCTGTACTTCCAAATATAAATTACCTTGCAGGTTGTAATTCTTATTGCGGTTGTTACCTCTGTCTGACAATGCCATTTGGGCGATAGGGTTGGATTCTGTTCCGTCGAATGTCCATCCTTCAGCGTTCTTTGCATTTTGGTCATACCAACCACCATCCTGTGTTCTTATTGGCAACAATGGATTTGCACCTAAAGCATTGTGCATATCATTACCATAGATATCACCAATAGCTGGCATGTTTGATTTGTCAGTATAAGTATATGTTAAGTTTTCTCCGATTTTGATTGCGTCAAAGTCGTCTACCTTTAATACTACATGTTCAGAGTTGATACGTGCTGTATATCTTTCGTATGTAGGATCAACAGGATTACCAAAAATACCTTCTTGGTTAGTGTAAGAGAAGCCTAATGCAAATTTAGAAGCTTCGCTACCACCAGTAAGGTTAACAGAATGGTTCTGTGTCATTGCGCCTTCGTTGGCAAGTTCTCTTACCCAATCAGTACCGTTCCAAGTTCCGTTTTTGATGTTGTTGTAAAGATAACCTGGCAACAAGTTTTCCCAGTCGTAAGCAGCTTTACCCATATTGGTGCTCATTTTATCCTGAACATCCATATATTGTTGAGCGTTCAACAATTCAGGATATTTTGCAACAGTCTGCCATCCAACATATCCGTCATATGAAAGTTGTACTTTTCCTGCTTTACCTTGTTTTGTAGTAACCAAGATTACACCATTTGCTGCACGTGCACCATAGATTGCTGCAGAAGCTGCATCTTTCAATACGTCGACTGATTCTATATCTGAAGGGTTAAGTGCATTGATATCACCACCGGCAATACCATCAATTACGTAAAGAGGAGCAGAATCACCGATTGTTCCGACACCACGCACGTTTACTTTAAAGCCTTCGCCCGGTCTACCTGAACTCTGGCGAATCTGAACACCAGGAGTCTGTGACTGCAATGCGCCAAGAGCACTGTTTGTTGAGAGTTTCTGCAAATCGTCACCCTTAACCTGAACAGTTGCACCTGTTACCAATTTTTTCTTCTGAACACCGTAACCTACAACTACTACTTCATCAAGAGACTGTGAATCTTCTTTCATCACAACATTATAGACAGTCTGTCCGTCTACAATTTTAATTGTCTGGTCGATGAAACCGATGTAAGAAACTTGTAATTCAGAACCAACAGGAATTTGGAGTGAGAAGTTACCGTCAAAATCTGTAACAGCTCCGTTTGTTGTACCTTTTTCCAATACGTTGACACCTATAAGAGGCAGTCCGTCAGCTCCAGAAGTAACAACTCCCTTAACAGTAACAGTGCTTTGTCCGAAAGCATCAATACTGCTTACCAGCAAAAGAGTTGCCATTGCTGCTCCTTTTGCTAATTTAGAAGATAAATTTGCAAAGGAATTTATTTGAGTTTTTTCTCTCATAAAAAAAGATTGATTTAAGTTTTTAAACTATCAATATTAAATCTTACATATAATGTATATACTTAAAAACTGAATGTCAAAAGCGGTTAACTGATAATTTGTAATGTGCTTTTCGAATACAAAACGGTCAACTGGATTCTAACTCTTTATCTTTAATTAAGTATTAACATTTTTTGTAACGCAAAAATATAATAGCTCCAAAAAGATACAAAATTTTTCATTCGAAAAAATAGGTACCTTTTGTTATCTTTTAGGTCAACATTTGATAATTGAGAGGTTTTTTATAGGTATTTATTCGATGAAATCGTGTTTTTTTACTTTGTAGAGAAAGTTTTTACACATATTATATATTCTGTATTCTTTGTTTATAAAACTATTAAATTAACATACGATGTGAATAAAGATTAATTTATTGATTCTTGAGCGAATGCTCTACCTGATATATTTATTAATTGAATAATTTTGGAATCCGTTATTATGTTAACTGAAATAATCTCTTAATATTTTATTGTATTATGAAATTAAAATGCATTTTATTTTTTGCGTTGTTGTTCATCTCTTTTTCCTGTTCCAAACAAGAGAAGGTAGAATGGATAAGCACTACTTTTGAAAACACTTGGGTTAATGAACCTGATTTGACAGCAAATATCTCTTCCGGTAAAAATGATGCAGATGTCATTATTAATCCTGCCCAAACAAAGCAAACTATTGATGGTTTTGGAACGTGTTTTAATGAGTTAGGATGGACTTCTTTATGTGAGTTGGATTCATCTGTGCGTGAATCAATTCTGAAAGAACTGTTTTATCCGGGTGAAGGCGCTAATTTTACAATTTGCAGGATGCCTATAGCAGCCAATGATTTTGCTTTGGATTGGTATTCATATAATGAAGTTGACAAAGATTTCGAGATGAAGAACTTCTCCATTGATAACGACCGTAAGACTTTGATTCCTTTCATTAAAGCAGCGAAGCGTTATAACAGTGATATCAAGATTTGGGCATCACCTTGGTCTCCTCCAACTTGGATGAAATACAACAAGCACTATGCTAGCAGTTCTACAATGAAAATGGCCAGATTATTCAAGGAAAGAGCTCAGGATGGTGAAAGCACTTATATGTTTAAAGTTGTAGATAACGGACTTCCTGAAGACCGTGAAGGTTTCGAAGGCACTGATATGTTTATACAGGAAGATGCATATTTCAAGGCTTACGCTTTGTATTTCTCTAAATTTATTGATGCTTACAAAGCTGAAGGAATTGATATTTTCGGTGTAATGCCTCAGAATGAATTCAATTCAGCTCAGATATTCCCAAGTTGCTGTTGGACAGCTAAAGGTTTGGCTGAGTTTGTAGGAAAATATTTGGGTCCGGCAATGAGTGAAAAAGGCGTTGAGGTTATGTTTGGAACTATGGAACGTCCAAATGTTGCTTTAGTTGACACAATCCTTAATGACTCTGAATGTTCTAAATATGTAAAAGCTGTTGGTTTCCAGTGGGCAGGAAAAGATGCTTTGCCCGGAGTTTATGCCAAATATCCTAATTTGAAGCTTATTCAGAGTGAACAGGAATGTGGCGACGGAAAGAATAATTGGGAAGGAGCGACACATTCATGGGATTTGATGAAACATTATCTTAAAAATGGTGTAAGTATTTATGAATATTGGAACACTTCATTGATGCAAGGTGGCATAAGCCGTTGGGGTTGGGCTCAGAATTCTCTTGTTGTGGTTAGTGAAGATGGAAAGGATTTTTCATATACTCCAGAATATTATATAATGAAACATGTCAGTCATTATGTTCTTCCCGGTGCAAAACGCATAGAAACTGCCGGCTCTTATGATGATGTGCTTGCTTTTGTTAATCAGGATGGAAGCATAATAGTAGTTGCCGGAAACAATGATAGTGCTGAGAGAAAACTCTCAATCAAAGTAAACGATAAGATTTTTACTCCAACATTAAAATCGAAGTCAATAAATACTTTTGTTTTATAACTCTGTTAATGCTAAAAGAGGATGTGCCCGAAACCCGGATATTGAAATCCGGCATTGGCACATCCTCTTTTATATATATAGACCCGGCAATTCGCGGGGCCGAACCTACGTTCACTTAGGGTCGAACCTACGCAATGCTGGGTTCGGTCCTGTTTTCTGCGCAGAAATTTATAATTATATCCGAATTAAAGATAAATCTCTCCAAAAAAGTCCGGACAATGGAAATCCGGTGAAGGCAAATCTATAGGATTCCAACTTAAGAAGTGAGGATCTTTTGTGTTGTCAGCGCATTTATAGAAGTTAGCCATAAGTTTTTCCGGCAAATTATTGCTGTCAACACCTATTGTTGCAAAAGGAATAGCAACAACCAGTTCCCAAGAGAATACTCCTAATTTTTCCTCAAAAGGCTTGTGCTCAATTGTTGAATGTCTGCGGATTGATGCATATTCTTCTTGTGTGAACGGAACTTTCTCATTACGTGAAAGTCTGTGTGCCGCGTCGCAAACACCAATACAGTTGAATTCAAGATTTGTATATAGTCTGGAATCTTCCGGCTTGACAAAAAATTCTACACAGCTGTCCCTGTGAACAGGCTGTCCGTCCTTTTCTGCCAAAGCTTTCAACGAATTACCTTTAACAAAATATCGCAGGTAGAGATTTTTGTTTGTGCGTGCAATGTCAAATGCGACTATTGGCTTGTATGGATAATTTTCAGGCCAATTAACGCTGTCGATATACTCTCTTGTTGCTTGTTTTTCCAGCAAAAAGCTTACAGACGACAAATCGAGGACATCCAATGCCGGTAAATAAGGTACTTTAAGCGTCTTCATTTTTTTGATGATGATATATAGTTGAATTTTTATGGCTTAATTCCGTATGAATTCAGTAAAATAGACAAGGCACCTATGATTGAGACAACCATAATTATGAATCCGACTGCCTTGTTCATTATCCCAATTCCTCTGATGTTAAAATGCTTTTTCAGTTTTGTGATAATGGATGTGATACTGAACCACCAACAAAGAGCTCCAACTCCAATACCTCCGATTCCTGCCATAAGCATCGGTATTGAATGTTCCGGAAGAACAAACCCGAATCTGGCATATAATCCTATATATAGCAGAACAATCAACATGTTGCTGAATGTCAACAGGAAGGCTGTTATAAGATCTTGAGTGTAGGAAAGTTTCTTTTCTCGTCCTTTGCGCAAACTTTTTATTGGATTACTGCGGTAGATATAATATCCGAATAATCCTAGAACAATGCTTCCAACTAGTTGTAATGGTTGTTGATTTGCTTCAACAAAGTTGATAACAACTCCCATGCCAAGACAAGTCAGAACTGCATATATTATATCTGAAAAAGTAGCTCCTATTCCTGTTATGAAACCGTGCCAACGTCCTTTGTTTAGAGTTCTTTGTATGCAAAGCATTCCAACCGGTCCCATTGGTGCAGATACCAATATGCCGATTATAATACCTTTAATAAATAATTCCAGCATTTTATAGCTTTTGTATCATAGTCGCAAAGATACATTTACAAACCGTATCCGGCAAATATTTTCTTTGCATTTTTTAGCCTTTCCTTGCTTAATTGTTCAGTTTCTTTCAGCGGATATTCAATACCGAGCTCATCGTATTTGAATGTTCCCATTGTGTGGTAAGGCAGAAGCTCCACTTTTTTCACACACTTATATTTGCTGACATATTCAGCCAACTTTTGCAAGTCATCGTCATTGTCTGTCAGTCCGGGAACGATTACGTGGCGAATCCAGGTATCTATATTCCTTTCTTCAAGAATATTGAGGAAGCGGAGAGGCATTTCGTGTCTCGCACCGGTAAGTTTCGGATGCAGTTCTGTATTTATAGTTTTTATGTCAAGCATGACCAGGTCTGAATAGTCCAGAACTTTCATAGCTGCATCGTTGCAGATGATACCGGATGTATCAAGCGCTGTATGCAAACCTTCGTTTTTGCATAACTTGAAATATTCTGCAACAAACTCTGCCTGCATCAATGGTTCACCGCCTGTAACTGTCACACCGCCTTTGCGTATAAAATTCCTGTATTTCAACACTTCTGTAAGAAGTTCTTCCGGAGTAAGCTCATATTTCACCGCGCGTTTTATGTCCCACGTGTCCGGATTATGGCAATAGGCACATCGCAGCGGGCAACCTTGCATGAAGGTTACGAATCTGATTCCCGGACCGTCCACAGTTCCGAAACTCTCAAGAGAGTGAATGCGGCCTTTAATATTTTCTGTAAGCATATCTGATGATAAAATAAAAGGAACAAGAAGGCAAGTCGACAAGGCTTTTGGTAGCCTTGTTCCCTTGTCTTCTTGTTCCCTTGTATCTTTATTTATAAAGAATGATTGATTGTACGTGAGATAACATCCAACTGCTGTTCGCGAGTCAGCTTAACGAAGTTAACGGCATAACCGGAAACTCGGATTGTAAGCTGCGGATAGTTTTCAGGATGTTCCATAGCGTCAAGAAGCAATTCTTTGTCGAATACATTCACATTCAAGTGCTGACCGCCGTCCGGAGTGAAATATCCGTCAAGCAAGTTAACCATGTTGTCAACCTGGATTTCGCGTTCTTTACCCAAAGTTGCAGGAGAAATAGCGAATGTATAAGAAATACCATCATGTGCATGCTGGAACGGAAGCTTGGCAACTGAAGCAAGAGCTGCAACTGCACCCTTAGTGTCGCGTCCGTTCATTGGGTTTGCACCCGGAGCGAACGGTGTGCCGCCAGGACGTCCGTCAGGAGTCGTACCGGTTTTCTTACCGTAAACAACATTTGAAGTGATAGTAAGAATTGACTGAGTTGGAACTGCATTACGATATGTTTCGTGCTGACGCAAGTATTCCATGAATTTCTCTGTGATTTCAACTGCAAGACTGTCTGTGCGCTCGTCGTTGTTTCCGTAAGGAACATATTCGCCTTCACGCTCGAAGTCAACAGCCAGACCGCGTTCGTCGCGGATAACCTTAACTTTACAGTCGCGGATTGCGGCCAATGAGTCAGCAACGATTGAAAGACCTGCGATACCAGTTGCGCGGATACGCTCAACATCTCCGTCGTGCAATGCCATCTCGAATGCTTCATAAGCATACTTGTCGTGCATATAGTGAATAATCTTCAACGCATTCACATATACTTTTGCCAACCAGCGCATCATCTGTTCGTATTTCTCCATCACTTCATTGTAGTCGAGATATTCGCTGGTAATAGGCTCGAACTTAGGAGAAACCTGAACACCTGAGCGTTCATCGCGACCGCCGTTGATAGCATAAAGCAAACATTTAGCCAAGTTGGCACGAGCACCGAAGAACTGCATCTGCTTACCAATCTTCATCGGAGAAACACAGCAAGCAATACCATAGTCATCACCGTAGTCAACGCGCATCAAATCGTCGTTTTCATACTGGATTGCAGATGTATCGATTGAAACCTTAGCACAATAGCGTTTCCAGTTTTCCGGAGCATTGTTGAACCAAAGAACTGTCAAGTTTGGTTCCGGAGCCGGGCCAAGGTTATATAATGTATGCAAATAACGGAAACAAGTCTTTGTAACCAATGAACGGCCGTCCAATCCCTGGCCACCAAGAGATTCTGTTACCCAAACTGGGTCGCCGGAGAACAAGTCGTTATATTCCGGAGTACGCAAGAAGCGGACAATACGCAATTTGATAATCATCTGGTCAACCAATTCCTGAGCTTCAGCTTCAGTCAGCTTGCCTTCTTTGATATCTTTTTCGATATAAATATCAAGGAATGTAGCTGTACGTCCGATTGACATAGCTGCACCGTCCTGGTCCTTAACAGCTGCAAGGTAAGCAAGATATACGAACTGAACAGCTTCGCGTGCATCTGCAGCAGGGCGAGTTACGTCGAAACCATAACCGGCACACATGCGTTCGAATGCCTTCAAAGCATTGATTTGTTCAGTAATCTCTTCGCGGCGGCGGATGATTTCTTCAGTGATTTCCTGAATGTCCAAACGCTTCTGGAAACGTTTCTTTTCTTCAATCAGGATAGCAGTACCATAAAGAGCCACACGGCGATAGTCACCGATGATACGTCCACGGCCATAAGCATCAGGCAAACCTGTGATGATAGCCGAACGGCGTGCCGCAATCATCTCGTCAGTATATGCAGAGAACACACCTTCGTTGTGAGTCTTGCGATATTTAGTGAAGATTTCCTTAGTCATAGGATCCAGGTGATAGCCGTATGCTTCCAAGCTGTTTTCAACCATACGAATACCGCCTTTAGGGAAGATTCCGCGTTTCAGCGGAGCGTCAGTTTGCAAACCAACAATAACTTCGTTATCCTTGTCGATATATCCCGGACCGTAAGTGTCAATTCCTTGAGGAAGTTTAGTTTCGGCATCATAAACGCCTTTTTCGCGTTCCACCTTGAACATCTCGGTCAGTTTGTTCCAAACTTTACGAGTTTTTTCTGTCGAGGGAACAAGGAATGATTCGTCTCCGTCATAAGGAGTGTAGTTGTTCTGGATAAAGTCTCTTACATTGATTTCCTTTTGCCAGGTTCCACCCTTGAACCCTTTCCAATTTTCGCTTGTAAAATTCATAGGTAATATTTTGTCGTTAAAAAATCGTTGCAAATTTACTCTTTTCTTCCGTTTTGTCCATCCCCATTTTTAGGTATTTGTGTGACTTTAATAGTATTATAGGATTTATTAACTAGTTTTATGTGGGTAGATGTAAATTTTTGTCTGAAATAATTGCAAAACGCTTTCATTGTGCTTATCTTACATATGATAATAAATTGTCAATGAATGTATGTCATTATACGAAAACTTATAAAGTTCCAATAAAATTCTATTGCATGAAACAAAATTTTCATCAGCATGAAAAAAGTTTTTCATATATTATGAAACTTTTTTTCCATATATTATGAAAAACTTTTTCCAACCCTTTAAAAAATATTGGAAATGTAACTTGTAGTATTATAGTGATATAACTGTTTTAACTCCATCTCTTGTTCTCCTGCTTTTAATGTTATGAATAATGGTAAAAGAAATCCAGATAGCTTTTAAATTTTATTAGTAATTAGTGATGAAAACTTTTGTTCTATAAAACTTCTGTAAATCAGAAAAAACTTCTACCTTTGCGTCGATTTTTGAGATATGACAATATAAAGTCTAACTTACTAATTAAAACAAACTTAAAGTTCTTGAGCTTATTTGCGATTGGGTTTTCTTTCAGAAACCTTGATTTCATGAAGGAATAGCTTAAAAACTTATAAACTTAAAAACTAAATAACTCACATTAGTATTAACAATTTTAGAATGGAAAATTTGAAGAACATCCAGCCAGTTGAAGATTTCAACTGGGAAGCTTTTGAAAAAGGCGATTCATTGAGCGGCGTAAGCAAAGAAGAATTGGTAAAGACTTACGACGAAACCCTGAACACTGTAAAAGATAAAGAAGTGGTTATGGGTACTGTTACTGCAATGAACAAACGTGAAGTTGTAGTTAACATTGGCTTCAAATCAGACGGTGTTGTTCCTATGTCTGAATTCCGTTACAATCCGGATTTGAAGGTTGGTGACGAAGTTGAAGTTTACATCGAAAATCAGGAAGACAAAAAAGGACAGTTGGTATTGTCTCACAAGAAAGCTCGTGCTTCTCGTTCTTGGGAACGTGTTAACGAAGCTTTGGAAAATGATGAAATCATCAAGGGTTACATCAAGTGCCGCACTAAGGGTGGTATGATCGTTGACGTATTCGGAATCGAAGCATTCTTGCCAGGTTCTCAGATCGACGTTAAGCCAATCCGCGACTACGATGTATTCGTTGGCAAAACTATGGAATTCAAGATTGTTAAGATCAATCAGGAATTCAAGAACGTTGTTGTTTCTCACAAAGCTCTTATCGAAGCTGAATTGGAACAGCAGAAGAAAGATATCATCTCTAAACTTGAAAAAGGTCAGGTACTTGAAGGTACTGTTAAGAATATCACATCTTACGGTGTATTCATCGACTTGGGCGGCGTAGATGGTTTGATCCACATCACAGACTTGTCTTGGGGTCGTGTTTCTCACCCAGAAGAAATCGTTAAATTGGACGAAAAGATCAACGTTGTTATCTTGGACTTCGACGACGAAAAGAAACGTATCGCTTTGGGCTTGAAGCAGCTTACTCCTCATCCATGGGATGCTTTGGATCCAAACTTGAAAGTTGGTGACAAAGTTAAAGGTAAAGTTGTCGTTATGGCTGACTACGGTGCATTCATCGAAATCGCTCCGGGCGTAGAAGGTTTGATCCACGTTTCTGAAATGTCTTGGACTCAGCACTTGCGTTCAGCTCAGGACTTCATGAAAGTTGGTGACGAAGTTGAAGCTGTTATCTTGACTTTGGATCGTGAAGAACGTAAGATGTCTTTGGGTATCAAACAGCTTAAGGCTGATCCATGGGAAAACATCGAAGAACGTTTCCCTGTAGGTTCTAAGCACACTGCAAAAGTTCGCAACTTCACTAACTTCGGTGTATTCGTAGAAATCGAAGAAGGTGTTGATGGTTTGATCCACATTTCTGACTTGTCTTGGACTAAGAAAATCAAACACCCATCAGAATTCACTCAGATTGGTGCTGAAATCGAAGTTCAGGTATTGGAAATCGACAAAGAAAACCGTCGTTTGAGCTTAGGTCACAAACAGTTGGAAGAAAACCCATGGGATGTATTCGAAACAATCTTCACTGTAGGTTCAATCCACGAAGGTACAGTTATCGAAGTGTTGGATAAAGGTGCTGTAATCGCATTGCCTTATGGCGTTGAAGGTTTCGCAACTCCAAAGCACTTGGTTAAAGAAGACGGTTCACAGGCTCAGGTAGACGAAAAATTGCAGTTCAAGGTAATCGAATTCAACAAAGAAGCTAAGAGAATCATCTTGTCTCACAGCCGTGTATTCGAAGACGAACAGAAGTCTGCTAAGAAAGAAGCTGCTGCTGAAAAGAAAGCTAAACACAGCAAGAAAGAAGAAAGCAACGTAGTTTCTACTCAGGTTGAAAAAACAACTTTGGGTGACATCGAAGAACTTGCTGCTTTGAAAGAAAAATTGGCTGGTAAATAATTTGTAAGCTAATTGATCAATATATAGAAAGCCGGTTTCTCAGGAAATCGGCTTTCTTTTTTATATATCAATTTATTTTTTTCTTACATTTGCGATGTATCAATATGAACAGCCTATGAAACCTCTTTCTGAAATACTTCATATTTTGCATAACTACAAACTGTATATGTCCGTGAAATATGGAATAAAACGTTTAGGAGTTTTTGGCTCTGTGGCTAGAGGAGAGCAGACAGACAATAGTGACTTGGATGTTTTTGTTGAGGTTCAGGTTCCTAATCCATATATTTTAGGTGATATAAAAGAGGATTTGGAAAAACTGACTGGTTGCCACGTGGATTTGGTACGTTTGCGGAGTGGCCTTAATTCTTTATTGCTTAAAAATATCGAGAAAGATGGAATATTGGTATGATAAAGAATTGGTACTTCAGATATTGGAACGGATAGAATTTACAATTATCCTCAGATTCCTTGGAAAAGAGTAATAGGTATGAGGGATTATATTTCTCATCATTATGATGGCGTAGATGCTGATGTAGTGTTTGAAGTTGTCAAACATAATCTTCCTCCATTATTAGAAGTCGTCCGACTTATTATTTCAGATATGAAACATTTAAATCAATGAAAAAGTTAGTAATTTTCGACTTAGACGGAACTTTGCTGAATACGATTGACGATTTGGCAACCAGTACGAACTATGCTTTACAGAAGAACGGTTTTCCTACTCATGAATTGCCAGAGTATAAGTTTTTCGTAGGAAACGGCATAAACAAATTATTCGAACGGGCTTTGCCTGAAGGAGAAAAGACGGAAGAAAACATACTTAAAATCCGTAAGGAATTCCTTATACATTATAATATACATAATGCCGATTTAAGCAAGCCTTATCCTGGAATTGTGTCTTTGCTGCAAGAATTGCAGTCTAAAGGAGTAAAAATAGCTGTAGCCTCAAACAAGTATCACGAGGCAACAAAGAAGCTGATTTCAGAGTTTTTTCCTATGATTGATTTTGTGGCAGTGTTTGGCCAGCGTGAAGGTGTTCCGGCAAAACCTTCTCCAGATGTTGTAATGGAAATATTGTCATTGGCTGGATGCGAAAAAGAAGATACATTATATATTGGAGATTCAAATGTAGATATGCAGACGGCTATAAATGCCGGTGTTGATGCCTGCGGTGTGAGCTGGGGATTCCGTCCGTTGTCGGAGATTGAGGAATATTCTCCACGTTTCATAGCCAATAAGGCAGAAGAAATACTTGCTTATGCCTGTATGTGAAATTTGGATGGTCAGAAATAAAAACGGAGAAACAATTCAAATGATTTGTCTCTCCGTTTTTTTATTCCTATGCTGTTTTCTTACTCTTCAATGCCTAACAAAGAATTCATTTCTTTGCGTTTTTCAAGGTCTTCGAAGTAAGTTTCAACTACTTTGTAAAGGTCAAAACCTTGTGTAGAGCCAGCTGCCAAACCAAGTTTGTTGGCCATATCCTTAACTGCATTGTGAATTAACTGCTTGTCCAATAAATGGAGCTCTTCCTTATGAATAAAAGCTTTCTTTTCCATAATGTATTATTTTAAAAAGATTAATTCTACGTGTCACAAATATTGGAAAAAACAATTTAAAAAGCAAACTTTTGGGGCAAATATTATAGGGGTAAAATGAAAATACTTTTTGTGATATTCTTAACTTCCTAAGAATGCATATGTTAATTTGCAATTGAAATGTAATCTTATTTACACTGTACTGCAATATGGATACGGTAATTTTGGACAAGAATAAATATTGATTACCATGTATTTGCGGAAACATTATCGTACGGTTGTTCTCTCGGATATTCATTTGGGAACAGCTTACTCAAAAGTAGAGGAAGTGTGTCGTTTTTTGCAGTCTGTGAATTGTGACAAGTTGATTCTTAACGGTGACATTATCGACGGCTGGAATCTCCGAAAAAACGGAACCAGAAAATGGCAGCCGGCGCATACGCGTTTTTTCAAGATTCTTATGAAACTGATGGAAAAATGCGGAACTGAAATCATATATGTTCGTGGAAACCATGACGATTTCCTCGATGCTTTGACACCGCTCCGTCTCGGGACAATACAGATTGTTAGAGATTACGTACTTGAGAGTGGAAACAAAAGATATTATGTTACGCATGGTGATATCTTCGACCGTGTGACTTCTCAAATGAAATGGATGGCATATCTTGGCGATTATGGATATTCATTCCTTTTATGGTTCAACAGTCTTTATAACCGTTACCGCGCATGGCGAGGCAAACCTTACTTTTCACTTTCGCAGAAAATAAAGCATAAAGTAAAATCGGCTGTTTCTTATATTTCTGATTTTGAAAAGACTCTTTCGGATTTTGCCCTTGCCAGAAATTATGATGGTGTTATCTGCGGGCATATTCATCATCCGGCAGATATTCATTATGATTCGGTTCATTATCTTAATTCCGGCGACTGGGTTGAAACTCTTTCCGCATTGACCGAAGATGAGGATGGAAAATGGAATATACTTTATTATTCAGAAGATGTGGATTCTGAAGGTAATTTGAATTTTACTGTTGTCCCTGAAATTGTATCTGCGTCATGAAGTTTTTATTTATTGTCCAAGGTGAAGGCCGTGGGCATCTTACCCAATGTATTGCTCTTGAGAAAATATTGAGGAATAACGGGCATGAAGTTGTCGAAATATTGGTCGGCAAAAGTGCTTCACGCCAGCTTCCGTCTTTTTTCCAAAAGAATGTCGTTGCTCCTGTGAGCAGATTTGAAAGTCCGAATTTTCTTCCTTCTCCATCAACGAAACGTAGCAACGTCTTTCGTAGTTTGTTTTATAACTTATTCAGGACTCAGGCATATTTGAAAAGTATGGCATTCATTAATCGCAGGATTAGGGAGACGAATGCTGATGCAGTTATCAATTTCTATGAATTGCTGACCGGGCTTACTTATGCGATGTATCCTATTCATGTTCCGCAGATTTGTATCGGACATCAATATTTGTTTTTACATAAAGACTTTGTTTTGCCGGAGCATTTGAAAATAAAGATCCGTGTTCTTAATTTCTTTTCGAAGCTTACCTGCATTGGTGCTTCTCACAAACTGGCATTGTCTTTTACAAGTATGGATAAGGACAAGCAACATCGTATAACTGTTGTTCCTCCTTTGCTTAGAAAAGAAGTATTCTCTCTCAACCCTACTAAAGGAGATTATATTCACGGATATCTGGTTAATTCCGGTTTTGCAGAGAATGTAGAATATTGGCATAAGATTAATTCTGAAACACCACTAAGATTCTTTTGGGACAGAAAAGGTGAGAGTCCGGTAAAGGTCATTGATGAAACTCTTAGCTTTTACCAACTTGATGACAAAGAATTTCTTCGTCAGATGAGCGGATGCAAGGCTTATGCTTCAACCGCAGGTTTCGAATCAATATGTGAGGCAATGTATTTGGGTAAGCCAATATTGATGGTGCCGGCTCACATCGAGCAAGATTGTAATGCTTTTGATGCTGTGAGAAACGGAGCAGGAATAACATCTTCGGATTTTGATTTAGGCAGCCTTATTACTTTTTCATCTGATTTCAATCCTAACATCGAATTTAAAGTTTGGGTGGACAAAGCTTCTCAGATGATTATGTCAGCAATCGAAGATGGTTTACATTATTATTATATAGGACATACATATACTGCTGTAAGGAAAGCTTTGCAATAATATAAGATGAATATTGATTCATAAATATCAAAAAACACAATATGATATTATTTTTGCGCAAAATTTTGACAAGCTCTAAAATAAACTTTATAAATTTATAGACTAAATATTATTGTACATTGCTGTATTATAGAACAATTATAAGTTAATTGTTCTTTTGTGTTTTTAAAATTCATAGGTATGAGAATAAAAAACAAGAAAACTTATTTGCCCAGAGATATAAGCTGGATGTATTTTAACCGGCGTATTCTGCAAGAGGCAGGAAAAACTACCGTTCCTTTGTTGGAAAGATTGTCGTTCCTTGGAATTTACTCAAACAATTTGGATGAGTTTTTCAGAGTGAGAGTGGCAACTCTTAGCCGTATTGCAGAATGCGATAATAAAGAAGCAAAGAAAAATAAGGAAGAAGCATTGGATATATTAAAGGAGATAAACAAACTTAATACGGCTTTTTCCAAAGATTTTGAGAAAATAAATGCTGAAATAAATAAGCAACTCAAGGAAGAAGGTATATTCTTGCTTAAAGATACAGAGTTAGATGAGGACCAAAAGGAGTTTGTTCGTTCGTTTTATATTCAGAATCTTAACGGTGTAGTAATTCCTGTTTGGTATTCAGCTGTTAAATATCTTGATTTGGAAACAGACGAGAATATTTATCTTGCTGTACGTTTGTCAAAAGGTTCATCTGAAAAGAAAAAGTTCGAGTATGCATTTCTTGAATTGCCTGTTGGCGTTTGCGGACGCTTTGTCCGTCTGCCTGATAAAGACGGTAAAAGCTATTTGATGTATCTTGATGACGTAATCCGTTTTTGCCTGCCGCATATTTTCTGCGGATTGGAATATACGGAATTCGAGGCATATTCATTCAAGTTTACCCGTGACGCGGAGATGGAAATCGACAATGACTTGCGTAACGGTATGCTTCAGAAAATATCCAAAGGTGTTAAGAGCCGTAAGCGCGGCGAGCCTTTGCGGGTCGTTTATGATTCCACTATGCCAAAACTCCTGCTTAAGCAGGTACTTTCCAAACTTGATTTGGACAAATTGGATATTGTTCTTGCCGGAGGCCGTTATCATAACCATAAGGATTTGATGAAATTCCCTGATTGCGGACGTAAAGACCTTAAATATCCGGTTTGGAATCCTATTCTTAAATCAGAGTTGGCTGGCGATGAAAGTATACTGAAACTGATACGTCAATCCGACCGTTTCATCCATGTTCCATATCATAGCTTTGATTCTTATATCCGTGTTCTTCAGGAGGCCGCTGTCAATAAAGAGGTCAAAGCCATAAAAACAACTTTATACAGGTTGGCAAAAGACTCTAAGGTAATTAAGGCATTGATTGGTGCTGCCCGAAACGGAAAGAAAGTAACAGTAGTGATTGAACTCCTTGCACGTTTTGATGAGGCATCAAACATCGGTTGGTCTAAGAAAATGCAGGATGCGGGAATTCATGTGATTTTCGGTGTTGAAGGTTTGAAAGTTCATTCCAAGATTACTCATATCACAATGAAATCCGGAAATGATATTGCTTGTATAAGCACTGGTAATTTCCATGAAGGAAATGCGAGGATGTATACAGACTATATGCTGATGACAGCTTCACGCCCAATAGTGCGCGAGGTAAATGCTGTTTTCAGTTTTATTGAACGTCCTTATTCTCCGGTTCGTTTCAAGGAATTGCTGGTATCTCCGAATGAAATGAAGAATAAGTTTGTTAAGCTTATCAATGATGAGATACGTAATAAGGAAGCCGGAAAACCTGCATATATTAAGGTAAAGATTAATCATATTACTGACCCGGTTATCGTATCCAAACTTTACGAAGCAGCACGTAGTGGAGTTTCTGTTGAATTGTTGGTTCGAGGAAACTGTTCTCTTTATCCGGACTTGCATGATTTGAATGGAAATATGAAGGTTGTAGGCATAATTGACCGTTATCTTGAACATTCCCGAATATTCATCTTCGCAGCTGGTGGAGAGGAAAAGATATTTATTGGTTCTGCAGACTGGATGCCTCGAAACCTTGATAATCGTATCGAGGTTGTCACTCCTGTTTATGACCCGGTAATCAAAGAAGATTTGAAACGGGTTGTTCAGTTCGGTCTTGATGATACGAAACAGGGACGAATTGTTGACGGCTATGGAACAAACGAAAGCAATAAGTTGGCTGATGGTTCTGTATTCCGTTCCCAGGAAGAACTTTATAAGTTGTATTTTGAGAAAGACTCAAAATGTTGAAAAGCAAAATATATAAACAAACTATAAATATTGAAACTATGCCAGTAAAGAATTATGCGGCTATTGATATAGGTTCCAATGCCGTGCGTTTATTGATTAAAAGCGTTTCTTCATCAATTCAGGGCAAAGAAGATAAATTTTCGAAAGTTCTTTTGTTGCGTGTACCATTGCGTCTGGGTTTTGATGTTTTTGAGAAGAAGCGCATATCTCCGGAAAAGGAAGAAAGAATGCGTCGTTTGATGAAAGCTTATCGTCATTTGATGAAGATTTACGGAGTTGAGAGGTATCGTGCATGTGCTACGTCTGCAATGCGTGATGCGGAAAATGGAAAATCCATTATAAAGAAAATCAAGAAAACTACAGGAATTAACATCGAGATTATTGATGGTCAGGAAGAAGCCAAAATGGTATATAATAACCATATGGAATGTCGTGAAGACAGAAATGGCAATTATATGTATGTTGATGTCGGTGGTGGTAGTACTGAAGTTAATTTCCTTGTTAACGGTGAGTTGGTGTATTCAAAATCATTCAATATCGGAACTGTCAGAATACTTACAGGAGGTGTTACCGAAGCTGCCTGGCAGCAGATGCGCGACGAGATAGAAGAAAATACACGTAATTATCCTGTCGTTAATATAATCGGTTCCGGTGGAAACATCAACAAGCTTTATCGTTTGATTGAGAAAAAGGATAAAAAGCGTAAACGTATTCCTGTTTCTTCTTTGCAACAGATATACGACCGTTTGAAGATTCTTACTCCTGAAGCCCGTATGGATGAATACAATCTCAAGCCGGACCGTGCTGATGTTATTGTTCCTGCTTCTGAAATATTCCTTTGCCTTGCCGAAAAGCTTAAATCCGAATATATTTATGTTCCGGAAATAGGTCTTTCTGATGGTATTATTGATCAGTTGTATGCGGAGGATAGAGGAGTTGAGAAGTTAAGAAGTTAAGAAGTTAAGAAGTTAAGAAGTTAAGTAGTCAAGTAGTTAAGTAGTTAAGTAGTCAAGAAGTTGAGGAGTTAAGGAGTCAAGAAGTCAAGGAGTTAAGGAGGAGTGATGTGGAGTTAGAAGCTGATAGAAATTAGTCTCTATATTCATTAACCCCTAACCCCTAAACTCTAAACTCTAAACAATATCTTGTATCTGAAGCCTTGTCAACTTGTCAACTCGTCCCCTTGTCCTCTATCAATAAAAAAGCCTCACTTCCCAGTGAGGCTTTTTTATTATCGAAAATAACCAATAAAAACTTTCCGATATTTCTTCAAAATCATCTTATATGCTTACATAATTAGCGTTTGGTCTTGGTTTAGCGATTATACTAATAGTGTTACGTTTATTTTGACATTGCAAAGATATTGCCATATAATAACTGTGGCAATACCTATATTTTAGTAAAAATATTAGTGTAGTACCTATTTGTTGCTATTATGATTAAATAAACGAGTAAAAACATGGTAGTGTTTTCCTTGAAACATCTGTTGTTTGCTCTGAAATGGCTCCGAACCTGCGCTCAATTGGGGCCGTATATATGCTGACGTAGGTCCGGACCTACGTCAGCGTAGGACTAGACCTATTTTTTAGCAATATTAATCAGCTGTAAACCTGAATTTGGAAACTGCTAATTTTATATACTGCCGTTAACAAAACAATACCTACAATAGGGTATATTCCTTTATTTTATACTACCTTTTAGGTATTTGTTATTATGTTGAGGAATAAATACCTAAAAGAGGGTATTATCCTCCTTTATATACCTATTCTATGTGATTGATGTAGGTTTTTTGCAGCCATACCTTTGCGAAAAATTTACAAATAGAATGAAAAGATTAACTAAATTATTCTTGTTTTCTCTGTGCTTGACTTCTTCTGTAAATGCTCAGGAAAATTCTGAAAAGTCAGCTGTAGAACGCTCTGCAGAAATATATGCATCGGGATATGAAAAGTTCCGTTTTGGTGGATATGGTGAAGCCCTTGCCAGTTTTATGGATTATGGTATAAATCGTTTCACCGGAACTTCATCAGGGAATAAAAAGGTAAACAGAAATTCAATATCAATTCCAAGATTTATTGTTGCTTTCGATTATAAATTTAACTCCCAATGGATTCTTGGTGCTGAAATAGAATTTGAGGCAGGAGGCGCAGGCACTGCATATGAACTTGAAAATACTGAAAATGGGGAATATGAAACAGAAGTTGAAAAAGGCGGTGAAGTAGCTTTGGAGCAATTCCATATAACTCGTCTTATTCATCCTGCGTTTAATGTACGTGTCGGTCATTTGATTGTCCCGGTCGGACTGACAAACGAACATCATGAGCCGATTAATTTCTTCGGAACATCACGTCCGGAAGGTGAATCAACAATTATTCCATGTACATGGCATGAAAACGGACTAGAGTTTTTTGGAACATTCGGCGAAAAATATTCCCGTTTCAATTATCAGTTCCAGATTGTAGCAGGATTGAATGCCTGTGGTTTCGACCGCAATACTTGGGTTGCCGGAGGAAAACAGGGTTTGTTTGAGACAGATAATTTTACATCTCCGGCTTATGTGGCTCGCTTGAATTATCTTGGAGTTCCGGGATTGATAATCGGAGGTTCTTTCTACTATTGCAACAATGTTGGAGCTAATTCCGACAAGCCTGAAACATTTACATCAATAGGCCGTTCGCCATTGAAAATATATACAGCAGACTTACAGTATAAGAACAAATATATAACAGCAAGGGCAAATATGATTTACGGAGATTTGGCAAACTCCGAAGCTTTGTCGTCGGCGATTCGCGGGCAATCAAATACTTCTCCTTACAGCCGCACAGTTCCTGTGGCTAGCAATGCTGTCAGTTATGGTGGTGAACTTGGTATAAATCTGCGTTCTTTATTCGGTTCCCAGTCGAAGTTCCCAGTTATTTATCCTTTTGCCAGATATGAATATTACAACCCGCAGGAAAAAGGAGAGGGAAAGCAGGTTATGGATTTACGTAATAAAGTTAATATGTGGTCGGTCGGAGCCAACTGGTATGCTTTGCCGAATCTTGTTGTCAAGGCAGACTATAAAGCCAGAAAGATTGGCGGAGGAAAATATAACAGCGAAAATGAATTCAGCCTTGGAATTGCCTATATCGGATGGTTCCTCAGCAAATAGAATATTGTAGGAACGAGTTGACGAGGCAACAGATACAAGTCAATCATATTGTCAACTAATAAACTCAAAAACTCAAAAACTTAAAAACTCAAATTAATATGGAAAAGAAATTCAAATCTTTTGCAGCCCTTTTATTGGCTGCCTCTTTAACATTCACTTCCTGTGAAAAAAATGAAGATCCCGTTCCTGTCACTCCAGCCGTAGAGGCAAAAGACATTGATTACAATTCTGAAAATGCAGCATCATGGGGAAACTATATGCAGAATGTTTCTTCATTGCTTAAGAAAGACGCTGCAAATCTTTATTCTTATTGGAGCACAAGCTATAAGGGCGGCGAAGCTTATGCTACAACTTTCAAGAATCATTCCGGAGGTGATTTCAGCAGCGCATTGAACTGTGTTGAGGAAATTTTTGACAAATGTGCTGAAATTGCAAATGAAGTAGGCGCAGCAAAAATCGGTGACCCGATGAGTAAATATGAATCTGGAGATAAAGAAGGCGCTCTTTATGCTGTAGAGTCTTGGTATAGCTGGCATTCCCGTGATGACTATACTAATAATATATGGTCAATCCGTAATTCATATTATGGAACGATTTCAGAAAATGACAATGATGATTCAAAAGATATCCAGGAAAATTCTCTTTATAACTTGTTGGAATCACTTAATCCAGAGCAGAACAAAAAGCTGGATGAAGCCATACATCAGACAGCTGCAGCAATTCAGGCAATTCCTCAGCCATTCCGTAATAATATAAATTCAGCTGAAGCAAAAGAAGCACAGGCTGCATGTTTGGAGCTGGAAACTGTTCTGGTTGAAACAAAAGCAATTGTCCGTTCTGCTTATGAAGGAAAAGCTGATGATCCGAAACTGGATGCAATAGTAGCTCAATATACAGATCATGTAGTTCTTCCAACATATAAATGGCTGATGGAAGAGAACTCAAAACTTCATGACGCAGTTGAAGCTTTCAGAACTTCTCCAAGCGATGCCAATTTTGAAGCTGCTGCATCGGCATGGATTTCAGCTCGTGAACCATGGGAAAAGAGTGAAGGTTTCTTGTTCGGGCCGGTTGATGCTGAAGGATTGGACCCGAATATGGATAGCTGGCCTTTGGATCAGGAAGGTATTGTGAATATTCTTAATTCCGGAAACTTTGATGATATGAACTGGTCGGAAGGTGAAAGTGACGAAGCTATTGAGGCTGCTCAGGCATTGCGTGGTTTCCACACTCTAGAATTCCTTCTGTTTAAGGATGGTCAGCCTCGTAAAGTGAATAACTGAGGAAACATTAAAGTTTACAAGGTTTCAGAGATAAGTTGACGAGGAATATAATGTTGTTAGTCGTTTCTTCGTCAACTTGTTTCCTGGAAATATCATTCTGTAAAACTTGATTTAAAGAATATAGAAAGATTATGAGAATAAAAACAATGTTTTTTGTTCTTGCTTCATCTTTATCATTTGTCTCATGTGAGAAAATAGGTATGGATATTGATAATGTTGAAGTTCCCGCAGGTTATGCTCTTTCTGCGGGAACTTCCACTATTTTCCTGAATTCCACCGTTGCTTATGATACAGAGGCGGATTGGGTTTCCGGAACTTTTTCCAGCAGGTTTATAAACGGAGACGGCTTATATGATGATGTAAGAACAAGTTCCAACAACTCTTCAATAGGTGGATTGGGGCCGGTATATGCAGGTTATTCTTGTGGTAGCTGCCATAGAAATGCAGGACGAACCAAACCTACGCTTTGGAGTGAAGGCGGTTCCGGAAGTTATGGTTTTTCGTCTATGTTGGTTTATATAACACGCAGAAACGGTGCCTTCTTCAAGAACTATGGTCGTGTGCTTCATGACCAGGCTATTTATGGAGTGAAACCTGAAGGAAAACTTAAGGTAAAATATACAAAACAAACATTCTCATTTCCGGATGGGGAAACTTATGAATTATGCAAACCTGAGTATTCGATTTCGGAATGGTATGCGGATTCCATTGCTCCTGAAGATTTGTTCTGTTCTGTGAGAATTCCTCTGCGTCATGTCGGTATGGGACAGATGATGGCCCTCGATCCGAAAGAAATAGAAGCTTTGGCTGCCAAAAGTAATTATCCGGAATATGGAATCAGCGGACGCTGTAATTACATAATGGAAAGAGGAATGATGCGATTGGGTTTGTCTGGTAACAAAGCTCAACATGCAGACTTGACTGTTGAACTTGGGTTTTCCAGTGATATGGGTGTTACAAACAGCCGTTATCCGGAAGAAATATGTGAAGGACAGATGCAAATGGATCAGGGTAGTATGATGGGACTTGCATACGACAAATTGGATATTTCAACCGAAGATATGGAAGATGTTGATTTATATCTTCATTCTTTGGGTGTTCCGGCACGAAGGAATGTCAATGACCCGAATGTGATTAAAGGAGAGCAGAAATTCTATGAAGCTAAATGCCATCTGTGTCATGTTACTACTCTTCACACTCGCCCGCGTGGAGCAACTTTGCTTAACGGAACAGAATTGCCATGGCTTGGCGGGCAAACAATACATCCTTATTCGGATTTCCTTCTTCATGATATGGGTTCGGAGATTATGGGCGTAGGACTGAATGACAATTATGTCAGCGGTTTGGCTCGTGGAAATGAGTGGAGAACTACTCCTTTATGGGGAATAGGATTACAGGAGAAAGTAAACGGACATACATATTTTTTGCATGATGGCAGAGCCCGAAACCTGATTGAGGCTATTATGTGGCATGGCGGCGAAGCCGAAGCTTCAAAAAACTTATTTAAAAATATGAGTAAAGAGGATAGGGATGCTCTGATTGATTTCATTAATTCTTTGTAATAATATCTGATGACAAGTATGAAAAATATATTTTACTATATAGTAGTTTTACTTTTATTGCCTTTATCATTGAAGGCACAATATGAAGAAGAAACAGAAAATGGAATTGTTTCTCTTGCCGGAAAAGAAGGTTTTTCCATAGCTTCAAAGAAAGGAGATTTTGTTTTCAAGCCATATATGCTCGTTCAGGCTGGAGCACATTTCAACTATTATGATTCGGAAGGTTTGGATCCTGCGTACAATCAGGATAATGTTGCTAATTCTGGTTTCTCCATTCCATATGCAATTTTGGGATTTACAGGAAAAGCTTTCGATAAGGTGACATTCAACCTTTCTATAAATGCAGCCGGAAGCGGTGGCGGCATATTGCAGCAGGCGTGGTTTGATGTTAAGTTGAAAGAATCTTTTGCGATACGTGCCGGAAAGTTCAAGACTCCATTCTCTCATGCTTATCTTACTACTTTGGGTGAAACATTGATGCCTACACTGCCGGTTTCGCTTACTGCACCTGTTATTTTGCCATATTCATTGAATGCAGTAACACCTAATATCGCTACAGGATTTGATTTGGGTATTGAGATTCACGGACTTTTACAGGATAAGTTCGGTTATGAGCTGGGATTGTTCAATGGTACAGGCAGCAGCGTAAATGTAGCATCAAAGACTTTCAGTGATGATTGGCATATTCCTTCACTTCTTTATGCCGGACGTGTAACTTATATGCCTAAAGGAATAATGCCTTCAAACCAAGGTGATCCGAACAGATTGAATGAAGATAAGATTCTTTTCGGATTGTCTTCGTCATTGAATGTCGAAAGTGAGAATGAAAGTACGAATGATTTCAGAGCCGGAGCTGAGTTTGCCATGTTGAAGAATCGCTTGTATATAGGAGCTGAACTATACTATATGAATGTAGGTTTTACGGAGCGTCAGAAGATAGACGAGACATATAACTATCTTGGTGGATACGTTCAGGGTGGATATTTTATAACAAACCGCCTGCAGGCTGCTGCAAGATACGATTTCTTCAACAGAAACGGACTTGACACCAAAGGCTTCCTTAACATGCCGGCAATTGGCTTCAACTATTTCTTTACCGGATGTAATCTGAAGCTTCAGGCAATGTATCAGTTTATCGGTCGTACCGGACACGAAACTCAGCTCGACCGCGACAACGATGACCTTGGTCTTGCTATGCATTCAGGTACAGTCCTTTTGCAATATGTATTCTAATTCTGTATATACATAATGTTTATGAGAAGTTATCAACTAGCAATATTGTATCTCTCGTTTTTGATTCTTTCATTGTTTTCTTCGTGTGATGATGGAAAAATATATGACGATATAACGACGGATTCGTCACATACAGGTTCTGTTGTCCGTGTCAGCGCAAATATTAAGGGAGCTGACTCATGGCCTTCGTCATATAGCGTTGTTGTTGCCGGATTTGGAGAAGGAGAGTATGCAAACATTTCTAAGGGAGTAATAGTATCATCAGCAGGTGATATGAATATGGTAATGTCCGGAATTCCGACAGAGGTTAAAACTGTTGAGCTTTGTGTCATAAATCAGCTGCGTAAAAAGATTGTGTCTTTTTATTCTTCAGAAATACAATATCAGGAAGATACAATCATTATTGATGCCGGAACAATTGATGCCGGAATGTTCTCTTCTGTGCAAAGAGAAATATTTGATAAGACTTGTATCAATTGTCATGGAAAAAGTACGACTCCAGCCGGAGGCCTTTTCCTTACTGAAGGAAAGAGCTATGATGCATTGGTAAATGTTCCGGCTTCTTTGAGCGATGAAGGAATGCCGTATGTAACACCGGGAAAAGTGGACAGTAGTTTTCTTCATCTTACACTTAATACGGATATTTCTGCCAACTGGCATATGGACCATTTGGAAATGATTACTCAAAAGGATTTGTTGAATCTTTTGGATAATTGGATTGGGAACGGAGCTAAAAAGTAGTTGACAAGAAAACAAGCAGACAAGCCTGCATAAGATTTATTACCTTGTTTAACTTGTCTCTGAAGCCTCGTCAACTCATAATATTGTGTCGCCCCTTCAGGGCTGTATTGGTGGGGGAATACTCCTAACCCAGGGCTCACACCCTGGGCTATAAAAAGGCTTTCAGCCTTTATATGTCCTTTTTACCTGAATAATCTATTTCCACAATTATATGTCTTTATAATTTGTCGAACTCACATTAAATTATATAAATGCGAATATATCATGATATTCAAAAATAAATATTACAATGATTTGTCAGTGAATGTTCATATATCAGAATTTGCCTCTGAAACAGAACATGCGGAATTTCAGATTATGCTTTCAGTTAATGACTCTATGCTGACTTTTGATGAACAGTATCGGAGAATTCTTGAAGCATACATCAAGGTTGTAAAAGAGGAATTGCCGGATAATTCTGTTGCAGTGTTCCGAAGATATTTTCTGAGTGATGCGGCAAACCAGTCTGATTTGGTAATGGATTGGGAATGTGAGAATGCTGATGCTGCTCTGTCAATTGTTCAGCAGCCGCCATTGAACGGAAGCAAAATCGCTATGTGGACTTATCTGCAGACCGGAGTTTCTGCCGAACGCCTGAAAAACGGAATGTTGAAAGTCTCCTTTGGTGATTATACTCATTATTGGACAGGAAGCAATTTCAATAAGGCAAGCAATTCGGAATATCAGACTCGCCTTCTGTTGAATGACTATATAATGCAGCTGACAGAGCAAGGTTGTTCCTTATATAACAATTGCATCCGCACCTGGTTTTTTGTCCAGAACGTCGATGTAAATTATGCTGGAGTTGTGAAAGCTCGTAAAGAGGTTTTCGTAACACAGAATCTTACGGAAAAAACACATTATATAGCCAGCACAGGTATCGAAGGTCGCCATGCATTGCCAGATGTAACAGTGCAGATGGATACATATGCCGTAAAAGGCATTGAAGAATCACAGATAAAATATTTGTATGGCTCCACTCACTTGAACCCGACATATGAATATGGCGTAACATTCGAACGTGGAACACTTGTTTCTTATCCTGACAGAAAACATATATTCATTTCCGGAACCGCAAGTATCGATAATAAAGGCGAAATATTGCATCCCGGAAATATCCGCAAGCAGACAGAAAGGATGTTGGAGAATGTTGAAGTTCTTATGAACGAAGCTGAATCCTCTCTTTCTGATATAGCTCAGGCAATAGTTTATCTTCGCGATACGGCGGATTACTCAGTGGTAAAGAAGATATTTTCTGATAAAGGTTTTGAGTTCCCATATCTTATCGTGCATGCTTCTGTTTGTCGTCCCGGATGGCTTATTGAGATGGAATGTATTGGGATGAAGCGTTGAATATTCATCTCAAAAAAACTTAAAAACTGGAAAACTTAAAAATCCGAGAACTCAAAAACAGCTATCTTTACCGAAAACACATTAAACTTTTATCGTATGTACAAACAAGGAATATATAAAGAAACTGACAGAATGAGTGACTTGATTTGCGACAATTATCCAATGCTTTTGGTTATGAGTCGCTTCGGCATATCATTAGGTTTCGGAGAGAAAACTATTGGTGAAGTTTGCCGGCTGAACAATGTCGATACATTCACATTCCTTTCAGTTGTCAACTTCCTTATTGAGGATTCGCCAATTGTTACTGAAGATGTGCTCCGTAAGTTATCTTTGGAAACTTTGATAAAATATCTGCATAATGCGCATGACTATTTCCTGAATTTCCGTCTTCCTCATATTCGCAGAAAACTGACTGATGCAATCAGTTCGTGTCCTGGTGACGTTGCTTTTGTGATAAGCAAGTATTTCGATGAATACGCAGAAGAAGTCAACAAACATATGAGTTATGAGGAACATACTGTTTTCACTTATGTGTCTTCTCTTCTGAAAGGGGAAAAAGATGATAAATATAATATTGCTATTTTCCGCAAGCGTCACGACCAGATAGAGGCGAAGATTACGGAACTGAAATATATCCTAATACGTTATTATCCGGGAGAGTCTTCTCATATTCTTAATAGTGTTCTTTTTGACATATTTGCAACCGAAGAAGACTTGACGACCCATACGAGAGTAGAGGATTTCCTTTTTGTTCCGGCGATTATGATTTATGAGGAGTTAAGGAGTTAAGTAGTTAAGTAGTTAAGTAGTTAAGTAGTCAAGGAGTTAAGGAGTTAAGTAGTTAAGTAGTTAAGTAGTCAAGGAGTTAAGTAGTTAAGTAGTTAAGTAGTTAAGTAGTTAAGTAGTTAAGTAGATTATATACTAATATCCTTGTTAACTTGTTAACTTGTCAACTCGTCAACTTGTTAACTTGTCAACTCATTCCTCATAAACCATTAAACATAAAAAACTTTCAAACTCATGTTCATTTTATTATGACTCATAATCTTAAAATAGCGATTGCCGAGAATTCCACAATAGTGCGTGTAGGCTTGGAAAACATGCTGAAGCGCCTTCCTGGATTCCATATACAAATAGTTGATATATCCACTGACGATATGTTACTCGAGGCTATTCGCATGCATCATCCGGATATTCTTATTATAAATCCTCAGTTGCCCGGTTTTGCCGGTGACTTGCATAAACTCAAGGATGATTCCGGATGCCATTCCTTGAAAACAATAGCCTTACTTTTCTCAATTGTTCCCGATGCCGTGCTTCGTCTTTACGACGAACAGTTTTCACTCTTTTCTGATTCGGAAGAGATTAAGCAGAAACTGGAACGAATGCTGGCTTCCGAAGCTCCGGCAGATGAAACTGCAGAAGGAGACGAGCAGCAGACACTGAGCGCACGAGAAAAAGAAATTGTAGTTTGCGTTGTAAAGGGAATGACAAACCGCGAGATTGCCGACCGTCTTTTCCTTTCAACTCACACCGTAATTACGCATCGCCGCAATATTGCCCGAAAGCTGCAAATCCACACACCTAGCGGTCTTACAATTTATGCAATAGTAAACAAACTTGTCGAGCTTAAGGATATTCAGTGAAAGAAGAAATATAAGTTGACAAGGCTTCAGGGACAAGTTGACAAGGTAAGAACACATCTTATATCTAAAATCTTGTCAACTTGTCCCCTTGTCAACTTGTATCTGTAACCTCGTTAACTTATAAAATCCTGCGTATTATAATTTCCTTTAAATCCTTTATTGTCACTGTAGGAGCAAAACCTTTTGGCTCTTCACCTTTAGGATTAAACCAAATTTGGTCTATCTTTGAATTATAAGCACCAACAATGTCCGCATCCCAACTGTCACCTATCATTACGGATTCATTCCGTTTGGAATTTGTATTTATCAGAGCATAGTCAAAAATACCTTTATGCGGCTTTTGAATTTCTGCGTCTTCCGACAATATTATACGTTCGAAATATTTCTGAATTCCTGAATTTTCCATTTTCAGAGACTGAACTTCTCTGAATCCATTGGAAAGGATGAATAATCTGTATCGCGGATAAAGATATTCCAGCAAATCAATAGCTCCGTCTATAAGCTTTGTCTTTTTTGTAGTGCGCATCAGAAAGTCGTCATTCAGCCTTAGCACATCTTCTTTCTTTTCAATTCCGATTGGAGCGGTAACATAACGGAACCTTTCTATTATAAGAGTCTGTCTGTCTATTTTCCCTTCACGATATTTCGCCCACAAGTCAAGATTATGCGGCATATAAATATCATAGAATGCCTCAAAAGAGGCATAATGCCGTTTCATATCATAATCGGCATAAATCTCTTTGAGGCATTCTTTGTTGTTATGAGCTGTGTCCCACAGCGTATCATCAAGGTCTATGAATATGTTCTTGTACATTAAATGCTAGTTTAGAGTTTAGATACAAGTTGACAAGGCTTCCGAGAGAAAGATTCTTTCTTGTCAACTCGTCAACTTGTCCTCTTGTTACCTGTTATCCAACTTCGATTACCAGATACTTGCCAAGACTCCAGAATTTATCTGCATCAGTGATACGCAAAGTAAGATTCTTGTCGTCATCCTTCACAAATTCATAGCTTCCTTCCGGATGATTAGAGTGGAGTTTAGCCTTCGGAGAGAACAAAGGAATTTCTTTCACTTCGCGAATATCTATTGAGATGAAATAATCCTTGTTGAAATCAGCAGGCAGGACTTTTGTCTTACCGAACAATCCGTTCTTGCTGATGATATTCTGAGCTTTAAGCTCTTTTGAAGTTCCGAAACAATAATATGCTGTGTGCATAGCCTTGTCCTGTTCGTTGAGTTTTTCAGCCTGTGCTGCATTGGTAGTTGAAAGGTTTTCAACATCTTCATTCAGCTCACTCACCATACCGTCAAGTTCCTGGATTTGTACATTCTTCTTGGCAAGTTCGTCTCTCAAAGAAGTAATTTCAGCTGTTTTGGTTTCCAGTTCCTTGTTCAGGCGGGCAAGAGTTTTTTTGAGGGCGGCACTTTGTATTCCGCTCTTCTTCATCTGCTCCTCAAGTTTTGCAATCTGCTCTTTGTTCTTTTTCAGAGTTTCAGAGATAAGTTTCATGTTGTCTCTGATTTTTTCTCTTCTTGTCGGAGTCATTTCACCGCCTTCCTGCTGCTGAATTGTCAGATAGTTTTCAGCATCTCTTATATTTTGGAAATCAGCTTCGATTTCATCCAAAGTTGACAACATTTCATTCAACTCATCATTTGCCTTGGCATTTTCTACCATTAGCGAATCATTCTGAGCTTTCAGTCTTTTTGTTTCAGCAGACTGGTAATTACATGAAGTTGTAAATAATGCTGCACATGCGCAGACCATAAAAATAATCTTCTTCATTTTCTTTTTCTTTTTGTAGTTAAACATTATCATCATCCACCTCTTTCCCGGATTTCTTTTCCTTGTTTTTTCCGGCAAGGACAATAACTATTTCACCCCTGGGTTCGCATTCCGTAAAGTGGGCAATCACTTCTTCCAGCGAGCCTCTTACTGTTTCCTCGTGTAGCTTTGAAATCTCGCGCGAAACAGAAACCTGTCTGTCCGCACCGAAAATTTCTGCAAACTGAGTCAGAGTCTTTACTAATCTGAACGGAGATTCGTAGAAAATTATTGTACGATATTCTTCCGCCAACTCTTTTAGCCTTGTTTGTCTGCCTTTTTTCTGTGGCAGGAAACCTTCGAAACAGAATTTCTCGTTCGGCAGACCGGATGCTACCAGCGCAGGCACGAAAGCCGTTGCTCCCGGCAGGCATTCCACATCCACACCTTGTCTCACACATTCTCTCACAAGCATAAAGCCGGGGTCGGAAATAGCCGGAGTTCCGGCATCCGAAACAAGGGCAATATTTTCGCCGCCTTTTATTCGCATGGCGATTTGCTCAACAGTCTTATGCTCGTTGAATTTGTGATGCGACTGCATTTTATTCTGAATCTCAAAATGCTTAAGCAATATTCCTGTTGTTCTTGTATCTTCCGCAAGAATCAGGTCTGCTTCCTTAAGCACTCTGATAGCCCTGAAAGTCATATCCTCCAGATTACCCACCGGAGTAGGAACAACTGTTAATTTAGCCATTAGACAAATCTCCTTTCCAAAAGTTTAACGAAATCAGCTACAGTTTCGTCTTCCATATTCCAATTCAACTCCGAAATTATATAGTTCAACGAGTCCTCATAACTCTGTTTGTTGTTGAGGCAGTCGATAGCTTCGTTCATTTTTTCGTCATTGTTTCCGAACAGTTCACGGCGGAAGCGGAATCTGTCGTTCAGACTGAATGCCTTGCGGAAATCCGAAAGTTGCCTTTTCTCTATCACGTCATTCAGCGACAATGGCTGACTTCTTTCTTCTATAACTGTAGGAATAACCGGCGCAGCAGTTTCACGAACTTCAGGCGCAGCTGTTTCCTCAATTGTCACTTCTTCTTCTTTTACAGGAATATCGATTGTTTCCTCTGCTGTTTCAGTAGCTTTTTCTTCCGGATTGGATTCTGCAACAATAACATTTTCAATTGTTTCTTCAGATTCCTGTTTTTCAGGTTCAGCTTCAGCAACTTCAACTTCTTTTTCCGGAGTAGCTTCTGTTTTGGGAACAGGATTTGCAATGTGTTCTTTATAAATCTCGGCAGAAGTCTGATATTTCTCAAAGAGAGCTGTCAGACGCATCAGTTCCTCCTGTTGTTCTGCCATGCGGACACTCATCATTCTTATTTTCTCAGCTTCAAGCTGTTTGATATGTTCAAGAATACTGAATGTTATGTTTCCGCATTCTGAAAGTGTGCGGATAGATAAATCATCATCAAGCTTGATTGTCTTTACCAGCTTCTCAAGCTCTGATATTTCATCAAGCAATTGCTCTATTTTGTCTTCCTTTATCATTTGCTAACTTGATATTTTCTGCAATTATAGAAAATATATTTAATTTTCGCAAGTTGCTAAACTGTATAATAATATACCTTGAATTACAAAAACTGCTTTCATATTGTTTGCATTTTGTTACCACAATGCAATCTTTCCCGCATTTCCCAAATCCAATGTCGCCGTTGTTACTCCAAGAGCTTTGAATATTTTCCTCATAGATGAAAGTGTAATACTTTTACCATTTTCGAACTTAGATATTTGTGCCCTTTGCACACCAATTCTTTCTCCCAGCTGTTCTTGGGTTAAGTTTTGGGCAATTCGAGCATTACGGATAGCTTCACCAATGAAATAATTCTCAACATCCTCTTTAAGTTGAGCTTCCATTGCATCACGTTCTGGAGTACCAATCTTACCCCATAATTTATCTTTCATATCGTCAGCTGGTATTAACTTGAACTGTTCCATATTATATACCTTTTCGTTTAAAATATTCTTTTTTTATTTCCTCTGCTTTCGTTATTTCTTTGGAAGGTGTCTTTTGTGCTTTCTTGATTATACCATGTGTTGCTATAATAATAGTTTCCTTGTCGGTGTCCCAGAAAGCGAACAGACGATAACATATACCATTGTATAGAGTACGGAACTCCCATATATCTGTATTCTCAAGTTTCTTGAAAATTTCTGTTTCTTTTATACCTTCTTCAACTTTGAATATATTATAGTAAATCTTTTGCTGAGCCTTTAATGGCTGTTGTTCGATGAATGCAAAAGCTTCTTCCATTAATACAACTTTGGGATTCATTCTATTTTGGTTTTTCTTTTCGCAAATATAAATAATTTGTTTCTAAAAAACGATACAACACCTCTTTTAATCAGTTTTATTACAGATTATTTTGCATATACTCTCAATTCCGATACTTTTGCATTTCCTTATCCGAAAATTATGCAAACAGTAAAACAATATTTCAGGAAAGCTCTCTCAGTCAGATATGATTCTGAAGAAGTGCGTGCCATAACAAATCTGGTTCTCGAAAAGAAACTGAATATGCAGCCATATCAGTTGTTGATGAACGAACGTGAGATTCTTCCTGACAACCAGCGTGTAGAACTTTGCTCCATTGCCGACCGCCTTTCGTCCGGCGAACCTGTTCAATACATACTTGGCGAGGCTGAATTTTGCGGAGCTACGTTCCATGTAACTCCGGACGTCCTTATTCCACGACCTGAAACAGCAGAGCTGGTGGACTGGATTGTTTCTGAATATAAGTCCGCACCTTCTTTCCGCATAATGGATATAGGAACCGGAAGCGGATGCATCGCAATAAGCATAGCGCGAATGCTTCCCAGTTCAGAAATTTCGGCTGTAGATGTTTCCGCAGCGGCACTTTCCGTGGCTTCTTCCAATGCTGAGATTAATAACGTAACGATTGATTTCATCCTTGCCGATATATTGAATCCGGATTCACAATTGCCATCGTCGTTGGATTGCATTGTAAGCAATCCTCCATATATAATGGAAAAGGAAAAGGCAGAAATGGAAGAACATGTTCTGGAGCACGAGCCACATCTCGCTTTGTTTGTAAGCGATAGTGACCCGTTGCTGTTTTATCGTACCATTGCCCGCCGTGCAACCAAATTGCTCAAACCCGGTGGCTCTCTTTTCTTTGAGATTAATGCGCAATTCGGTCGTGAAACCGTCGATATGCTTTCTTCACTTGGTTTCCGCAATATAGAGCTCCGAAAAGATTTCTTCGGAAAGGACAGGATGGTGAAAGCTAATCTGTAAAATTCCCTTTTCTGTACACCGGATGGCGATTGTCTGAAATATTAACAATCTTTCCGCTAGCCTTTAGCCTTTTGAGATGTCTCACCGCCGTAGATCGGGTGAGACCACACAGCATTTGGAAATCTCTCCTTGTCATAGTTTCATGCTTGTTGAAATAATTTGTCAACATTGCATCAATTTCCTCATTGCTCCTTTTGCAAGAATGTACATTTACATTGACGTGAGTCAACGGAGTGTTTTTCAATGCTTTTTTTAATGAAGCAGCAGGACGGAAAACAACAGACTTGAACTTGACTGACTTCGCATTCACTTTCTTTTGGGAAATATCTGGAGGGCAATCCAGTGTCATTTGCAGTGTTCCGAGTCCTTCAAGGTTTACATTGAATCCGTAGTAGAGATTTCTGGCTGTTAACTTCACAAGCATTTCAAGCACACCTTTTACATCGGCAGTTGACAGGCTGCTGTATTGCTGGATTTCTTCAGCCATACGTTCTATACCTATTGTCCCTTGAGGTACAATTCTGGCATGATAGGTTTCTTCTTCAGTTGAATACTGGTTCTTTGAAGTTTATTAGTTTTTAAGTTTATTAGTTGACGAGTTGACAAGTTGACGAGTTGACAAGGTTATTAATATATAATCTCCTTAACTCCTTAACTCCTCAACTCCTCAACTCCCCAACTTCTTCCTTCTCTCTTGTTCAAATCAATAGCGCAATTCAATGCAACAGTTGAATTCAATTTATCGATTCACCTAGGTGGTTCAATCAATCCACCTAGGTGAGCTGATTACCCCACCTAGGTGAGCCGATGTTTTCTTTACCGCTAATATAATATTGAGGAGATGTCAAGATAATATATAGATTTGCCAGGCGGTATTTATGTTGTAAAAGCAATTAGTGAGAGCCTTCAGAAAACAGAAAAGGTAATGATTCGATAATTGTTTATAGTTAATCTATATTTTGAGTCCCAAAAGTATATAAGAAGCTTTTGGGACTCTTTTCTGTTAATAAAATAGTATTTTTCTTACTTTTGCCCTCAAAACAAACATAAAGATGAATATTGAAGAAAAGTATATGCACCGCTGCCTTGAGCTTGCCACTTCCGGAGCAGGACATACTGAACCGAATCCGATGGTTGGTGCTGTTGTGGTATGTGATGGAAAGATTATAGGCGAAGGATATCATCGCCGTTGCGGCGAGGCACATGCTGAGGTGAACGCCATAGCCTCGGTTAAAAATGAAGAATTGTTGAGTAAATCCACTATATATGTCAGCCTTGAACCATGTTCACATTATGGAAAGACTCCACCTTGTTCGGAACTTATTATCCGAAAAGGAATTCCGCGTGTTGTGGTGGCTTGTCTGGATCCTTTCCCTGCTGTTTCCGGCCGAGGAGTGCGAATGCTTCGCGAGGCAGGAATAGAAGTGGTGACTGGTGTGCTGGAGAAAGAAGCACGTGAGTTGAACAAAGTGTTCATGACAGTGCAGGAAAAGCACCGTCCGTATATTCGCCTTAAATGGGCTCAGAGCAATGACGGATTTATCGACAAGATTAGAGAATCGGTGGAAGAAAAACCTGTTGTTTTCTCAACTCCCGAGTCGCAGGTGAGAGTTCATAAAATGAGGGCAGAATCGGCAGCAATACTTGTCGGGACAAATACGGCATTGCTTGATAATCCATCACTCAATGTGAGGAAATGGAGCGGAAAGAATCCTGTACGAATGGTACTTGACCGGATCTTGAAAATACCTCAGGATTTTCATCTTATGGATGGAAGCATAGAAACTCTTGTTTTTACGGAAAAAAAGGCTGAGAACAGGGAAAATCTTGAATATATAAACATTGACTTTTCGGGAAATGTGATTCAGCAGATATTGGACGAGATGATGAGGCGGAAACTTCATTCTTTGCTTGTGGAGGGCGGCTCTAATTTGCTATCGCAGTTTATTGATTCATCAATGTGGGATGAGGCATGGATTGAGACTGCAAATTTTGAACTTGGAGAAGGAGTT
This sequence comes from uncultured Parabacteroides sp., assembly GCA_949295065.1. Taxonomy (GTDB): domain Bacteria; phylum Bacteroidota; class Bacteroidia; order Bacteroidales; family Tannerellaceae; genus Parabacteroides. Next base: position 102,224 of record CASFJQ010000008.1, on the reverse strand, counting down.
GCTGCTCCGCGGATTTCTTGATTAATTGTACAATATTTCTGTCACGTATGAAAAATCTATAAATATTCTTCATTTTAAGCATTAAAGGAAAAAAAGTTATACTTTTGTAGCTTGAAGATAAATAATTTAAGTTTTGCAAGTTGCTTAACTTAAAAGTTGACGAGGCTTCAGGGACAAGTTGACAAGATTAAATACCTGTCACGTTCCACTTAATTGTCTAAAAAAATCTTGTCAACTTGTTAACTAGTCAGCTCGTTAGCTGAAAGTTGAGATTGCCAAACTTAAGCAAATAAAGCTAAGCAAGTTAAATATAGAAGCATACAATATTTAGTTTAAATTGTAAGGCTAAAAAACAATAACAAAGAAACTGATGAAACAAAAATTTATCCTGTTGATAAGCGGCTGCTTTATGGCGGTGATGACTTCTTGCCTCGGTTCGTCGAGCGAGTATTATTATGAGGGGACAAAGAATGCGCAGTTGTTGACATTTTCATTGACAAATGATTCAATCGACGGACTTAATGATCTTAAGTTTACTATAGATCAGCTTGCGAATGAGGTGCATAACCTGGATTCCATGCCAGTGGGAACAGTTATGGAAAAGGCTTTGTGCAAGTTGACTTACGGTTCGGCAGTGACAAGTGCCAGGATTTATCAGGAAGCATCAGGTGATACTATAGATTATTCGGAAAGTGATTCAATAGATTTTTCAAAACCGGTGAAAATTCTCCTTTCAGATTATTCCGGTTCCGTTCGTAAATATGATGCTTGGGTTAATATCCATACTCAGGTTCCGGATTCTTTGCCTTGGAATTTTTATTCGTCAAATGTATTGCCATATACGATGACGGAAGTAAGTGTAATTACAAACGAATTTAGCGGAAATACAGATAAATATATAATGTATGCTTTGCCACAGGGAAAGCAAGCATATGAGATGTTTACTGCAGAGATGTCTGCTCCTAAGTCATGGAACCAGCAGTCACTTGCCGGTTTGCCAGCCGGTGGGCTTAAGTTGGATCAGATGACTTCATTCAACGGCTCACTTTATGTCCCTGCCAACGATGGTTCATTGTATGTTTCTGCTGATGCGGCAAACTGGACGTTGATGGAGGAGGCTCCTAAAATCAATGCGGTTATGGGTGCTTTGAATGAAAATGTAAATCAACCGACAGCTCTTTCGGTTGTTGTTGATGATAATGGCGTTAGCAAATTCGGAAAAATGGATAAAGATGGCGTTTGGACTTTTGGTGCTGAAATGCCTGAAGATTTTCCGTTGAGTGGTTTTGCCAAAGATTCACACGAGGTGATGTTCCGTGACCGTTTGCTTATTGCCGGTGGACGCACAGTGAAAAATGCTTTGGTAAATTCTGCATGGTCAACTACTGATGCTTTGACTTGGGCAATGCTTACAGATGTGAAATCTTCATATTTCTCAAAACGTGAAGGCGCTTCTCTGGCATATTATGACGACATGTATTATCTTGTGGGCGGAATCGACGAATCAGGAAAGGCGTTGAAAGATATCCATCGTTCTATCGACAATGGCGTTACATGGGCATATATTGATTCCATGGTTGTTTTGCCAAGGGACTACAATGCCCGTGGATTTGCATCAATGATTGTTGATAACGACAATGTGCTTAATATAATATGTGGAAAGCAGTCTGCTTCCGGCTCTGAAATCAATGAGCACTGGCGTGGCAGAGTGAATCGCTTAGGATTTGCGAGAAAATAAAAATAATATAAACAATCACACTTGAGAAGATTGAATACATATTGCCGTCTGACAGCTCTTCTGTTGTTGTTGTTTGCTTTTGTCTCATTCCCATCGTACTCGCAGAATGATGATGAGGAAGATTATTTGTTTGAGATAGGAGGAATGGCTGGAGGAGCATATTATATGGGTGATATGAATAAAAATTCATTCTTTAAGGGTTTGAATCCGGCACTGGGAGCAGTGTTCCGTTACACACCAAATCTTCGCTGGGCAGTGAAGGCAAATCTTGCGTGGGCGCAAGTATCAGGCTCTACTGAAGGATTGGAAAATGTTTTTCCTGGAAATGCCCAGGCTTCGTTCAAACGGAGTCTGGTAGATTTTGGTGGACAGATGGAATTCAACTTTATGCCATACAGTGACCGTTACGCTTATATGAATGCGCAGAGATTCTCGCCGTATATATTTGCGGGAATGGGGCTCACACTTGGTTTGGGTGGTGAAACTATGGCTGCATTTAATATACCATTAGGTGTCGGTGTAAAATATAAGTTGGCAAGCCGCCTTAATTTGGGTTGCGAGTTGTCGTTCAGAAAAGTATTCAGTGACCGTGTTGATGTTACAGGAGCGGATAATTCCATTATGGACAATCCGTATGAAATATCAAGTAGCCTGTTGAAGAATAAAGATTGGTATTCGTTGTTTGTCGTTACGCTTACGTGGAGTTTCGGTCCGAAGTGTAAGACTTGTAATAATATAAAGTATATGTAGGGGAGGAGTTAAGTAGTTAAGAAGTCAAGTAGTCAAGTAGATTATATACTAATAACCTTGTCAACTCGTCAACTTGTTAACTTGTCAACTCAAAAACTTACAAACTCAAAAACTAAAAAATATGCATTCTGTTAAAGACCAGATAAATAAAAACCATATTCCACAGCACGTGGCTATAATAATGGATGGAAACGGGCGTTGGGCAAAGTCGAAAGGCATGGAACGTTATATGGGGCATCAGGAGGGAGTAGTTTCGGTTCGCAGAGTTGTTGAGGCTGCAAATTCCCTTGGTGTCAAATATCTCACCATGTACACATTCTCAACGGAAAACTGGAATCGTCCGGAAGAGGAAGTTGTGGCACTGATGAGTCTGATGGTTACTGCCATAAAGCATGAAACACCGGATTTGATGAAAAACAACGTCCGTCTGTCTGCTATAGGCGATTTGTCCAGATTGCCGGAAGACGCATATCGTACTTTGATGGAATGCATTGAGGAAACATCTGGAAATACAGGAACAACTGTTATACTTGCTTTGAGTTATTCTTCTCGTTGGGAGATAATATCGGCAATGAAACAAGCAGTAACGGAAGCGGCGGAAGGTAAGATTACGCCTGATGATATAAACGAAGAATGGATAGGTAATCATCTTACAACAAAAGATTTTCCTGATCCCGATTTGTTGATTCGCACAGGGGGTGAGCAAAGACTTAGCAATTTCCTCCTCTGGCAGCTTTCTTATACTGAGTTTTATTTTACACCTGTTTATTGGCCGGATTTCCGGGAAGAGGAATTCTATAAGGCGATACTCTACTATCAGCAAAGAGAAAGACGTTTCGGCAAAACAAGTGAACAGGTTTGTGATAGTAACAAAGATTTTACTGCTTGAACAATCAAGAGAATAAGAATAAAAATATAGCTGTTATTAATTATGTACAAAAAACTAGTGATGATGTTTTTCTTTTTGGGAATAACTCTCGGAGTATTTTCTCAGGAGAATGACACTACCAAGGTTGAGCAGCCGGCAGAATTGCCGGTGATTTCATACTCGCTCACGCCGCATAAATATAAAATTGCGGATATCAAGGTGTCGGGTATAAAGAATTATGATGATTTTGTATTAATTGGATTTTCCGGCTTGTCGGTTGGAGACGAGGTGACAGTGCCGGGCGATGAAATCACAACGGCAGTAAAACGCTTTTGGAAGCATGGGTTGTTTTCGGACGTCAAGATTTTGGCTACTAAAATCGAGAATGATTCAATATGGATTCAAATTGATTTGAAGCAGCGTCCGCGTATTTCGCAGGTGAATTATTATGGAATCAAGAAGGGTGAACGTGAGGATTTGGAACTTAAACTTGGTTTGAAAAAGGGATTCCAGATTACGCCGAATCTTGTGGACCGTGCAAAAACTGTCATTCAGAAATTCTTTGATGGCAAAGGTTTCAAGAATGTTGATGTAAACATAGTCCAGAAAGACGACCTTTCAAATGAAGATGAAGTAATCCTGGATATTCATATTGACAAGCATGAGAAAACAAAGATTCATCGTATCTATTTTGACGGAAACAACGCGCTGACAGCTCGCGACTTGAAGAAGGCGATGAAGAAAACCAACGAAAAGTTCAGCTTGTCAAATGACTGGTTGTCAAGTATCCTTGAAATGTTCAGCACTAAGAAGTTCACTACTGAAGAATATGAGAACGATAAGAAGAATCTTATTTCAAAGTATAACGAACATGGTTATCGTGACGCAGTGCTTTTGTCTGACAGTGTAGTTAACTATGATGATAAGAAAGTTGATATTTATCTGAAGGTTGACGAAGGACAGCAGTATTTCTTGAAAGATATCCGATTTGTAGGTAATACTAAGTATTCTACCGATTATCTGGCAGCAGTTCTTGGTATGAAAGCTGGTGATGTTTATAACCAGAAGAAGCTAGAGGAACGTTTGACAACCGACGAGGATGCGATGTCGAATGTATATCTTAACGATGGTTATCTGTTCTTTACTGCCGACCCTGTAGAAGTTGAGGTTGAGAAAGATTCTATCGCTTTGGAAATTCGTATGACTGAGGGTCCACAGGCTACAATCAACCGAATTATCATCAATGGTAACGACCGCTTGTATGAAGATATCGTTCGCCGTGAGTTGCGTACTAAACCGGGTATGTTGTTCAGCCGTGAAGATTTGGTTCGTTCAATTCGTGAGTTGGCACAGATGGGACACTTCGACCCGGAAAATATGAACCCACGCCCGATTCCGGATCCGGAAAATGGAACAGTAGATATCGAGTATAATCTTGTTTCAAAGGCTAACGACCAGATTGAATTCTCAGCCGGTTGGGGACAGACGGGTGTTATTGGTAAGTTGAGTTTGAAGTTTACTAACTTCTCAATGAAGAACTTCTTCAATCCTAAGTCTTATAAGGGTATCATTCCTCAAGGTGAAGGTCAGACATTGACTTTGTCCGGTCAGACTAACGGTAGATATTATCAGGCTTACAGTATTTCATTCATGGATCCATGGTTTGGAGGAAAACGTCCGAATACACTGTCTGTGAGTGCTTATTTCTCTAAGCAGACTGATATCAGTACAAATTACTTGAGTAATTATAATAATAGCTATTATGGCGGTTATTATCCATATTATGGTTATGGTGGCTATGGTTATGGTTATGGAGGTTATGGCTACGGCTATGGAAGTTATTATCCAGGCTATGGTTATGGTGGTTATTACAATAATGGAAGTTATGAATTGGCTCTCGACCCGGACAAATCAATTATGATGTTCGGTTTGGCTGCTGGTTATGGTAAGCGTTTGAACTGGCCGGATGACTATTTCCAGTTTATGGCTACTTTGAACTATCAGGTTTATATGATGAAAGACTGGGCTTACTTCCTTGTAAACAATGGTACTTGCCATAATGTGAACCTTGAATTGCTGTTGCAACGTAACTCTATAGATAACCCGTTGTACACTCGTCGTGGTTCTCAGTTCTCATTGTCTGTTGCTGCAACACCTCCTTATTCATTGTGGGATGGCAAGGATTATGCAAACATGGATGACCAGGATCCGGAGAAGTTCAAATTGATTGAATATTATAAGTGGAAATTCAAGGCTAAGATATTCTCACCACTTGCACCTATGACTGTTAAGAGAACACCGGTGTTGATGACACGTGTTGAATATGGTTTCCTTGGTTCGTATGACAACAATAAGCGTTCACCTTTTGAAACATTCTATATGGGTGGTGATGGTATGACAGGTTATTCAACAACCTATGCTACTGAAACAATAGGTTTGCGTGGTTATGAAAACGGAGCTATCGCAGGTAATGGTGGTTACAACTCTTACGGTTATGCATACTCACGTTTGTCAATGGAACTTCGTTATCCGTTCATCCTTGAGCCGTCTTCAACAATCTACGGACTTGTCTTTGTTGAAGCAGGTAATGCATGGAGATCAATAAAGGAATTCAATCCATTTGACTTGAAGCGTTCTGCCGGAGTTGGTGTTCGTATCTTCCTTCCTATGATTGGTCTGATGGGTATTGACTGGGCATATGGTTTCGATACACCAAACTATGGAACGACAACAGAACGAAGCGGAAGTAACTTCCACTTCATTATTGGTCAGGAGTTTTAATTTGAAGAATACATTCAATCATAAAAAGCACCGGTATTTGAGCTAAGTACCGGTGTTTTTTATTAATATGAGTTGAAGAATTGCAACTCTTGTCAACTCGTTTCTGAAACCTTGTAAACTGTATTATTATCTTGAAAGTTTGTTCAAGACTTCTTTAGCCTTATTCACCATCTCTGTTATTGAATCCTGAGTTTTTGCTAGACCTTCGGGAGTGAAGTTTTCAACAGTGTTGTTCAAAAGCTGAAGTTTTTTATCCTGTTTTTTGTTTGAGAATTCATCCTTAAGGATTCTGATTTTCTCAAAATCCTGAATACCTTCAATCAGTCTTTCCATTCTTATACTGCTCCTTCCGTCCGGATAAACAAGGTAGCAATCACCTGCAGCCCAAGTTCTGAATCTGGAATCGAGGAGTGGATTTTTTGTCCAGCTATTGTAAGCCCATCTCAGATATCCGTCGTAATTTCCAGCCATTGCATGCCAGCCAATCCATACAGCTTCTGCAGTTGGTGAGAATGTATAAGTGTTTGGTCGGGCTTCAGCGCAGCAGGTATAAACTGTACTTACCTTACCTTTTTCTTCTCTTTCAGCTTTTATATTTTCCGGGAAATTATGGCTGTAAGCAAGACATAAATCATATAGGTCTGCCTGGATTTCTTCATGATAATTGCCCGCAAGGGAAATCTTGAAATTCGGATCTGCAGCTTTGATTACTTTTATAGCTTCTTTCATTGCTTCCAGACCACGTTCGTCCATCGCTATTGTTGTTTTTTCAAACCAGCCTTTTTCTTTCAGATGCTTGGCGAAATCTTTAAGGAAACTTCCCCAATATTCATTATAAGCCTTGTCGCCAGGTTTTGCATTTACAAATTGAACTCTGTTTGTCGCTTCGTCGTAATAGTCGAAAGTCAATGCCCAAGGGATAAGAGTATAACAGTTTATTTGCTTATCTATTCCCACTTCGTTAATCATAAAATCCACCCATTTGTCGAATACAGAATAATTGTATATCCATTTTCCGTCAATCTTTTTTATTCGGGTTATCATGCTGTCAAAATGGTCTTCTGTTTGTCCTGCCCAAGGTTTGTGCATTATACTTGTGGTGATGACTTTTTGTCCCGCGCCAGCAAGTATTTTCATTACCGGTTTTAATTTTTCGAAATGCTCTTCGCTCCATAAAGGAACATTATGGAATCTTGCTACAGAATAAGGATTCTGCCACAAATCCAGATGGAATTTCCAGTTCTCAGGATTTGGAAGAGTACGGTTCAGAACTTCTATTTGGATATTTAATGTCTGTTTACTGAAATTCTCTCCTTTTATTGAAATAGTACCGTTGTATTTCCCTGCCGGTACGTTCTCAGGAACATGAACATTAATCCAAACGGGTTGAGTTGTTTTGGCAGCAATATCTCTGATTTTTATAACATCAAGGACATCCGCTACCAGAGAAGAATCCCATTGTGTTTTGTCTGGACGTTCACCACAACCGCCTTTGCCATCCTTGTTAAGTTCGTCAGTCATCACATATCTCACAAAACTTGCTTTGATTGCCGAGGCTGGAATTTTATTTTTACCGTTGTTTAAATCAGAAACTTCAATAATAGCTTTGTCTAAATTTGTATTGGTAAATAAAATGGCTTGTGCATTTATTCTTTCATTTTTCCAAGCTGTAGCCTTATGAGTTTTAGATGTTGAATATTGTGGAATACTATGTTTGCCGTATCTTTCATCAATAGTTCCCCATGCGAAAACAGGCTTATGTACGGTTTTATCCCACTCTTCCGAACTGTTGCCCGGTTTGGGATCGTTCAGTTCTGTGTAGTCTTGAATATTACATTTTGGTAAGTCTGTCTGGGAATAGACAGGAAATGCATAGCACGAAGCTAATAAAGTCAATGAAATGAAATGTTTCTTCATATATAATAGTTATTAGGTAAACCTGTTAGAAGCTTACGGTGTTAGGAAATAATCTAATCCAAGTTATCAATAATTATTTATTTGTGCAATACTAACTATTATATCAGAATTAAACAAATTCTTGAGATATAGGATTAATTCTACTAATTTTACATTCAGAATACAAACCTCATAAAACTTACATAAAAATGAACCGAAAAGAATTTTTGCGTACATCAGCCTGTGCTTTGCCTTTATCAATGATAGGCATGAATAATTTGAATGCTGAAAATAAGGCAAAAACAACAGTAAATTATCTCGAAACACCTGAATACAAAAAGAATGCAGGTAAATTGAAATTTAACAGTGAAGGTAAATTCAAAATAGTTCAGTTTACAGATGTTCATTGGAAACCGGGAAATGAAGCATCTGAAGTTGCAGCAGAAAGAATGAATGAGATACTTGATGCAGAAAGACCGGATTTTGTTATTTATACGGGAGATGTAGCTTTTGACAAACCTGCTTCAAAGTGTTATGAAAGAGCTTTTGATCCTGTTATAAAAAGAAATATTCCATTTGCTTTGACTTTTGGTAATCATGACGATGAGCAGGACATGACCAGAAGTGAAATATATAATTTCATAAAAGATATGCCGGGTAATATGACCGGAACGGTTGAAGGCATAAGTGGCAAATCCAATTTTATAATTCCCATATTAAGCTCTGACGGGAAGAAAGATGCTTTTGTGATTTATGGTTTTGACAGTCTTTCTTATTCTCCAATAAAAGCCGCAGAAGGTTATGACTGGATAAAACAGGACCAGATAAACTGGTATCGCCAGTGCAGTGCTGAGTTTACTAAAAACAATTCAGGTAAACCGTTACCAGCAATGGCATTTTTCCATATACCTTTGCCTGAGTTTAATTTAGCTGCGCGTGATGAGGACGCATATCTTATCGGTATTCGCAAGGAAGAAGCTTGTGCTCCAAAAGTCAATTCGGGTTTGTTTACTGCAATGCTTGAGGCAGGAGATGTGATGGCTGTATTTGCAGGTCATGACCATGTCAACGATTATGTTACTGCTTGGAAAGGTATAGTTCTTGGTTACGGTCGTTACACAGGAGGAAAAACTGTTTACTGTGATGTGCCTTGGGGTAATGGTGGACGAGTGATAGAGCTTACGGAAGGTGCAAGAAGCTTTGAATCATGGATTGTTACAAAGAACAACCGTGTAGATTTCCGTTTCTCTTTCCCAAAAGATATGTCTAAGGAAACATGGTAAATGGTAGGTGACGAGTTGACAAGAGAACAAGTTAAGACTAAACTCCATCTCGTTAACTTGTCTTCTTGTCAACTCGTTATCTTTCTATCATTACCACTTTTTCAGTAATCCTTGTTTTGAAACTTTAATGCTGAAACCTGTAGAGCTGTTGCCGAAAACATCCCCAGTATCGGCTCCAATACTTCCTCCAAATTTCCAACCTTCAAGTTTAGGATGAGTGTAAGTAATGTCGGCAAGCAAAGAAACACCGTCTTTACGTTTAAGGAAAGGCTGATAATGTGTTCCGTAAGATTGCATTATCGTACAGAATAATCTGTATGAAACATTATTGGAAATATCTCCGGCAAAACCAATGTGCCAGTCTTTAACTCTGCTGCTTCTGAAACCGAGTCTTCCGTCTTTATTATATTCAGGGGCAGGTATTAGAGGAGAACCTGTTCCCCTATTAAAATATGACATTCCAGCAACATATTCTCCGTTATTATAATAGTTGTCTCCGCCACCACCACGTCCAGGGTGTTTCTCGTGGTCAAATATAATGTAGTGGAACGGGCCACTTTGGTTCATTGTCGTGAAATATTCAAATATAACTTTGTTGAGCCATTTGTTTTTATGCAAGTCTAACTGTAATCCCCATAAGCCATCAAAACCATTGTAGAATTCCATACCGGATTTGTCTTCGCACAAATGCTGGTGATAGCCTTTTAGTTTCCAATTCTCTTTTTCATAAGCCAGAGCAAAATTATATCCGACTACATGATTTCCCAAGACGTTAATTTGGTCTGATTCTGTTGCATCTGAACCACCCTCTGAACCAAAGAATACTCTTATGAAATCTTTTATTGAATGAGGCTGTTCTCCTATTCTTGGATCAGTGGATGTTCCTCCCCATTGTGCAACGTGCTGCACACCGATATAAGCAGAAAGAGGGAAACCGTTTCGTGTATCTTTTAACTGAATATATAATGCTTTTTTGTGCCACAATACATTATTCACATAAATCTGTTTACCTTGTGTAAATTCTGCAAGATAGTCGTCGTCAAAAGTTCTTCCAACACTGAAGTTAGCCTTGAACTGCAACCATCCTTTTGTAAGAGGAATAACTGTAAACTCTGGAACAGCTAAATGGAATTCCGGCATCGGGCGGGCATTTGCCGACTGCATAATATCTCCGCTACTCATCTGCCTGTCCAAAAGAGACTCATATTGCTCTTTGCTTCCCAAAGTCATTTCCAGACATTTATATCCAAGGCTGGCATAGATTTGCTGAATATGGAAATTCTTATGACGAGGAACAGTTGCAATCATATCAAGTCCTGCGCCCCATCTGAAACCTTTCCCAAACGATTGATTATGGAAAACACCAACTCTACCGTATCCATTGTTGGAATTTAACGGAACCACACCATATTGGTTACTGGTAATCCAAAAAGGTGTATTGTCTCCGGTTGCGGCAGAACCGAATATTTCAGCCTTGTAATATGTTGAGTTTTCTGGAAGTTTCTCTTGCGCATAACCACTGGTAATAATACCAGTAAATATCAGAGTGATAAATTTTGTGCGAATATTATTCATGTTTTGTATTTTGAATGTGCTGTTTATAGGAGTTATAACTGTTTAAGCCACAAAAATATTGTTTTATAGGCAGAATCTCTCGAATTTTTTCCGGATAGAATAAGATCGTGCATACCGTTTTGTATTTCAACACAAGTAACATTCTTACCCAGTTTTGCTCCATATTCCTGAATATCCTTTACATCCAGAACAATGTCTGATTCCATATATTCATCATGCCATGTATTTGACTCAGGAAAAGATTTGTCTGATGAAAGAACAAGTACAGGACACGAAATGTTGGAATTTTTCTGAATGTATCTTTGCGCTTTATTTATCGCTTTAATCCATCCTGCCTTTTTGGGATGTCCTTTAGGCTTTTTCCAGTCTGTGTTGAACATCCATTCGCCTTTGAACACTTTCAGCAGGCTGTTGGCATATGAAGAACTACTTTCTCCTTGAACTTTCAAGTTCGGAAATATATAACCTATACCGGCAACTGTCGGAAGTACAATGTCTTCCATGAACCATCCGAAGTTCCAATCTAGAAACGGACTGTTAAGCACCAGTGCATCTACCGTTTTTTCATCTCTGTTATTCAGATAATATGATGAAATAAGTCCACCGGTAGAGTGAGCCATCATAACTATTTCCAAATTTCCTTCTTCCTTGATTATATTAAGAGCAGAATCAATGTCTGCAAAATACTCATTTATATCTTTACAGAAAAAAGCATCTTGATGGGCAAGTAGCGAACGACCATATTTCCGTAAATCCAGAGCATAAAAATTATATCCGTGTGATATACAGCTGTCGCCTAATTGTGATTGAAAGAAATAATCATTATAACCATGGATATACAGTATTGCTTTGTCGGACTTCTTATTATTACATTTCTTGCGGATCAATGTACATACAACATCTCCCTCATAGTCTTTTGACATCTTTATAATCTTTGATTGGAATCCGTTGCCAAGTAAATCCGGAGTATATTGAGCATTGGCGCAGATGCTGCATATAATGAGAAAAAAAGTAAGTATGAATTTCATAAATCAATGACTGTTTTTTATTAAGATCCAACAAACACGTTGCAAACTTACTCAGAAAAAACTTCAACTCCTAATATTACATATTGAAGTTTAGAAAGATGAACAGACATATAACAAATAACAAGTTAAGAAGTTGGGATGTTTTTAAATTCTACTGACATAATATTGAAACCGCTATGTAATATCAACAATGTATCTTTGCAAAAAGAGGAATGATATATTGTGGATCGTTTCTAATTTATAGTTTTGTTTATGATTTTTGCAAAGAGGTTGTCTTTCCACAGAATGACAGCTTCTTTTGCTTTTTATGTTCGGGATTGAAATATTTCAGATAAGAAGTTGACAAGTTTAGAATGTTTTTGGGCTATTTTTTCTTGTTAACTTGTTTCTGAAACCTTGTCAACTAAATTCGTTTTGATTTCCGGAATAAAATAAAGAATTTTGTATTCGGACTTAACAAGAAAAACTTGAAATATGAGAATTATAAATTATTTTATTTTGTGCGCGGCAACTTTTTCCGCACTCTTTGCTTCTGATATCAAAGCTCAGGACAAAGGTTTGCAGACTTATGTGATGGACTCACCTTATGAGGTGAAAAAGATTACGCCACCATCCGGAAAGAAAGTCAAGAATGTCATCCTTATGATTGGTGACGGAATGAGTCTTGCGCACGTTTATTCTGCCTGGACTGCAAATAGGGGAAAACTATGGTTGGATAATTGCCAACATACTGGTTTGTCAAAAACTTATTGTGTTGATAAACTGATAACAGATTCAGGAGCGGGAGGCACAGCTTTGGCCACAGGATATAAAACAAGATATCATTCGGTAGGTGTGGATTCGAAAGGCAATCCGGTTGAATCTCTTGCAGCATTGGCAAACAGGAAAGGAATGTCGAGCGGAATAGTTGCTACTTGCCGTTTGTGGGATGCCACACCAGCTGATTTCTGCTGCCATAATGTTGACAGAGACAATGAAGAAGAGATTGTTGCCGATTATGTGGATTGCGGTGCTGACTATGTTTTCGGTGGCGGAGCCAAATTGTTTGAAAACAGAAGCGACGGAAGAAATATTTTTTCCGAACTTGAAGATAAAGGTTATAAGATTGTACGTTCGCTGAATGAATTGGAAAATGTTGAAAACGGGAAAGTATTTTGTGTAACCGACAGTGTTGACACTCCGGTTCCATCAGTTCGCGGTGATTTGTTGGCAAAAGCTTCATTAAAAGGGATTGATTTGCTGGAGAAAAATCAGAACGGATTTTTTATGATGATTGAAGGCTCTCAGCTTGATGATTACGGACATTTCAATGATTTGGATATGTTGATGCAGGAAGTGCACGACTTCGACAGAACTGTAGGTGAAATATTCGAATGGGCAGCAAAGGATGGAGAAACTCTTGTGGTTGTAACTTCGGACCATGAGACTGGCGGTCTAACTCTTCTGGACGGCGATGTGAGCGAAGGACGTATTGTATGTAATTTCTCTACTGGAGGACATAGTGGAGTGATGGTTCCGGTTTATGCGTTCGGACCCGGTTCAGAGAATTTCTCGGGAATATATGAGAATACAGACGTGTTTCTGAAAATTAGCGACCTTCTTAATCTCCCTGCGAAAGTACATTACAACGCATTCTCTCATAATGACTATTGGCGTGTAAAGCCATTGCTTACCGCTTTGAATTATCGTTTTAATTGTGTTGAGGCGGATTTGTGGCCTATCGGTGGAGAACTTTACGTTTCACATGACCGCCCGAAAGAGAATCCTGAAATCAATTTCCGCAAACTTTATGTAGAGCCGTTGATTGAACGACTGAAAGCAAACGGAGGAAAAGTTTACGAAGGCAGCGACAAACCTTTCTTTCTTATGGTGGACTGCAAGGAAAAAGGAGAGGAAATATACAGCCTGTTGAAGGCTATGCTTGAGCCTTACAAGGAATATTTCTGCCGTGTGGAAAACGGAGTTTACAAGGAAGGTCCGTTACTTTTGTTCCTTTCTGGAGACAGGCCATTGAAGACATTGCCTCAAGAAAAAACACGTATGATTTTCCTGGATGGTAAAATTTCGGAACTGGAGAAAAACATACCGTCATCACTTCATCCTGTGGTCAGTGACAATTATTCTGATTTCTTCACATGGAAAGGCGAGGGGGAAATGCCTGAAGCTGAATTGAAAAAGATGCGTGGAATAATAGAAAAAGTACATTCGGAAGGTAAATTGTTCCGCTGGTGGGGCGCTCCTGACACTGAGAAATTTAAACGATTTTTTATCAGCGAAGGTGTTGATTTGGTAGGTGCCGATGATTTGGGAACTTTGTATAGGGTGCTGACGGAAGAGAAGTGAATTATATGAAGAGATTAAACACAGAGACACTGGTAAATGAGATTAAATTTTCAATGTCCGGTTTAATAAATTCGTTATAGAACAATCTTTTCTTCAAATGTTTTGTTGTTTAAAATAAAATACATACCTTTGCACCGCAAAAAATTAGTAATAACAAAAATAAAAACAGAGTTTTATGAACAATTACGAAACCGTTTTCATTTTGACTCCCGTTTTGTCTGACGCTCAGATGAAGGAAGCGGTAGAAAAATTCACAAACCTGCTTAAGAGCAACGGTGCTGAAATTGTGAATGAAGAAAACTGGGGCTTGCGCAAGCTGGCTTACCCAATCGACAAGAAATCTACTGGTTTCTATCAGTTGATCGAATTCAAGGCAGATCCTTCTGTAATCGCTACTTTGGAAGTTAACTTCCGTCGTGACGAACGTGTGATCCGTTTCTTGACTTTCCGTCAGGACAAATACGCAGCTGAATATGCAGCTAAGAGAAGAAATTTGAAATCATCAAAAGAAACAGTTAAGGAGAATTAATCATGGCAGCAACACAATCAGAAATCAGATATTTGACTCCGCCTTCAGTAGACGTTAAGAAGAAAAAATATTGCCGTTTCAAAAAGAACGGTATCAAGTATATCGACTATAAAGATCCTGAATTCTTGAAGAAATTCTTGAACGAACAGGGTAAGATTTTGCCTCGTCGTATCACTGGTACTTCATTGAAATTCCAGCGTCGTGTAGCTCAGGCTGTTAAGAGAGCTCGCCACTTGGCTTTGCTTCCATACGTAACAGATTTGATGAAATAATTAACATTTTAAGAGGAGACAGAATATGCAAGTTATTTTGAAAGAAGACGTAACTAACTTAGGTTACAAGGACGATATCGTAACAGTTAAAGACGGTTACGGACGTAACTTTCTAATCCCACAGGGCAAGGCAGTTATCGCATCAGAATCTGCTAAGAAAGTGTTGGCTGAAAACTTGAAGCAGCGTGCTCACAAGTTGGCTAAAATTAAAGCTGATGCTGAAGAATTGGCTGCTAAGTTGAAAGATGTTACTTTGACAATCGGTGCTAAAACTAGCTCAACTGGTACAATCTTCGGTTCTGTAAACAGCATCCAGATTGCAGAAGAGTTGGCTAAGAAAGGTTTCGAAGTTGACCGCAAAGTTATCGTTATCAAGGAATCTGTTAAGGAAGTTGGTAACTATAAAGCTACTTTGAAACTTCACAAGGAAGTTTCTGTTGAAATTCCTTTCGAAGTTGTTTCTGAATAATTTTTAGAAATAAATAGAGATTGATAGGAGATAGTCTAATGATTATCTCCTATTTTTTTCATTATGGGGATTAATATAAAAATTGTCTATAAATAATATATATAGAAAAGGTTTTAACAGAAATAAATTGTTCTATTTCTATAAATAATTTATCTTTGCTAAATAAGAAAAAACTAAGCCTTATGAAAAAAATAACAGAACATAAAAATAAATCAATCTTTCGTCGGGTTTTGGAAGATAAACAGGTTATCCGTGAGTGTATTCAAAAAGGAGGTGATATAAAACAAGTAGCGAAAGACCGTGGAATCAAGTTTGCAACACCCATTTTTAATCTCATATTTTACTGGATGCTTTCTATGATTTAGTGAAAAATGACTTTTATCCGCTTGATTAATAAGTTTTCTTAAATCACATAAATATATAATTGAATCTCTCCAAAATACATACGGACCGACCAAAATTTCCTTCCGAATCCAATTAGATTTTCTTCCGTAAGTAATTCAATTTCCTTCCGTACTTATTTGGAATTACTTCTAGATGTATTTTCAGCTAAATATTCAATATTCATAAAAAGTTACTGAAGGTATGTTTCACAACTCCCTTAAATCTCTGTTATCCAGTGAAATCATGTGATTTATGAACAGTTTTTAACCATCGACAGAATTTAATTTATCTGTTTTCTTCTTTTTATATTAACCAAAGCTTGAATCACATTATTTGCATGATTTATAGTTACTTGTCAGAAATGTGAAACATCACGCAAGAAACTTCCCTTGTTTGGAAAAAAACATGCCGACGTTTTTTCTGAAACACTACCATGTTTTTTTTGAAATATTACTATATTTAAATATTAAAAAGAGAGTGTTGAACAAATTGGCAGTATTAAGAGTCTCTTAACTCTTATATTTGAATGTCGCAGACTTTATTATTGTTAATTCTTTATCTGAATTATATGTTTAAATCGGAAACAATATTCGTCCTATTGTCTATACTGGTAATAATATCTTCTTCATGCAGTAAGAAGAAAGATATTATCCTGCCTGAAGAAATGCAGATAGCTGAGCGTGTCATGTGGAGTCGTCCGGACAGTGCTCTTAAGATACTTGAAAATATTCCACGCCCGGGAACAGAAAATCCGGAACTTGATGCAACCTGGTGTTTGCTTCTTCTGCAGGCACGTGATAAGAATTATATCAGTCATTTACCGGATTCGTCCGTTCAGCCTTCATCTAAAGAATTGATAAATACAGCCTTCAGATATTTTGATAAAAATGGTGATGCAAGACGTAAGTCTCAGGCGTATTTTTATCAGGGAAGGGTTTTGGAGGATTTCCGAAAAAATAAAGAGGCAGTTGGATATTATTTGAAAGCAAAAGAGATAGTTCAATCCCAAAAAGAGGAAGATTCGTTGTTCCTTTCCTTGATTTGCCAGATTATAGGAAGTATTTATCGTTCGCAGGAATTATATGAGGAATCTCTCATACAATTGAAAGACGGTTGTGAGTATGCTTTCAAAAGTGGAGATGGAGAAAGTATAGTTTATGCTCTTTCAAGTGTAGGACGTACTTATACTGACATGGGCAACTATGACAGTGCGTCGGTTTATTTCCAACGTTGTTATGACAGTGCTAGAAAGTATGATTTGGAGTATTTGCAAGGTATGGCAAGATATGAACAGGGGATAGTTTATTATGAATTAGGGGAGATTGATAAAGCACTGCCTCTTATTTATGATTGTGCTTCAATAACAGAAAAATATCCTAATATGTCTATCACTCCTACATATAATGCTATAGCTATGATACATTATAAGCTTGGCAATAAGGATTCAGCTTGTCATTATTTCAATAAAGTACTGGCAACGAAAACCACAAATATAATGACTTTAAGAAATGTTTATTCAAAGTTATATGAATTGTCTTTGGAACAAAAGAAGTATGAAGATGCAATCAAATATAAAGAACAGTATTCATTATATAATGATTCGATAATCAACATGGATTATGCCGTTGAGCTTCAGCGAATGCAGTATAAATATGATACTGTTAAAATGCAGAAAGAAAACGAAGAACTTGAGGTTGCGAACAAGAAGCAAAAGATTATAGCCTTGATTATTATTATAATATTACTGTCAGTTTCATTGTTTGTTTTGTATGCCCTTTTGAAAAAGGAAAGGCTTATAAATAATGTAAGGGCTCGTATTAACTCTTATCAAAATCAGATTAAACATAATGAAAAGATAATAAAGGAGAAAGAATTTCAGATTACGAAATATGGTGAAACTCTTGAAAAGATAAATCAGATAAAGGAAGAATGTATCTTATTGAGGAACAGAAACGACGACTTACAAGGAAAAATATCATATTATGAAAATCTCCTGTCTCCAGTATCTGTTAATTTAGGAGATTTGCTTTCCTATTATGAACAATTGAAAGAACTCAAAGATTGCCCGCGTGTGTTGAAAGAAGGCGATTGGGTATGGATACGTGAATGGACAAATATTCAGTATAACAATTTCCTTGTCCGTTTGGAATCAGATTATCCCAATTTGACTGATTTGGATAAATTGTATTGTTGTTTGATTAAAATGGGGTTTACTACATCACAAATATCAGAATATGTAGCAACATCGCCGACTTCTGTGACAAAGCATAAACAGCGTTTGAAACAGAAAATGCGTAATTCTCAGCCATTATTAGTATCCGGAAACTTTTCTTTGGACGAATATATCGGGAGATATTGATGTATGTCCATATAGTGTATAATTCTTTTCTCTATATTATTGATAACCAGGTGTATAAGCAGTGATTTTTATAGTAAATGTCCATATTAAAAACAGCTTATATATGTGTTGAATAGTTATTTTTGCACAGTTTTTTAATTAATATGATATGAAAATAACAACTGTGCCTTTAAGATTATTATTCTTTATTTTTTTATTTTCTATAGATGTTTTTGCACAAGATGTGAAACCATTTAAAGGAGATTTTTGGGTTGAAGGTAAACGTTCGATTGATTTATATCAAGATGGTTCTTTTTTAATTGTTTCTAAAAAAATCCCCAATCAGTCTATTACTGTAATAATTATGTCTGATAATTATATTTTATATCAAGAGTTTTTATCAGAAGATGATTATGAATTATTTATTAATATAAAAAATATAGATAAAAACAATTCTTATTTAGTAATTGTAAATCAGGATGGAGCATTTTTTAAAGAAAAAATATTTTAAATTTTAATCACAGAGTTTATGAAAAGAATTTTATTATTCTCATTAGCCGCTTTATGTGCATCATGTTCAAATGAACTTTTGCTTGAAGAAACAGAACCATTAACAGAGCAAATATCAACACGTTCTGTTGAATCTCCTTCTTTCTATGTTGAAAATGGAGTTGTACACTTTACATCATCTGATGCATTTTTTGAAGAGATACATCATTTGTCAAATATGCCTGATGAAGAATTTGAGGCATGGGAAAAGGAAAATAATTTCTTATCAAGTAGAACAATTGTAAAGCGTTTGGTATTGGAAGCTGAAAATATAGTTGATGAAGCAATAAAGAAAGATTTTGTCTCTAAAAATTCCAAATATATAAAAATGGAAAATGGGGAAATTCTCTCTACAATGAACAGTCAAGTATATTTAAGTATTACTAATGCTGATGGTGTATTTTATGTTGGTGATACAAAAAATGTTGTTGATGATATTTTTGTAACAGGTTATAGTAGTATTTCAAAGAATGTTAGAAAGGTTTCATATTGTTCTTCTACTGAGGAAAGATTAATTTCAGATGTTGAATATGAAACAAGAGAAAAAACTTTTGGGGATAGAAAAGTTATAACAAGTGCTCGTATGGTTAGATATGCAGCATTTACAGAACCATTTGATCGTTTTGCTTTAGGTGTAGAGATTTTTATAGATGCTAAGGCTAAGGGTGCTTTTGGAAAATGGAAAGATTATAGTACAACATATGGACATAAAAATTTTACAGGGCAGTTAGAAAACGAACCAGTGGCTTATGAAAATAATAGGTTTGTATATCGAACTCCTGGAGAAGTATATCCTAAGAGTGAAACAGTTTGGTCCTCAGAAGGGATTTGGTGGAAATCAACAATTACAGTTTCAACGCCATTGCCTGAACCTATGCCAATAGGAAAAGCAAAACGTATATATTATGAAGCTTTCACAAGAGGTACTACTCCAAATTATATTCAGTATACAGTTATAAATGGTAAAACACAATAATTTTATGCAAAGATATTTATTGTTATTATTAATTTGTGTATCGTTTTTTTCTTCATGTGATAAGGAAGAGGAACATATTTGTCCTGAAATAAATTATCCTTTAGGATATACAGTTTGGGATAATGAAGATGATGAACGTGTATTACAATTTGATGGAGATGTTTTTTGGTTTAGAACAGACTCAAAACTTTGGACATACATTCCTTATGTATATCGTCATCCTTATATTTATTTCAAGCAATATGAAGGAGAAGATATGCTTCCGTTCAAAATAATGAAGATAACAGGTTTCAAGGAAATGCAGCTTGTAATGCATGATGGAAGTATTGTAACATTATATGGTGGCGGTGGTGTACCGAATGATGATGAAATAGAAGATACTTATCTGCCTGCGCCGTTATGATAAATACTTATTTTTAAAAACGGGAAAATAAGGAGACGTTTTATAAGGTGAGTGGAGAGCAAATCAAAAACAAGCTTTTGATTTTGATTCTCCACTCACCTTTCACTATCTTTGTTACTGAGTGAAATGTAATAAAAGATAAATCATGTATAATCAATTTCTACAACGCTATCTGGGTTTTGACCCAAAGACAATGAATTTGCGGACTGAAATAATTGCCGGAATCACAACCTTTTTGACAATGAGTTATATTCTTGCTGTCAACCCTGATATTTTGAGTGCGGCATCAATGGATAAAGGAGCAGTATTTACAGCAACGGCACTGTCGTCTGCCCTGGCTACAGTTCTGTTGGCTTTTCTGGCAAAGTTGCCGTTGGCGCAGGCTCCGGGAATGGGACTTAATGCTTTCTTTGCTTTTACGTTGGTGCAAGGTATGGGATACAGTTGGCAGACTGCGTTGACTGTTGTTTTGGTTGAGGGTATAATTTTTGTGCTGCTTACGATATTTAATATCCGAGACAAAATAGTTGATTGTATTCCGTTGAATTTGCGCTATGCCATATCCGTTGGAATCGGTATGTTCATAGCATTTCTTGGATTGAAGAATGTTGGAATCATAGTCGGTAACGATGCAACTTTGGTGGCTTTGGGAGAATTTACTCCTGCCGCTCTTATTGGTGTTTTGGGAATTATTTTGAGCGGTGTGCTTTGCTATTATAATGTAAAAGGAGCATTGTTTATTGGAATCATTATTACCACTTTGATATGTATTCCTTTTGGGGTGACCGATCTTCCTGAAGGATTTTCTTTGATTTCGATGCCACGGTCGATGACACCGACTTTCTTTCAGTTTGATTTCGCCTCACTTTGGGATTTCGACCTGATTATAGTAACATTGATATTAGTCTTCATGGATTTATTCAATACTATAGGAACCTTAGTTGGAGCAGCTAATCAAGCAGGTCTTGTAACGAAAGAAGGTAAAATTCCACGTATGAAGGAAGCATTGCTGTCTGATGCTTTCGGAACTTGTATTGGTGCGGTTTGCGGAACATCTACAGTAACAACTTTTGTGGAAAGTTCTGCCGGTATTGCTGAAGGAGGACGTTCGGGTGTTACATCATTGGTAACAGGTTTGCTGTTTCTTTTGGCTTTGTTTTTCTCTCCGTTGTTTCTTGTAATACCTAGTGCAGCAACTACCGGAGCACTGTTCTTGGTCGGTGTATTTATGATTAACGGTCTTAAGGATATTAATTTTGATGATATTACGGAGGCTTTGCCTGCTTTTGTAACGATTCTTTCAATGGTGCTGACTTACTCGATAGCCGAAGGTATTGTATTGGGTATGTTGGCATATAGCTTTATGAAAATTTTTACCGGCCGTTTCAAGGACATACATCCTGCACTTTATGTGTTGACTGTATTGTTTATACTGAAATATATTTATGGGTGATGGATGATATGAATTGGGGCTGTGTTTCTGGGGAGTTAAGTAGTTAAGTAGTTAAGTAGTCAAGTAGTTAAGTAGTCAAGTAGTCAAGTAGTTAAATAGGGACTTTGCTATATTCTTGTTAACTCGTCAACTCGTCAACTTGTCCCCTCGTTCCCTCGTCAACTAAATCTTATTTTTCTGTATGAGAGTATTTTCTTCATTCCGGTTGTTTTTCTTTACCTTGTTGGCTTCCATTATGCTGGCAGGTTGCGATTCTGTGCCCCAGCGTTCATACGTGATTGGCATATCGCAGTGCATGACAAATGATGAATGGAGAGAAACAATGATACAGGAAGTGATGATTGAGGCGGCAAACTATGATTCTTTGAAGATAGAAGTTCGGGATGCGCATAGCAACAGCGAGGAGCAGATTAGCCAGATACGGGAGCTTATAAGCCGTGGTGTGGATGTACTTGTAGTTTCGCCTTTCGAATCGGAGCCTCTTTCCGGTGTTGTTGATGAGGCTTATCAGGCAGGAATACCGACAATCATTACGGACCGTAGAGTAAATACCGACAACTATACCACATTCATTGGAGCGGACAATCGGAAAATTGGAGAATTAGCCGGACGCTTTGCTGTGTCAAATCTGCCGGAAGATGGGAGAGTTCTGGAGATTTGGGGATTGCCCGGTTCTTCGCCGGCTATGGAGCGTCATTTGGGATTTGTTTCTTCTTTGTCAGGAAGACGCGATATCATGTGTGATTCCGTAAATGGTAATTGGCTTTATGAAGATGCACGGAAAGCTTTGTCCCAGTATTCTTCATGGAATATTGTTGATATAGTTTATGCCCACAATGATATGATGGCAATAGCAGCCCGTGAAGTGATGCAGGAAAAGAAAATATCACGTCCTGTGATGGTGATGGGAGTGGATGCTGTTACCAACACCGGACTTAATGCATTACAGAAAGGACAGATTGATGTGTCGTTCCTTTATCCTACGGGTGGAGAGCAGGTGATAAGAACAGCCATTCAGATTTTGCGCGGCGAGTCAGTTCCCAAGGAAATACCTCTTTACACTACAACTATAGATAAGGATGCTGCTCAGACTATGTTGCTTCAGAACCATCAGAGAAAGAATTATCAGGAACGAATAATGGAGCAGCGTGAGAAAAATAATCAATTGCTCAGTAAATATGAATTCCTTCAGAACTCATTGGGGCTTATTTCTCTTTTGACAGCTTTCTCTGCTATATCACTTATTTATGTCTATCTTATGAACAATAGGATGACGCGCATTAATCGTGAACTTCTGGCAAGAAACGAAAAAGAAGAGGAGCAGAACAGAAAACTTATATCTCTGAATGCGGAAATAAAGGAAGTAACGGCTCAGAAATTACGGCTTTTCACCGATGTTTCACATGAAGTGCGCACTCCTTTGACTCTTATTTTGTCTCCATTGGAGCAATTACAATCCAAGACAAAAGGAACAGACTATGAAAAAGATATAAAGTTGGTATATCGGAACGCGTCACGTTTGTTGAGAGTTATCAATCAGGTTTTGGATTTCCAGCGTTTGGAAAGCGGAGCTGACGAGAAATGGCATTTTGTCCCGGTGAATCTTGTTGCTTTCCTTCAGGAGATAAAAGGATATTTCGACGGTATGGCTTCCATCCGTCATATTACTTACGATTTTGTTTGTCCGGATGAGAAATGCGAGGCGTTTATTGACCGTGACAAGATGGAGAAAGTCATTATCAATTTGTTGTCGAATGCTTTCAAGTTTACTCCGGAATACGGCTGTATAACACTGGGACTAACCGTGGGTGATGATTTTTCCATCACAGTTGAGGATACAGGAAAAGGAATTGAGCCGGATTGTCTTGATTCGATATTCGAGCGTTTCCGAACAGGAGACAACAGGAGCGGAAGCGGAATAGGGCTTTATCTGGTGAAGGAATATGTAGGCAGGCATTGTGGTAATATAAGCGTAGAGAGTGAGCCTGGAGTGAAAACACGCTTTACCATAAGCCTGAAGAAAGGCAACGCGCATCTCAATCAGGACGAAATAGAGATTAACAGTGCTTCGCAGCAGGCTGCCGAAGTTTTGTCTCTTGACTCTGATGAGGCAAACCGTATTCTTTCTGCCGTTTATGATGAACAAATACTTATTGTTGACGATGAGGATGAGGTTCGGGGATTCCTGGCAAAGGAATTGTCGGCTAATTTCAATATTCTCACGGCTTCAAATGGAGAAGAAGCTCTTTCTGTTTTGTCATCTCAGAATGTATCATTAGTGTTGAGCGACGTAATGATGCCCGGAATGAATGGCTTTGAGCTGTGCCGACGCATAAAAAGAGAAGAGGCGACGGCACATATTCCTGTCCTTTTGCTTACGGCTTTGACTGATGTAAAACAGCAGATTCATGGAATATCGGAAGGAGCCGACGGTTATATACAGAAACCTTTCCATATTAATTATCTTAAAGTTCGTATTGCATCGCTTATTGAGGAAAGGAAAAAGTGGAAAAGGAATTTTGAAGAGCTGGTTAAGTCTCAGACGGAAGAAGATAATCGTCCGGACGATATGCTTACGGCAGATGAATTGTTCCTTCGCCAGTATATGCAGAAACTTGAAGCTTTTTATTCGGATTCGGATTTCGGAGTAGAGAAGCTGAGCGACGAACTTGCCTTATCCCGTGGTCATCTTTACCGCAGGGTTAAGGAACTGACCGGACTTTCCCCGGTAGAATCATTAAGGAATTATCGTTTGGAAAAAGCGATGAATATGTTGCGCCAGAACAAATATACCATTAGTGAAATAGCTTATAATTGCGGTTTTTCTTCTCCGGCCTATTTTACCAAATGTTTCAGAGTTGTATATGGAAAGACACCGACGGAATTGTTGAATTGAAAGTTGAATTTTAATATTGATCACAGAGTTCTTGGAAACACAGAGAATAATTTAATATAAAATAAAAACTTAAGAATCTGTAGCCTTGTCAACTTGTCTCTGATGCCTTGATTTAATCTGTTTAATAACATTTAGTGATTCCTTAACTTCTAAACCTCAATCATTTACCATTTATGATACAAATGTTATACACTTTGTTTCATTTGTTATAGCCATTTAAAGCTATAGCTGATACATTTGTATAGCTTAAATTTTTAAGTTGGTTGTTCAACTTTAAATAACGTGAGTTCGACGAATTAAAAATGCTAACAGATTTGGAGAATGGATTGTTCCGGGAAAAGGACATAATATTAAGGCTTTCAGCCTTGATAAATAGGTAGTTCAGAATTCGTCGAACTTACGTTAAATAAACAAGGCATCAGAGACAAGTTAACAAGGAGAATTATTATACTATGTGACTCTATGTTTAAAAATCTTGTCAACTCGTTAACTTGTCAACTTGTTTTCTGAAAGTTGAGCTTGCGAAACTTGAATTAAATCTTATATCATTTATTATGGCACGAATTTCAGATTATGGACTTTTAGGTCTGTTTGCACTTTGTTTAACTGTATCTTGTACTTCGTCGGATAAATCTTCTTATAAAGTAGATTGGTTGTCCGATGACAAAGCCGTTATTTCCATAAATAACCCTACGAGATATATATTATTGCCGGTGGAGGAAAGTGCCGGTGAAACTAAAGTATGCTTGCTTGGAGAGGAAACAGGCGAGGTTGATATGGATATTCGTCTGGCACGGAATAAGGTTGATTATTTTGTGCCTTTCGAACTTCCCCAAGGCAAAGAAGTAGCATTGCGCATAAGTAATATTGATAAAGAATGTATAGCTTGGAATGAAATAAGCCTTAGCGATACATTTAATATTGACAATATTGAACCTTATCGTCCGGTTTATCATTTTACACCTTCATATGGTTGGATGAACGACCCGAACGGAATGGTTTATAAAGATGGCGAATATCATTTGTTTTATCAGTATAATCCTTATGGCTCAATGTGGGGAAATATGCATTGGGGACATACTGTAAGCCGTGACCTGGTGAATTGGGAAGAACAACCGGTAGCTTTGGAAAGAGATACAATGGGACATATCTTTTCAGGAAGTTCTGTTGTGGATATAAATAATACAGCCGGATTTGGAGAAGGCGCAATTGTAGCATTCTACACTTCTGCAAGCGATAAGAACGGACAAATACAATGTCTTGCATATAGCAAAGATAATGGACGAACTTTCACTAAATATGAGCAGAATCCTATCCTTACTCCTTTTGATGGCTTGCGTGATTTCCGCGACCCGAAAGTGTTCTGGTATGAACCGCAGAAGAAATGGGTGATGATTGTTTCGGCAGACAAGGAAATGCGTTTCTATTCTTCTGCCGACTTGAAAGACTGGACTTATATGAGCGGTTTCGGTGAAGGTTATGGTGTGCAGCCAAACCAGTTTGAGTGTCCGGACTTTTTTGAATTGCCTGTTGACGGTAATCCCGACAAGAAGAAATGGGTGATGATTGTGAATATCAATCCCGGATGTTTGTTTGGAGGTTCTGCAACCGAATATTTTGTAGGAGATTTCGATGGAACGAAATTTACTTGCGACACCCCGAAAGATGTGACTAAATGGATGGACTGGGGAAAAGACCATTATGCTACAGTGACTTTCTCAAATACCGGTGACCGTGTGATTGCTATGCCGTGGATGTCGAACTGGCAATATGCGAATGTGGTGCCTACTAAACAGTTCCGCAGTGCTCAAGGTTTGCCGCGTGAACTTAGCCTTTATTCAGAAGGCGGTCAAATATATATGGCATCGTCTCCTGTTGATGAAGTATCAGCATTGAGGAACGGCACTTCAAACAAACTGGGAGCTTTCAAGGTTGACGGCAAACATGATGCAGGCGAGTTGATTGCCGATAATAAAGGTACATATGAGTTGAATCTTTCCATTAATCCAATGAATGCAAAGAAAGCCGGATTTACTTTGAAGAATTCCAAAGGTGAGAATGTAAAAATATATCTTGACCTTGCAGATAAAAAACTTGTTATGGACAGGGTGAACAGTGGCTTGGTGGATTTTGGAGAAAAGAGTGCTCCGCATGCAAAGGAAAATCATGATAACAGAAAGACTAATGCAATCAATTATGTAAATGATTTTGCTTTGGCAACATGGGGAAAACTTCCTGCTGACAAGAAATACGATTTCAGAATATTTGTTGATAAATGCTCTGTTGAGATATTCCTTAATGGAGGAAAGGTTGCTATGACAAATCTTGTTTTCCCGACAGAACCATATAATCAATGGGAGTTTTTCGGTGAAGGCGGAACTTTTGAAGTTGAATCTGCTGAGGTTTACGGATTGGGCATTTAATATAAGAAAACAATAAATCAATATAAAAATGGAAAATAATAAACCTGTAATAGTTGGTATTGGCGAATTGCTGTGGGATGTTTTGCCTACAGGAAAAAGAGCCGGCGGTGCTCCGGTTAACTTTGTTTATCATGCAACTCAGCTTGGTGCTGAAGGTTACGCAATAAGTGCTGTCGGTAACGACCTTGCCGGAACAGAAATACTTCAGGAACTGGATAAAAACGGAATAGATCATTGCATAGCAACAGTTGATTATCCTACAGGTACAGTTCTTGTGGAACTGAACAATGGCATTCCAACATATAATATTGTTGAAGGTGTTGCCTGGGATCATATCCCTTTGACTGAGGAAGCCATAAATACAGTAAAGAAAGCAGACGCTATTTGTTTCGGAACTTTGGCACAGCGGAGTTCTGAATCAAGAAAGACTCTTAATACATTGCTTTCATATGTTCCTGAATCAGCATTACGTTTCTTTGATATCAATATACGTCAGAAATATTATTCAGAAGAGTTGATTAAAGAATTGCTTCAACAGGCTAATGTGTTTAAGTTGAACGATGAAGAATTGGAGATGTTCCGTCCGATGTTCAATTTGGAAGGAGATGAAGACACATGTTGCCGCCGTATCATGGAAGAATATAATTTGAAATATCTTGTACTTACAGCCGGAAGCCGTTACAGCACAATCTATTCAGCTGACGAAAAATCAACAATCAATACTCCGAAAGTTGAGGTTGCCGATACAGTTGGTGCAGGTGATTCTTTCTCAGGAGCCTTTGTATATTCAATCCTTAGCGGAAAATCATTGAAAGAGGCTCATCAGTGTGCTGTTGAAACTGCTGCATTTGTATGTACGAAGGAAGGTGCGTGGCCGGAGTATTAAACTCAAAAACTTATAAACTCAAATAGTATGAACAATAAATCAATACTAATATTAGCCCCAATAATGCTTGCCTTTTTTTCCATGGGTTTCGTGGATTTGGTAGGTATTGCCACAAACTATGTTAAGGCGGATCTTGCCTTGTCTGATACTATGGCAAATCTGTTTCCGTCGATGGTATTTTTCTGGTTTCTTGTATTTTCGGTGCCAACCGGAATGCTTATGAACCGAATAGGACAGCGCAAGACGGTTTTGCTTAGTCTTTTAGTTACAGTTTTGGCTTTGTTATTGCCTTTACTGAATTATTCATTTGTTTCAATGCTTATATCTTTCTCATTTTTGGGAATAGGAAATACATTGATGCAGGTTTCGCTCAATCCACTGTTGTCAAATATTGTTAGCGGTGAGCGTCTGGCAAGTTCTTTGACGTTGGGCCAGTTTGTGAAAGCAATTTCTTCATTCCTTGCGCCGATTATAGCAGGATGGGCAGCAGTTTCGTTCGGAGATTGGAAAATCCTTTTCCTTATATTTTTAGTGATAGGAATTATTGCTTTTATCTTCCTTGGAATGACTAAAATAGAAGAAGATACTTCGAAAAATGGTGAAAGCTCAACATTTGCTGAATGTTTTTCTTTGTTGTCCGAAAAGGTTATTCTGCTTTGTTTCCTTGGTATAGTTTGCCATGTAGGTATAGATGTGGGAATTAACACAACTGCACCGAAACTTCTGATGGAGCGTTTGGACATGACATTGACAGGAGCAGGATATGCCACAAGTGTTTATTTCCTTTTCCGTACAATAGGATGTTTTTCCGGAGCATTCTTGCTTGCACGTTATGAAATGAAACACGTATTCACTGCAAGTGTATTGATGATGGTTGCTGCCGTAATAGGTTTATTTGCTTTCCATTCACTTATGGCGCACTATGTTTGTATAGCTTTGATAGGCTTGGGTAATTCCAATATATTTTCTATGATGTTCTCCCGTGCGTTATTACACTTACCGGGACGAAAGAACGAGGTTTCAGGACTAATGATTATGGGGTTGTTCGGTGGAACTGTTTTCCCCTTGTTAATGGGAGTTGTTTCTGATTGGTGCCAGTCACAGGTTGGTGCTATTGCCGTTTTGGCAGTCGGTGTTATTTATTTGTTTGCCCTGATTCCTTCAGTTCGTAATTATAAAAATTAATTTCGGCTCTTAACAGGAATATATCCGAGCTTTTTCCGGAAGAATATCACAATCCCTTCTGTTAATAATCTTTCCGGAAGTTACCTCCGTTTTCGGTATTGTCCGGACTCGGAGGTTATTGTTTTTTATATACTTGAGTATATCAGTCTTCAACTTTAAAGTTTACAATGCTTCAGAGACAAGTTAACAAGGCGTATTTTTAGCTTGCTTTCAATAAAATATGGCAAAACTATTTATACTCATCATATTTTTGTGTAAGTTTGCGCAAGAATAAGAGTAAATTAAATACCTTAAAAATATAAACTAATTATCATGGCATTAAAATTTATAACAGCTGAAGAAGCTGCAGCTTATGTTCATCATAATGATAACGTAGGTTTTAGCGGCTTTACACCTGCCGGATGTCCAAAAGTAGTTCCGGGAGCAATTGCAAAGAAAGCAGAAGAAGAACATGCAAAGGGAAATCCTTTCCAGATTGGTATGTTTACAGGTGCTTCAACAGGAGATAAACTTGATGGCGCTTTGGCTCGTGCAAAAGCAATAAAATTCCGTACACCATATCAGTCAAGTAAAGATTTGCGTGCATCATTGAATGCTCGTGAAGTTCAGTATTTTGATATGCACCTTTCTGAATTGGCTCAGGATTTGCGTTATGGCTTCTTGGGTAAGGTGGATGTAGCTATCGTTGAGGCTGCTGATGTAACTGAAGACGGTGAAATCGTTCCAACTTGCGGCGTAGGTATTTTGCCAACAATCTGTCGTATGGCAGACCGTATCATCATTGAGTTGAACGACCGTCATCCGAAAGAAATCCGTGGTATGCACGATATCTATGAACCTGCTGATCCTCCTTGCCGTAAGGAAATTCCGGTATATCAGCCTTCAGACCGTATCGGTTTGCCATACGTGAAAGTTGACCCGGCTAAGATTGTCGGTGTTGTTAAGACTAGCGAACCAAACGAAGGTAAACCATTTGCTCCACTGGATGAAGTAACTTTAGCTATCGGTAAGAATGTTGCTGACTTCCTTGTAAATGAAATTCGTGAAGGCCGTCTTCCTAAAGAATTTGTTCCACTGCAGAGTGGTGTAGGAAATGTTGCCAATGCAGTTTTGGGTTGCATGGGTGAAAATGAAGAAATTCCTGCATTCAATGTTTACACTGAGGTTATTCAGGATGCTGTTATCGGTTTGATGAAAGAAGGTCGTGTTAAGTTTGCCAGCGGTTGCTCTTTGTCAGTAAGTAATGAAGTTATCCGTGACATCTATGCTAACCTTGATTTCTTCAAAGATAAGATTCTGTTGCGTCCTCAGGAAATTTCCAACAACCCTGAAGTTGCCCGCCGTCTTGGTCTTATTGCTATCAATACTGCTTTGGAAGCTGATATTTTCGGTAACATCAACTCAACTCACGTTACTGGTACTAAGATGATGAACGGTATCGGTGGCTCTGGTGATTTCACTCGTTCTGCAATGTTGTCAATCTTCACTACTCCTTCAACTGCTAAGGATGGTAAGATTAGTGCTTTCGTTCCAATGGTTTCTCACCTTGACCACAGCGAACACTCAGTTAAGATTATCATCACTGAATATGGTGTTGCTGACTTGCGTGGTAAATCTCCTATCGAACGTGCTCGTTGCATTATCGACAATTGTGTTCATCCTGATTATCGTCCATTGTTGAACGAATATCTTGAAATGGGTATCAAGGGTCACACTCCTCAGAATTTGAAGTGCTGTTTCGCATTCCACGAAGAATTTATGAAGAGTGGTGATATGCATAATGTTAAATGGGAAGAATATAACAAGTAATTGATTTGAAGTTGACAAGGCTTCAGGGACAAGTTGACAAGGAAGTTTGTGGTTGAATAAATCCTAACTTATCTTCTGTTGCCTTGTCAACTAGTTCATTTGTCAACTGTAAATAATAATATTTTAAAGGCTGTGCCGGGCGGTTCGCTCCGTACAGCCTTTTATTTATCTGAAAAACTCTTGTCAATGACAAGAAGACGAGTTGACTTATTCAAATCTCCAGACAACTTCGTCTCCTTTGTTTAGTGACACTTCAATCATTCCGTCAATAACAGGAAGAGAAAAAGCCTTTTTGTTCTTCTTGATACTTATATCCTTTGCGTCTTCCGGTAATTTTATACGGAATTTATTGTCAGCTTTTGCTGTCAATGATATTTCAGTTACTGCTCCGTTACTCCATGAGGCAGAAACTTCGCCGCCGCCACGTACTCTCATACCTGAGAAATTACCGTTTTTCCACATATCCGGTATTGCCGGTAAAACGTGAATATAACCATCGTGACTTTGAATCAGCATTTCAGCAATACCTGCACAACCTCCAAAGTTGCCGTCAATCTGGAAAGGAGGGTGAGCACAGAAAAGATTAGGATATGTTCCTCCTCCATTTTCTACCCAACAAGGTTTTAGCAAATCTCCGATAAGTTTATATGCGTGATTTCCATCCAGAAGTCTGGCCCAGAAATTAATTTTCCAAGCCATTGACCAACCTGTGCTTTCATCGCCACGCACCTCAAGAGTCTTTTTTGCTGCTTCTGCCAGCTCCGGAGTTTTAGTTATGGAAATCTCATTTCCCGGATGTAGTCCGTAAAGGTGCGAAACATGGCGGTGCGTCGGTTCCACCTCTTCATATTCCTGCATCCATTCCATAATTCTTCCGTCTTTGCCTATTGCCGTAGGTTTGATTCTCTTCAGCTTGTCTTTCAGTATATTGGCAAATTCGGCATCTTCTCCGAGTATTTCTGAAGCCTCAATTGTGTTGGTGAATAATTCGCGTATGATTTGATTGTCCATTGTTGAACCGGCACAAATACTTACTGTTTTACCGTTTGCCATTCTGAACGCATTTTCAGGCGAAGTGGTTGGTGCTGTTACAAGATATTTTGTCCGTGGATCCGGAACCAGCATATCAACAAAAAATCTTGCCGCTTCTTTCATTGTAGGATATACACTGCGAAGATATTCCTTATCCATTGTATATAAATAATGCATATACAGATGTTCGCAAAGCCAAGCAGCAGATGTATTTGTCGCTCCCCATGACGGATGTTCTCCGGGAGCAGTAAATCCCCACACATTACCCAGAATATGCATCACCCAACCTTTGGCGTTATAGAAAGCCTTTGCTGTTTTCTGTCCGTTCGGAACTTGTTGCTTCGTCCATTCAATCAATGGCATATGCAATTCTGGAAGATTTGTAACTTCTGCCGGCCATAGATTCATTTGCAAATTGATATTCAGATGATAATCTCCATTCCAAGGCGTATCTATCGTGTTGCACCACAAACCTTGAAGGTTAGGAGGAAGAAGTCCTTCTCTTGTTGAAGAAATAAGAAGATATCTTCCGAACTGGAAATACAGAGCTGAAAGACTTGGGTCGTTTTTATCTGCTGCAAAAGCTTTCAGACGCTGGTCAATCGGCATAATCTCTTTCCCTGAATAACCCAGATTAAGCGTGCAACGATTGAACAAGTTGCTGTATTTTTCAATATGTTCTTTCTTCAGTTGTTTATATTCCGTTCTTGAAGCTTCATTCAGCAGAGATAAGGCTTTCTCTTCGCAGTTTTCTCCAAAATAATCTGTGGCCATACTTACCAGAATTATTGCTTCAGAAGCATCTTTGACCGCTATTTTGTTGTCTTTTGTTTCAGCGTATCCGCCTTTTGGAAGCACAACCTTTACGGCCGATGCAAATTTCATTCCTTTGTTTGCTGTTGTGTCAACACCGTCAGGAAGTTGGCCGGAAAGCCACAGGCAACCGTCCTTTATTTCAGAAAACGCATTTTCCGGTCTGTTCATTTCAGCTGTGAAATTAATGGACTTATCCGTATTTGCTGAAAGATATATCACACCTACATCTTTTCCGAAAGAAGTGAAAGCTTCACGTATATATCCTGTATTGCCTCGTTTGAATGTAGTTGTAGTTACAGCGTTCTCCAATGAAAGTTCACGGCGGTAATCTTTCACTTCTTCTGTTGTTCCATAATTATAGTTAATCAGAAGATTCCCGAATATCTGGTAACTTCCGTAAGGAACATTTGCGCCATGTCCTTCACCACTTCCTTTTCCTTTGCAAATGAAAGTGTTATACATCAGCTCCTGTGCCTGGTCGTTTTTCCCCTCAAACAGAAGTCTCCTGATTGCCGAAAGGTAATAGTAAGCCTGCGGATTGTCTGCATCCTGCCTGCTGCCGGACCATAGCGAAATCTCATTCATCACTATGTTTTCCTTGTCGATACCGCCATCAGGCATCAGTCCTATTCTGCCATTTCCAAGAGGAAATGATTCTTCCCATATCGATGCCGGTCTGTCAAAGAAATAAGTCATGTTGTTCCCTTCATTTATTATATTCTTGTTGCATCCGGCAAGCAATAGGATAAGTAGAAGGGCTGATAATGATTTTAGGTTGAACATGTTTTGAGTTTGTAAGTTTTTGAGTTTATAAGTTTGTTCGTTGACGAGGGAACGAGTTGACAAGAGTCTGTTCCAATGGGTTTAAAAACTTTGCATTTCACAGAGCCTCTTGTAATATCCGTTCAGTGCAAGCAATTCTTCATGTTTGCCGCGTTCCACAATTTCGCCTTCGTGCATCACACAAATCTCATCCGCATTCTTGATTGTTGACAGGCGGTGAGCAATTACTATTGTTGTACGGTTACGCATCAGGTTTTCCAATGCTTCCTGCACAAGTCGTTCAGATTCAGTGTCCAAAGCAGAAGTAGCCTCGTCGAGAATAAGAATAGGCGGATTCTTCAATATTGCACGGGCAATGCTTATTCTCTGTCGCTGGCCTCCGGAAAGCTTTCCTCCTCGGTCACCGATATTTGTCTGATAGCCGTTCTCTGTTGCCATGATAAAATCATGGGCATTGGCAATGCGTGCCGCTTCTTCCACCTGTTCCTGTGTTGCACCTTCCACACCGAATGAAATATTGTTGAAGAATGTGTCGTTGAAAAGAATAGCTTCCTGGTTTACGTTCCCCATCAATGCACGCAAATCATACAGCTTTGTGTCTCTTACGTCTGTACCGTCAATGGTTATTTTACCTTTTGTCACGTCATAGAATCGAGGAAGCAAATCAACAAGAGTGCTCTTTCCTGAACCGGACTGACCGACAAGTGCCACTGTCTTTCCTTTAGGAATAACAAGATTTATACCTTTCAGCACATAATCATTCTGATATTTGAACCATACATCTTCATATTTGATTGCTTCGTTCAACGCTACTGGCTTAGGATTTTCAGGGTCATTAATATCAGTCTGTGCCATAAGTATTTTATCAATGCGAGTCATAGAAGCCAGACCTTTCTGAATTGCATAAGCCGCTTTGCTCAAATCTTTTGCCGGATTAATGATACTGTAGAAAATGACAAGATAATATATAAATGTAGAAGCATCAATCGTACTTTCTTCACTCAGGATAAGCGAACCGCCATACCACAGAACAATGGCAATAGTTGCAGTTCCCAGAAACTCACTCATTGGATGAGCCATTTGCTGGCGGCGATAAACCTTTGTTGTTGTACGTCGGAATTGCTCATTGCTTCTCTCAAAACGCTCCTGTATTTTCTTTTCAGCATTGAAAGCCTTGATAATACGCAAGCCACCCAGCGTTTCTTCAATCTGGCTCATCAGTCCGCCCCACTGCTGCTGACCTTCCAGCGACTGGCGTTTCAGTTTCTTCCCGACTTGGCCCATCAGATAACCGGCAAACGGAAGAAGAATAAATACGAACAGAGTCAGCTGCCAACTGATGGCAATCATTCCTGCAAGATAAATCAATATAAGAATAGGATTCTTGAACAGCATATCCAGCGAACTCATCACCGAAGCCTCAATTTCATTGACATCGCCCGAAACCCTTGCCAGAATATCTCCTTTACGCTCTTCCGAAAAGAAACCTAATGGTAATTGCGTGATTTTTCTGTTTATCTGGTTTCTGATATCACGAACAACACCGGTGCGGATTGGAATCATAGTGTAGAACGCAAGATACATCGTTGCAACTTTCAGGAATGTCGATACCACAAGGAAAGCTCCGAGCACAATCAACGCCGTTGAACCTCCATAAGTGTTTATCAAATCTCCAACATACCAGAAGAAATTGTTTTTCAGAGCTTCGGCAAAATGTTTCCATGATTCCCAGCTTCCGGGATTCAGGTTCCACTCCATAAAGCTGTATTCCGCCTTGTCTATTCTGAAAAGAATATTCAGAATCGGAATTATGAGTGCGAATGAAAACAGGTTAAGTATTGCCGACAGAAAGTTAAAAATCACGTTCAGCACCATATATTTCTTATATGGCGGAACAAATCTTTTAATGATAAGGAGAAAATCTTTCATATTATTTTTACACAGAGAAACGGAGACACAGAGTTTTCATTTCTTAATTTATATACTCTTGTGTCTCCGTGTATTTTTAAAATGCAAGTTTAGGGAATAAATCTGTGAGTTGCAAATTTTTTTCAAATTGGCTGCAAATACACTTCCAGTCAACAAGCGGCGATTTGAAATAGTTCCATTCCATGTTTTCCAATAACAATTACATTGTGTTACATGAATCGTGTTTTTATTGTCAAAATGCATATTTTCTCCATTTTTAGCTAACTCACTTTTTTAATAAATTGCCCTAATTCCCAATTTTATACCCGTTTTTTTCATCACTTCCGGAAAATCATTGCAATGATTTCAGGAAATGATCGCAATCGTTTACCCAAGTCATTGCAATGATTCCGGACAACGATTGCAATGATTTTCCCAAACCATTGCAATCATTTTTTTAACATCCGCTTTTCATGGTTTTTTATGTTGTTTTTCGGCTTGAAAATTGCGTGGAATCATAGCTTTTAACGGAAAAATCGGTCATTTTGATGGATTTTTGTGATTCGTTATTGTTGTGGATAAATGATTAAATATTATTGTGTTATGATTGAAAAAACAGATTTAAAGCCCACGAGAATGACAGGCAAATCCACCAAAAATATTTTATACGGATTTATTGGAGTTTGAGAGGGGTTAGATTGACATTTTGACATTTTGCTATTTTTGAATACAGCAAAGGTTGAGAAAGTAAAATCTTCAATGTTATTTTAGAATATTTCTTGCCGATACCGGCAAAAAACACTATGTTTGTCTGGTTTTCTTTTGAATAAAACTTGCCGATAGAGATTATACAAATGAAATACATATCAGTTACAGACTTCGCACAGAAATACGGAATTTCGGAGCGTACTGCACGAAACTATTGCGCTGTAGGGAAAATTCAAGGTGCTACATTGGTAGGCAAAACATGGAATATTCCGGAGGACGCGGAATTGCCGGTGCGTAAAAAACGCGTAAAACAGATAATGCCGCTGCTTGCAGTTCTTCGTGAACAGAAAGAAATGAAGCTGAAAGGTGGAATATATCATCGTACTCAGATTGACCTTACCTATAATTCCAATCATATCGAGGGCAGCAGACTTTCACACGAGCAGACAAGATTTATTTTCGAAACCAATACGGTAGGTTTTGAAGGTGATTCCATCCGAGTTGATGATATTATCGAAACAACAAACCATTTCCGATGTATAGATTATATTATCGACCACGCTGAAACCCGTCTGACAGAAAGTTTGATAAAAGAGTTACATCTGATGTTGAAGTCCGGCACATCCGACAGCCGTAAAGAGTGGTTTGCTGTTGGAGATTACAAGCGTTTTCCAAATGAAGTTGGAGGATGCGAAACTACTGCTCCTGAAAATGTTAAAAGAGAAATCAGCGCGCTGTTGAAGGAATATAACTCCATCAAGGAAAAAACATTTGATGATATTCTTGATTTTCACTGCTCTTTCGAATCTATTCATCCTTTTCAGGATGGAAATGGACGTGTTGGCAGACTGATTATGTTCAAGGAATGCCTTGCCAATGGTTTTGTTCCCTTTATTATTACGGATGAGCTCAAGATGTTCTATTATCGTGGTTTGCAACAATGGCATAGTATAAAAGAATATTTGCGTGACACTTGCCTCAGCGCGCAGGATAATTATAAGGTCTTGATGGATTATTATAGGGTTGATTATTAGAGCGTTGCAAAACTAGTTTAAACACAGAGACACGGAGAACACGGAGATTTTTATTTTATTTATTCTCAATATATTACCTCTGTGGCTTCGTGCCTCTGTGTTTGATTATTTATGTTTTGCAACAGCCACAACGAGTAGAACGGAAAAAAGCTGCCTATGTTTTTGAAAAAAGGTAGGCTGCTTTTTCTCAAGAGATGGGCAGCTTTTTTTTAAATCCGTTGGAACGGGTTTCAATGGAAAATATAAACTCTGTGCCCTCCGTGTTATCTCCACGTCCTCTGTGTTGAAATAAACTTCGTGACCCTCCATATTCCCTCCTTCTCTCTGTATAAATATCCCTCTGTGCCTCCGTGCGTCCGTGTTTTATCATCTAAACCCCATATTTCGTCATATAAAACCAATGTGTTGAAAAAAAATACTAATAAACTCTTGCAGATTAATAATTACTACTTAACTTTGCAGCAAATCCTCGGCAAATAGTGTTTTGCCGGTTATAAGGATAGACATATTTGATGCAATGCATTTACGGTGATTATTCCAACTTTAAAAATCTGGAAAATTTTTAGTACAACGGAATAAGGACAATAAATGCTTGCGCTCTGCTGTATCCTTCTTTTGTATGAAAGGAGTATTGGCTATTTGTATATAGACATATTTCTTGAAGAGAGAACTATACCGTTAAGGGCGCGGGCTGTTGTTTTATTATTGTTGTACGGGCTTTTTCCAGATGCCTTAAAGTTAATAATAAACAACGGGATCCTGCGCTTTTTTTATGTATGGTGGTTTTCTTATACATTATATATAATATAGAAAATATAAAAAAGGCGCCGGTCCGTTGATTGAGACAACAGGACGGTGCCTTTCTTTATTTGTATCCTACCTTCCTTGTTTCTTCCCGTATTTGGTTGTGATGTTGAATGAATTTTATAACTCAATATTAACAATTAAATTTTAATTAATTATGAACAAGAAAGTTTCTACACTTTTGACAATGGGTTTGTTCTTGGGTGGCTCATTGTTTAACATTGTAAGTGCTGAGAATTTGACTGCTTTTATCAAAGGAGGAGATCAATCAACTATCCCTGCTGCTGAGAAATTAGAAAGCGGCAAACAGTATTTCTTAAGTATTGGTGGTCAGTATCTGCACTCTACAGTGGCTTCTGATAAAATTAATTATGATTTTGTCACAGGTAGTCATGACGTTGATAAAGAAGATTTGCAGGAATATTTGTGGACTGTAACAGAAGCTCCTCAGGGTGATGGCACTGTAGGTTACACATTTGCTAATGCTAAAAGCGGTGAGCAGATTTATTTTGTGAAAGATGGTAGTGCTTGGACAGTTTCTGATGATCCTGAACAGAAAACTGATGCAAACAGCCAGAATATTTTTGTGTGGTGGAATACAAGTACTAGTAAAGCAATTAACAATCAAAAAGATGGTTTTAAAAAAGCGCCAGTAAAGGCTATTAGTAAAGCTTCTTTTGGAACAGATTTATATTTTGGAATTACTAGTGGTGCGTTTGCTCCTGTTACTACAGGAAGTGATGTAACATTACATAGCATCGCAGATGGTATCGATGTAGGTGTTGAAGATCTGAACGATTTGTATAACAGTGCTGGTTTCAACTTTGCTTTTAACGATGACAAGTTGGAAGGTGTGGGTAATATCTTTGCTGATAAGAGAGTCGTTGCGTTGAATGTAGGTATAGCTCGTCAAAATGGTGATAATAAATTCCCTGCTGGAACATATTTCGCAACATCAGTTCCTTATTTGTGGGATTATAAGTATAATGCGGCAGGTGATCCAACCAGCTATCCTAGCTATGATTATTTAGTACAATGTACATTCATCGCTGTAGATTCTGACAACAATATCTCTGACGAAGATTCAGTTGAAGATAATATGAAAGCTGGTAAAGGCTTTACATTGACAGAAGTAAGCGGTAAGGATTTGGTGCTTTATAAAGATGACGAAGATAAATTTAAATCTCAGGGTGACCAGATAGCTGTTTGCAATGCTGTATTTAAAGTAAAAGAAAGCGCAACTTCTGATGTTTACAAATTGACAGTGCCAAATGTACGTACTTTGGAAAAGTCTGGTGCAACTAAGCAGGTAGATAATGAAGATTTGGATATCGTTGCTTCTAAGGGTGACGCTCAGATTTCAACAGGTACATACAGCGCAAGTGGAAACTTTATCTTCAAGTTCGCTGAATCAACAGTTGAGAAAGGTATTTCTTTCTTGAAGAAAGAAGCTGCTCCTTCTATTTACAATATCAAGTTCTATAAGAAGAACGGAGCAGATAATTCATATAATGCTAAATACTTGTCAATGGATGCAACAGGTGCTAACTTCATTGCTAAGGGTGCAGTATTGGCAGATTTGGATGCTCCTGTTTATCAGTGGTTAATTACAAAAGTTGATGGAAACAATGTTACATTCACTAACCGTGAAACTGGTAAAACTTTGGAAACTCAGTTGTTCAAAGAAGATGGTGGCAAATATTCATTGTCTCCAAAATCTGCAACTCCTTTAACATTTACATATTATAATGTTAATGCAGATGGAGATGTAGTTGAGGCTAAGAAAGCTGATGGAGTAACAGTAGATGCTGTAAACTTCCAAGGTGTATATGTAGAATTGATAGAATCAGAAGCTGTAAACTATTCAGATTATCTGGATGTTGAGGACGAATCGCTTATGACATTGTCATTCGGTCGTGATATTGCTCCAACTTCTAATAAGTTGTATCCGATTGTAAAGAAAACAACTAGTGGTTATGTATTTGAAGATGATAATACAATACCAAATCCATTGACAGATGATATATCAAAAGCTGCACAATGGTTGTTGATTAAGACTCGTACAAGCAGTAATGCATTTGATAGCCATGCAATCAAGTACAACTATGCATACGCTAACGGTGACTTGGTAAATATCAAGAACAATGGCGATGTTGTTTATGCATATACTTACAAGTTGCAGTTGGTGTTGGATGGAAAGGCAATTGAAGATCAGTATTTGACTTTGAACGGTACATCTTATACAATTGGAACTGGAACTAATTTCTTTATCCAGGAAAATGAGGATGGTTCTGTATTGTTGAAGGCACAGAATGGTACTACTAACCAGCGTACTGTTTCTAAAGCTATGTTCTTGAATAATTATGATAATGAAAATCTGACAATCGGTGATTTGATTAAGAAAGATTTCACAGCTCAGACCATTGAAGTAACTTCTGAATCTGATGAAGTTAAGACTTACTTGATTGCTGAAGCTCCAGCTATCAGCTTGCCAGGTAACGAAGGTCACTATTCAATAGCAAGCACAGA
Source organism: uncultured Parabacteroides sp. (assembly GCA_949295065.1). GTDB lineage: Bacteria > Bacteroidota > Bacteroidia > Bacteroidales > Tannerellaceae > Parabacteroides. The sequence continues at coordinate 61,776 of CASFJQ010000008.1, read as the reverse complement.
TGGTAACTACATTACAATGAACGATGAACGTGATGCTATGACAGTTAAAGAAGCATCTGAACCATTGTATTTGTATGTAACAGACAAGAAAGATGTAGTTCCTTCATTCTACGTAACTAAGGCTGCTGCTAACAAAGCTGAAAGAATGTTCTTGTTTAATCCTCAGGATTCTATAAATTACTATGTAGGAGAAGGTAAATATGACAAGACTTATCAGTTGGTAGGTGGACAGACTAAGGCTATTTTCAAGGCTGCTGCTATCAATGAAACTCGTGATACATTGACAACAAATATCAAAGGCGTTTCTACTTTGGTTGCAGTAGATGCAAACAATACAAATAAGGTATCAGGTGGTTTGGACCGCTTCAAGATGCAGATTGTAGAATCAGCAGATGCTGATGGTACATATGTAATCCGCCAGAAGAAAGGTGATTGGTTGCAGTCAATCAATGGTGCTTTGGTATGGGGTAATAAAGTTGATGCTATGAAGTTTGATATCGAAGGCGCTGAAGCTCCTACATCTAACGAAAGCGTAGCTGCATCTGAAGTTAAGGTAATCGCTAACGATGGCGCAGTAGTAGTTAAGAACGCTGCTGGTAAGAACGTAGTAGTATCTACAATCCTTGGTCAGGTAGTTGCTAACGAAGTATTGACATCAGACAACGCAACAATCAATGTACCTGCAGGTATCGTAGTAGTTGCTGTTGAAGGTGAAAGCTTCAAAGTAAATGTAAAATAAGTTTATAAGTTAATGAGTTTTTGAGTTTGTAAGTTCAACCTTACAGCTCAAAGCTCTAAACGATAGAAACTTTAGTTTAAAGCGGGAGCAGAAAAGAAACATTCGGGATTTACCCGCAGAATCTTCACTGCTCCCGTTCTTTTAAAACACAATAATCCTTTTAACTGTGACTAATGATTAAAAAAGATATTAAGTAGCTCGTGAGAGTGAAAACTTTAATTTTTAGTTATTAATAATAGTAGTGTAATTTAAAAGTTCTAAATGCCCAATAAAGTAATTCTGTGAGGAATGAAAGGGCGTGTGAATAAAAATTAAATGTCTAAAGAAGGCTGTTTCTCTTCGGGGAGGCAGCCTTTGTTTGTGAATTCAATCAACTTTTACTTTTTAAACTATACTCAGTTATATGTACCGAAAAACTAGGGTTTCGTACAAGATATGTCTGCTAAGTGATAAGAAAACAACAGAATCGATAAAAAAATCATTCTAAAATTTGCTGGTATAAAAGAAAGAAGTACCTTTGCACAGTAGTGGCTAAAGTATGGAAAGCCATATTTGGAACGATAATTACACGAGATTTTTAATTACTATACTATTAATAACTAAATTAAAAAATTATGAACAAGAAAGTTTCTACGCTTTTAGTAGCGACACTGCTTGCTGCAGGTCCTGCGTTTACTGCTGCGTATGCACAAAGTGCTGTGCTTGCAACGGCTACAACAGAAGTAACAGATGGCTTCAAATTCTATTATGGAGCTGAGAGCAATCAGTTATTGAAAGTTGAACAAAAAGAAATTAAAGGTGGTCAGAAAGTATGGACATTGGTTAATACAACTGGTGAAGCTTTAGATGAAGCTAAATCTGCAAAATTTGAAATCCGTAACCTGAAGAAAAGTGGTTCTAATGTAATCTTTGAATTGTGGGCTAACGGCAATAAAATTTATGTTACAGCAAATGGAGATGGAGAAGTTGATAAGAATACAAATCTGAATGATTTGGTATCACAATTCTATATTGCTGGTGCTAATAGCGATTCAAAATTCTTGGTTAATGAGATTGCTGAAATTAAAGCATTTGTTCCTGGAGAAGAACCTACTTTCGGTGCTGCTAATTCTGAAGCTTATACAGCAGAAAAGGATTATGACCAAACAGCTTTTGAAGAATATAACGGTTATGTGGCTTTGAAAGCATTTAGCTTTAGCTTTAATTCAGCTACTGAAAAATTGGAAGGTAATGTCTTTACAGACATGATTGCTATTGATGGAGATAACGGCGTAATTTTTGTAAAGGGCGACAAGAAGCAAATTGAGAAATTTGTAGAAACTAAAGATTTTGCTGAAGAAGGCAAGTCTTTGCAGTTTATCGCTATACAGAAAGATGCTACTTACAGTATTAATGGTTTGCAGACTAACGAAGGTAAAAAGCTGGTTTGGGTAAGTGGTGAAACAATTGCTAAGAAGCCGACTAATTATGTAACTGAATTTACAGTAAATGAAGCTGACCGCTTGAATGCAGAAAGCGAATTGACTTTGACTGCTGAATTGTCAACAGGTGTTACTGTAAAAGTTGGTGCTGTTCGTCCATCTGCAACAGACAATACTACTTATGTTACAACAATGTTGAATGAAGGATCTAAGTTTACTTATATCCCTGCAACATTGGGTAACAACGAATACTTGGATGCTTCTATTTTGTTGAAGAAAAATGCTCAGAATGTTGTAAGTATTTACTTTACAAGTGGTAAACCAGGAGCAAGTGAATATCATAAGTATTTGACTAAAACAACTGATGCTGTAGCTTCTGCAAATGAAGTAGATCCTACTCTGCCAGTTAACCAGTGGGTTGTTTCTGATTTTGATGGAAAATATAACTTTACATTTACAAACCGTGCAGATGAATCTGAGACAGTTACATTGCGTTTGACTAAAGGTGGAGCAGAAGGTGGTTATAAAGTTGTTAAAGTAGCTGGTTCTGACTTTATTACTACAGAAGATGAAAATGGTCTTTCTGTTAAATTCTTGCCTATAGCAACAACTCGTACAGATGGTTATTTGACATTGACTGATGCACAAATTAAAGAAGGTATTAAGTTAGCATTTACTGGTAAGACAAATGTAGCAGGAGAATTGACATTCTATGCGACAGAAGTTAAAAATACTTCTACAAGCTATAAAGAATTGTTGCCTTCTTTGGATGGTGATGCCAAGATGTTGGTTCCGGTTGCAAATGTTAATGATAAAAAACAATTTACAATCCAGCATGAATATTCTTATGCTTGTTTGAACGATAAGGGTGAAGTTGTAGAAGGCAAGAAAGATACATTGTTTATTCCGACTTATAACTTTATCACTGTTGTTGACAAGGACAATGCTGACAATAACTACTATTTGGACGCAACAAGAGGTACTGAAGCTGTTAAAACAAATGCTGGTTTGTTCACATTTGCTAAAAATATAGCAGGTACTTATTCTTTGGCTACAGTAAGTGGTACAGACTTTAATGCAGTGAAAGTTGCTCCATATTGGACTGTAGAAGCAGGTACTGGTGAAGTTGATATGGTATTTAAGTCATATACAGACTTTACTACTCCAGACTATGTTAATCAATACTTCGCTAACGTAAAAATCCTTTCAGGCGCTGAATTGAACATGTCATTGCCAGCGCAGCAGGGTCACTTCACATTTGACAATGAGAGAGGTTCTATCTCAATGACAGATATCAAGGGTATCAACGAAGGTGCTTTGGCTTCAGAAGGTATGGTATTCTGGTTGGATTCTGTAGATACAGATGCTGAAATGCCTGCATTCTATATCTCTCGTGGTATCGAAGGTAACGAAACTGCTCGTATGTATATGTATAATACTATCGATTCTGCAAAAGTATTTGATGAAGCTTCTGCTAATTACAAATACAATGATGTTTACTTCTATGGTGAAGATGCTCAGAAGGGTAAGAATCCAGAATTGAAAGTTGGTTTTGCTGCTGCAACTGAAGAAGCTGGTAAGGATTTGGCAGATCAGTTCAAGTTCAATATCACTTTGAAAGATGCTGCTGTAGCTGATGAATATATCTTGTCTTCTGTTAAGAAAATTTCTTTGCCTAAGGTAAATCCGGTTGTAGAAGATGCAACTGTTTATGTTGCTCAGAAGAATGGTGTTGTTATCTTGACAGCTGAAAAAGAAAATGCAATGGCATTCACTTTGAACCCAGCTGAAGCTCCAACATCTAACGAATCAGTAGTTGCTTCTGAAGTTAAGGTTGTTGCTAACAATGGTTCAGTAGTAGTTAAGAACGCTGCTGGTAAGAACGTAGTAGTATCTACAATCTTGGGTCAGGTAGTAGCTAACGAAGTATTGACATCAGACAATGCAACAATCAACGTTCCTGCTGGTATCGTGGTAGTTGCAGTTGAAGGTGAAAGCTTCAAAGTAAACGTGAAGTAAATTGAAAATTGAAAGTTGAAAATTGAAAATTATTCGGTGAGTAAACTTTCAGATTCAATAAACTATAAAATGTAGATAAAGAAAATTGAGGATTGAGTTGGATGATTAAATTGATTTCAATTTTCAATTCTCAATTTTCAATTTATAAAGTAGCTCGTGATGAGTGAAATCTTTAATTTTTAGTTAATTAATTGTGAAATTGTGATTAAATGTTATGAACCCTATTGAAGTAATTCCGCGAGGAACGAATAGGTATGTGAATAAAATTAAATGTCTAAGGAAGGCTGTTTCTCTTCGGAGAGGCAGCCTTTTGTAATTAAATTGAAAATTGAAAATTGAAAGTTGAAAGTTGAAAATTGAAATAAACGGAGTTGTTATGTAAACTTGAATATTGTTGTTGGTTTCCTGATTCTTAAGTATAGTATGTAAAAAGTGTTAAAATGTTCGCTTCCCAGGAAAAAATTCCAGATATGTCAAACAAGATGTTATTTAAATTTTACATTTGCTTTAATTATATAACCATAAAAGTGAATTAATTTACAAATTAATGCTAACAGATATTTGTATCATATCTTTTTAGCAAAATTTTTTATTAACCAATTATTTGATAGCTAAAAGTTGATTTGTTGTGCTGATTGATAATATTGAATGAGTGGGAAGTAAGGGAAGTATTATTATGTCAAACTAAATATTAAGTCTATGAAACAACGATTACTTAAATTAATGGTAGTCGCAAGTTGTCTTACCTTTTTATTTTCGTGGCAACTTACGGCAGGTGCTATTGACTCCGGAAGGATACCGGATATAAATGCTTATGCGGCACAACAGGAGGTGACGGAAGGGGAACTGAAGTTTACTAATACCCCGCAGCTTGTTGATTACTCAAGGGTTTCTGATTATCGCAATTTGGGCTCTACAAATTCGTACTTTAGTTTAGAAGGTTTTTCTTCGGAGTATTTTATTCGTCTTCAATTTAAGGAAAAAACGGATGTCCTCAATTTGATTTTTAGTAACTCTTCTTCTGAGTGGAATCCTGTGACTTTGGCTCTTGATGGGAATAACGGACTTTGGGTTCCAATTGAGTATTGTAACTTGAATGAATCGGACAAATGGGTTGATTTCAATTTTGTTATTGAAAGTTCAGTAGGAGATATTGTGTACTCTGCTGAAATTTATCAAACAAAAGATTTGAGCCAAGAGCCTTTGCTCTCATCCGAAGATCTTACAATTCACTTTGTTTCAGAATCACAGTATCCAGAAATGAAGGTTAGCTCTAGTCGTTTAACAGGTGAATTGAACACTGAAATACCATTTTCATTGGATCTGAAATCCGGTGCATTTTCAGGTAAACAAATCCGAATAGAATTTAATTTTAATACTTATCCTGCTCCGGCTATTACTTTAAGTGGCGAAGGATTGGTGAAATCAACTTCTTCTGACAATAAGTTATCTTATTATGTAGATATTCAAAACTTTCAAAGTTCTGTATATAATATGAATCTACTTTGTGAAGAAGAGGTTAATACTTCATTTGATATTAGGATGATTTCGCCTGATGGAATTTATTTTGAAAATATTTATGCTAATGTATTAATACCATTTAATTATTCTCAATCTGATTTGACTGCGTTGGAAAATATAGCAAAAGCTAATCCTAATAGTATCGAACTTCAGGATTTTATAGAAAGCGGCTATTACAAAAAGGATTGGAATAGTGATGATAATCGAAATGTTGGAGTAGTGTGGTCTACTGAAGAGGAATCAAGAGTTTCTACTTTTCGCGTAAATGATTGGGAAAGGCGTATAGATGTACTAGATTTATCAGAGCTTGATGCGTTAAATTCTGTGTATATCAGTGGTACAAATATAAAAACTCTTAATTTGTCAGCTCTTTCGAACTTGTATAATATCCAGCTTTATGAAACATATTTAAAATGGGGCGATGTTTCATTACCTGTTAATCCTTCCAGAAATTTGAGTATTGGAGGAAGTACAAGAATTGAAGCGAAAGGAGCTGTGTCATTGGACGAAAATTATGCTTATGCTTCAGAAAACACTGAAATTGATTTATCGGAATATGTAGAGTTTCAAGGGGAAAAATCTACTTTCAACTGGTATAAAATAGTAGAAGAACCGTATTATAACAGAACGAAAGTTGATATGCCTAAAGGAGATGCGGAAGGTAAATTTAAACTGCAGGGAGAACCGGGTGAGTTATTTATGTGTGAAATTTCCAATCCTTTGCGTGATAATTGGGTAATGCAAACTTTAAGTATAAAAATTTCCCGTTCTTCGGACTCATATTCCCAGCAAGACATTGATGGGTTAATGAAGTTGGCTGCTGATAACCCTCAAGTTACGCAATTGCAGGAGTTTGTTGATAGTAAGGGCTGGGAACATGAAAATTGGAATGCATATCAGGATGTTATTCGTACCGATTGGAGTGCTGGTGAGACTGCAAGATTGACACATTTGTTTATCGAATTGGACTGGGCTGAGAAGCCTGATTCAATTTCAAAGTTAGATTTAAGTGCATTTACAGAGCTTAAATATTTCGAATGTGAGAGATTTATGAATATCTCCGAACTTGATTTGTCAAAGAATACCAAATTAGAAACATTGCATATTTATAGTCGGAATCTAGAGACAATAGATGTTTCTATGTGTCCAAATTTGAAAGAATTTAATTTCTATACTAGATCTATAGGAGAACATATTGATGAATATAACTCAACAAAATTACGAAATATAAATTTAAGCGGCTGCAATCAACTTCAAACACTGCAGATTGAACATGCTCATTTGACATCTCTTGATTTGTCAGGATTTAACAATTTAAGAATGTTATATATTAATAACTGCCAGGATTTGCCTTCAAATTGTCTGGATAATGTAAGTTCTTCGTTGAGATATTTGTCATTAGCACAAACAACGCAGTTCCAGAATTTCATCAATAACATACCTTCTACAATAGAAGAACTTTTATTGGATGAAACGGAATATAAATTACCACCTAAGAGTGTAACTGGTAATTTGTTGAGATTGGGATTACCTGCAAATCTTAACAGTTTGGATTTGAGTGAATTTCCAAGATTAAATTATTTGGAGGTCGGACGTCGTTCGTCTGTATTAAAATATTCTCAGATTAAGAATTACAGAGATATAAGATATGACGGACTTTCAATTATTAATTTGAAGTCTGCATCGCATCCTGATGAACCTAACAGATTTGAGAATGGAGATACTATAGACCTTTCTTCGGAAGCAGTTATCAATGGTGTCGAGACTGTATTTATGTGGATAAATTACAAGTATAATACAGAAGAAAAAAATGCTTTTGTCCCTGTTGAAGGCCGACCAGGTGTTTTTGTCTTGAATAGTGATGAAGAGGAGTTTGGTTCATACAGATGTAAAATAATGAATCCTAAGTTCTGTGAGATCACAGATATCAATTATTATAATGGATGGGTATTGGAAACTAGTGAAATATTTGTTGAAACTTCACGTCCAGCTGAATATCATCAAGGTGATCTTGGAACTATTGGCAGAATAGTTGCTGAATCAAATAATGCAGATTTGACTGACTGGTGGAACAACCAAGGTTGGCAGTCTGATGTCGCAACCAATGTTGCCCAGGCTTTATGGAACAATGAAACACCTCGTCGTTTGGTTCAGTTGTATTTATTCGGAATGGGAGATTCATTTGCTGAGTATGTTGATTTGTCTTCATTGGACAAGCTTGAAATATTATCATTGGCTCGGAATGATGTTAAGGAAGTTGTGTTGCCGGAAAATACAACAGCGCTAGAGTCTGTAATGCTACCTGGAACTAAAGTCCAGAAATTGATTGTAGCTCCTTATTCTTCATTGAGATATTTGGATGTTTCGGAAACTCCATTGACAGCATGCGATGTTTCAAACAATAAGAATCTGGTAGAATTGAAGTTGAATGGAACAGCAATAGAAGGTGTTGAAAAAACAGCTCCGGAAATTGCTAAACAATTGACAATGTATGGTGTTCCAGCAAATACTGAATCTATAGATTTGAATCAGTTCCCGAAACTTGAGTATTTGCGTCCTGATATGTCGAAGTTACGTTTCAGCGGAGTTAAAAATCCGAGACAGTTGAAAGAGATAGATATGGATCTATATTATCCTATAAATTATGGTTCTGTACGTGGAGGATTGACTCCTTACGGTGAAACATTAAGCTTTGCTGAAGAAATGTCTGTTGCCGGACAACCATCAACTATATTATGGAGATATTCAGATGTATTGACAGGTATATATACAGATTTAGGAACAAGCGAATCTTACACTTTGACTGAAGAAGTTGGAGCTGGAGATTTCTTGAATACAGTACTTACTAATCCTATGTTCCCTGGATGGGTTTTGGATTTTGGTACAATTGTATATACTTGCGATGGTGACGCAAACTTGGATAAGAAAGTAAATGTTGCGGATGTTACTGCTACTGTAAGTTACATCTTGAACGATAAAGATAATATGATAAATCCGTTTGGTTTCTTTGAAGCTGATGTGAACTATGATGATCGAGTACTAATTGCGGATGTTGTCGGTATTGTAAATATTATCCAGAATCGTCCTGTAACAAAGGCTTCTGAACTTAAGGATGCATATCAGCCAACAGTTCTGCTTGAAGTAGATGATAAAGGATTTTTGACTATGAGCAGTGAGGTTCCTGTTGCGGGAATACAGCTTGCATTTACCGGAGCTAAGGAAAAACTTCCGTTACTTGGTGATGCTGGTCGTTTGACTCAGGGTGCAACTTTGAACGGTGACACTTTGCGTATGGTGGCTTATTCAATGGATGGCAATACATTGCCTTCAGGAAAGAGGGTAATTATGAAAATGACTGATAATTTGAAGTTGATAGAAGCTTCATTTGCTGATGCAGAAGCTAATACATTGAAAGCTGAAGGTGATATTGTTCCAACATCTACAGAAGCAGTTAAGCCGCAGTCTCAAGTGGAAGCTATCAGGAATTATCCAAATCCATTCAGCGGATGCACAACATTCTCTTATTCATTGAGCGCTGACGCTAAGAAGGTTTCTGTTGAGATATTCAACGCTACGGGAGCTATGGTATCTATTATTGAAGGAATGCCGGCAGGCGCAGGCTTGAATAAGTACACAACTACAGTTCAGCTTCCTTCAGGAGTTTATTATTATCGTTTGTCTATCGACGGAGAAAATGGCAAGACTGTAAGTCCGGCTAATGTGATGATAATCCGTTGATGAATGAATATAAATTATAGTAAGTATAAAAATAATTGCAGGCTTTTATGCCTGCAATTATTAAACTTGAAAAATTAATTCTTATGAAATATTATAAATCAATTTTCAAATCTCTGGTAGCTTTCGCTTTGATGTTGACTGCCGGAAATGTTGAAGCAGCAGTTTGGAGAATAGATTCCTCTCAGCTGAATAAGGCTGGTTCACAGGATACTGTCTGCCTGTCAATAGATGCTAATAGTTTTAATTTCACTTCATTCCAAGTGGATGTTAAAATGCCTGATGGATTATTGATAACAGATAAGCCATATATACCTCAGGAAATGTCTGATGGACATAGCGTAAGTTGGGAAATGCAAGATGGAAAATATAGGTGCGTAGTTTATAGTACAGGCAATAATCTTATAAAGAATCCAACAGGTAAATTGCTCTATATACCTGTTCAGATATCTCCGGATTTTAAGTCTGGAGTAATTGAAGTTACTAATGGCTTGATTGCTAACAAGAAATCCGAAAGTGAAGTTGTACCTGCATTTTCTGAAACACTTAATGTAACAATTATAAAGAAGAAGATTACTGTAAATGTTTCCGGGCTTCAGCAAAGAATCACAGAGGGTATGAGTCTTGCAGAAGTATCAGTTACTACCATCCCTGAAGGTTTACCTGTAACCATAGAATATTTTCGTGATGAAGGATGTTTAGAAAAAGCTGAAGATGAAGATAGAAAAAAAGAGGGTATATTGTATGTTAAGGTAACTTATGCTGAGAATGAAGAATATGAAGCATATGAAGCATTTGAGAAAGTATATACAATGCTTTTGACAACTAAAGTAGATTTAGAAGGGCAAAATATTGTACTTCCAACTGCTTCACCTTTGGTTGAAGGACAATTATTGTCATTGTCAGTTTTGAGTGGTGGTGGTGCTACTGATGGTGATCTTCCAGTTCCAGGAGCGTTTGAATGGAAAGAGGGAAATCAAAAAGTCACTTCTTCAGGTCTATATGCTGTACAATTCATTCCGCAAAATATGACCTACTACAATATAAAAGATACTTTGGTAGAAGTTTTGGTTAAGGAGACTTATTCTGTTACAGCATTGGCAATGGCTGGAGGTTCAGTTAAAGTTGGTGGAGTATCTTCTGACAATGTTTATACAGAAGGTCATGAGTTGGTTCTTGAAGCTGTGGCTGATGAAAATTATGAATTTACAAGTTGGTATATAAATGGTAAAGAAAGTAGTAAAGATAATCCGCTGAACCTGACGGTTAAAGAAGATGCTGCATATACAGCTGCTTTTTCTCCAATAGAACATAAGGTAAGCATTGTTACAGAAGGTTCTGGGAAATTGACAGTGAGCAACGAGAATGGAAATATTTCAAATGGAGCAGTTTTGCAGCAAGGAACAATATTGAATGTTTCTGCTGTTCCTAATGCCGGATGGCAATTGTCAAAACTTACTGTTGACAATGTGGATTTGAATAATAATAATATTAAACTTGACGGACCTGTTACCATAAAGGCTGTATTTACTCAGAAACCAGTAGATATGTATTCAGTAGATTTACAGTTGGAAGATGGTAAGGGTTCTGTTTTGGCTTATAAAATTGATGGAACACCAGTGGTTTCTGGTTCAAGTGTACCGTCAGGAACCAGATTACAAATTACAACCCTTCCTGCTGTTGGATATCAGAATGAAAGTATTACTGTTCAGGGAGCAACTAAAAATGGTGAAGAATATATTGTTAACGGAAATGTGACAGTTTCTGCCAAATTTAAGATTGCTGAATTTGATTTGAAGGCTGAAGCAAAGAATAGCAAGAATGAGGCTGTTACTGGTCAGAGTATTACTTTGTCTAAGAGCAAAGCACAATATGGCGAGACTGTAAGAATCACTGAAATAAATGATGATGGTGGCATTTTGCTTTATATTCTTGCAAATGGAAAAGAAATCAGTAAGGATGAGGAAATAACAGTTACCGGACCGTTGACTGTTACTGCTGTGTTTGATCATAAGGTAGATATTCTTAAGGAATATATTATGTGGCCACATCAGAGCTATTATTATAACGGAGTTTCAAGAAATTTTGTTCCTTTTGCATCACAGACTTATGCAGGATTTGATTTTGATGTCAAATATAAGAGGGTTAAGGATGGAAATGGTGAAGATGTTACTGAAGGAGAATTGGATAAGGCTATCAATGCAGGTACTTATACAGTCGTTTTGCGTCGTGATGCTGATGGTTTGTATAATAAATTTGAGCAGGAATATGAAGAGGGATTGATTATAAAGAAATCTACGATTGCAGTTACAAAAAAACCTGAAAATAACAATAATCCGGAAACTAATCCTAAGGATGGTGTAATAATAAATAAAGATGATACTCCAGAGTCTTTTATTAAATATATAATAGAACCAGATCCAAACAATTTAATTGTTTCAAATAATCGTAATGGAACAGTTTATTATTACGAAAAACCGAATGCACCAAAAAGTACTTTGAAATTTGGTTTTGGAACATTAAAGAGTACAGAATCTGTTCAAGGTTATGTTCGTGTAACAAACGGTGGCTTGCCTATTGAAGGGAATAATGGTGATGTTAAGGTTACGCAGGGAATAGAAATTTCAATTGAGGCAGTTCCCGGAGATGATTACAAATTTGTAAAATGGAGTGATGGTAAAACTGAAAATCCGAGAAAATATACTGTCTCAGATGATGAGGAATTAAAACCGGAATTTACATTGAAAGCAGAACCAAATATTTCTGGATTGACAGAATCCAAGTCTTTATATACAGGAGACGTTAAGACTGTGGGACTGAAAGCTGATGAAACATTGAAGAATACCGCACAGATTTCATTCTTTATGGATGAGGCTTGCACACAGCCTGCAATATTAAAAAATGCGGGTAAATATTATGTAAAAGTTTATCGTCCGGCAGATTCTGAGTATAAGAGTTTTGATAAAGTATTCTCTTATGAAATATCTCAGATAGAACCTGAAATTATAAAACCGACAGCATCTGATATTGTATCCGGAGAAAAACTTTCCAAATCTGTGTTGACTGGCGGTAATGCAGGTATTGTTCCCGGAACATTTGCTTGGGTAAGTCCTGAAACTGAAGTGGCAAAAGAATCTGAAGAATATGAAGTTAAATTTACTCCTTTAGATGCAAATTATAAAGAAGTAATATTTAAAGTTACAGTTAAAGCTATTGGCGGTACTAAATCTGAAGGAGGAACAGATCCAGAGGAACCTACGGATCCGACTGACCCTACAGATCCGACAGATCCTGAAAACCCGACAAGTCTTGAGGATATTGAAGCCAGAACAATTATCACATCAAACAACCAGTCAATAAATATTGTACCGGCTGTTCCGATGAATGTTTCGGTTATCAATATGACAGGAAATATGATTTATGAAGGACTTATAAGTACTGAAGGAAAGATTGATGTTGGAACATCTGGTGTTTATATCATTAAAATGACATATGACGATAACACTTTGGTGAAGAAAATTAATGTAAGATAATTAATTGATTTGTATTGGAGGGCTGTTTCTCTTCGGGGAAGCAGCCTTTCGTTTTTAAATTGAAAATTGAGAATTGAGAATTGAAAATTAAAAAAAACACGGAGAACACGGAGACACGGAGGTAAAATTTATATACTTAAAAAACTCTGTGTCTCTGTGAACTCTGTGTTTAAATTATTGTTGCCTATCATTAACCCGTCCCTTGAAGAATTTGCATTATTCCACAAAATCCCCTATTTTAGACATCGTTTAATTTATATATCCATGAACAGTATCTACGATTCCCGGGAAAGGTTGAAATACGTATTTATATTTGCGGCGATACTGATAGCCATCGTATCGGTGGTGGTGTCGGACACGCTGATAAAAGATATGGCAAGAGAGGAGAGAGAGAAGATTGAGGTATGGGCCGAGGCAACAAGAGTTGTGACAAGCGAAGATCCGAGCCTTAATATGAATCTTATCCTGAAAATAATTCAGGGAAACACGACGATTCCCGTGATGCTCTGCAACGATAAAGACAGCGTGCTTACGTATAAGAATATAGAATTGCCGGAAGAGAATGTTGAGGCTTTCCTGTCTGAAAAGGTGAAAGCGCTGAAGTCGAAGAATTCGCCTATTGTGGTGGATATGGAAGACGGGACGTTTCAATATCTCTATTACGACGATTCCACGAATCTGAAGCGGCTTCTGGTTTATCCTTATGCGCAGCTGTCGGTCGTGGCGGTGTTTATTCTGATAGCCTTTCTTGCCCTTGCAAGCACGAAGAAGGCGGAGCAGAACAAAGTGTGGGTCGGACTGTCAAAAGAGACTGCTCATCAGCTGGGAACGCCTATATCGTCGCTTATCGCATGGCTGGAATATCTGAAGACGAAGGATGTGGATATTTCGCTGATTGAGGAAATGGATAAGGATGTGAAAAGGCTGGAAACCATAGCGGAGCGTTTCTCTAAGATTGGTTCGAATCCGGAGCCTGTGCCGGTTGATATTTGCGAGTCGGTGCGCGCTGCAATCGGATATATGTCCACCAGAATATCGTCGAAGGTGAAAATACATCTGAATCTTCCGGATTATCCTGTGCCGGTGCTGATGAATTCGTCCCTCTTTGCTTGGGTGATTGAGAATCTGACAAAGAATGCTGTGGATGCTATGGAAGGGCAGGGAGAGATAACTGTTTCGCTTGAGGAAAAATCGGGGAAAGTGAAGATTGACGTGACTGATACGGGAAAGGGAATAATGAAGTCGAAATTCAAGACGGTGTTCAATCCCGGATATACGACTAAGAAACGCGGATGGGGTTTGGGATTGTCGCTTGTGAAGAGGATAATCGAATCGTATCACGGAGGAAAGATATATGTGAAATGGTCGGAACTGGGTAAGGGAACGACATTTAGGATAGAATTGAAGCGGGCAATTGGCTCTTAAAATATGTTATATTAAAAAATAAAGAAAGATATATTGTTTTTCTACGAAGTTTTTTCGTACCTTTGCATGGTTTTTACACAAATAGGCTTTGGGAAAATTTGAATTATACAATATTGACTTGAAGAATCTCACTCCGGGAGTACATGAATTTGACTACCATTTGGAGAATAAATTCTTCCTGGACATCGATGGAGACCAGGTTCAGAAGGGCAAAGTAAATGTCCGTCTGACAGTGAAAAAGACCTCTATGATGTTCGAGATGGATTTCCATATTGAAGGAGTTGTGATTGTTTCGTGCGACCGCTGCCTGGATGATATGGAGCAGCCGGTTGAGTCGGATAACCGTCTGGTTGTAAAATTCGGGAAAGAATATTCAGAAGAGAATGACGAAATAGTGATTATTCCTGAAGAAGAAGGGAAAATCAATATAGCATGGTTCCTGTATGAATTCATAGCATTGTCTATTCCGATGAAGCATGTGCATGCTCCGGGAAAGTGTAACAAGGTGATGGCGTCGAAATTAAGACAACACACGGCACGAAGTGCAGACGACGAAGATGACTTTGAAGAAGATTTCGAAGATGTAACCGACGAGATGTCGGACGGAGAACAGATTGATCCGCGTTGGGCTGCGCTGAAGGATTTAGTTGAGAATAATAACAATTAAAATAAAATTATCATGGCACATCCTAAAAGAAGACAAGGTAAGACTAGAACAGCCAAGAGAAGAACTCACGACAAGGCTGTGGCTCCAACAATGGCTATTTGCCCAAACTGCGGTGCATGGCACATCTATCACACTGTATGTAACGAATGCGGTTATTACAGAGGTAAATTAGCAATTGTTAAAGAAGCTGCTGTGTAAGTTTATCGAAGAAAAAATCATTTACTTTGATGAACAAAAGAAATAGCCCTAAAAAGATATTTTTTTAGGGCTTTTTTTAATTTTACGAATTCAAGTTTCGTAAGCTCGACTTTCGGTTGCGAGTTGGCAAGCTTTCCGGATATTGGCGTTGAGTAACCGCCGGCTTGTCACGAAATCCTTACCGAGTTTAATGTCAAGTATTTTGCTGAACTTAAGTTATAAATTATACAAGTCTTGCAGCCAATAAACTATATGGGATAATAATTGGGAAATATTCCGGAAATTATTACCTTGACAAACAAAATCGGCTGGCAAAACTTAAACTTATTATAATTATGGAAAAGATTAATGCGGTAATAACAGGCGTTGGCGGTTATGTGCCGGAAGACGTTTTGACAAATGATGATATTGCCAAAATGGTGGATACATCTGATGAATGGATTATGACCCGCGTTGGAATTAAAGAACGCAGAATTTTGAGAGAAGAAGGTAAAGGTACTTCTTTCATGGGGATTTGTGCTGTAAACGAGTTGCTTAAGAAAACAGGTGTTGATGCGGAAACAGTTGAAGCTGTAATCTGTGCAACAACAACTCCGGACTATCATTTCCCGACAACAGCTTCTATTATTGCTTATAATACAGGCTGTAAGAACGCTTTTACTTTTGATGTTCAGGGAGCTTGTGCCGGATTTTTGTATGCTTTGGAAACAGCATCAAATTATATCCGTTCCGGACGCTACAAGAGAATCATTGTGGTGGCAGGCGACAAAATGACTGCTATAACTGACTATACGGACCGCAATACTTGTCCGTTGTTCGGTGACGGTTGTGGTGCCGTGATGGTTGAACCAACAACAGAAAACTATGGTGTGATGGATACTATCCTCCGTACAAACGGTATCGGTCTGGAACACCTTATCATGAAAGCCGGTGGTTCGGCTTATCCGCCAAGTCACGAAACTGTGGACAGAAGAGAGCATTTCGTTTATCAGGACGGTCGCTATGTGTTCAAACACGCTGTATCTGATATGGCTGATGTGGCAGCTGAAGTGGTGGCCCGCAATGGTCTGACTAATGACGATATAACTTGGGTGGTTCCTCACCAGGCGAACCTCAGAATCATCGACGCTACAGCCAAGCGTCTGGGTGTGCGTGACGACCAGGTTATGATTAATATCCAGAAATATGGTAACACAAGTGCCGGAACAATTCCTTTGTGTTTGTGGGAATGGGAAAGCAAGCTGAAGAAGGGTGATAACCTTATCCTTGCCGCTTTCGGTGCCGGATTTACTTGGGGGTCAATATATGTAAAATGGGGTTATGATGGAAAAGAAGCATAAATCCGGGTTTGTCAATATCGTGGGAAACCCAAATGTGGGTAAATCTACTTTGATGAATCGTCTGGTGGGTGAGCGTATTTCGATTATTACATCGAAGGCGCAGACAACCCGTCACCGTATCATGGGGATTGTGAACACGGACGATATGCAAATTGTCTATTCAGACACTCCGGGAGTCCTGCATCCTAATTACAAGTTGCAGGAATCTATGCTTAACTTTTCAGAATCGGCATT
The DNA here is from genome assembly GCA_949295065.1 of uncultured Parabacteroides sp. Lineage (GTDB taxonomy): Bacteria > Bacteroidota > Bacteroidia > Bacteroidales > Tannerellaceae > Parabacteroides. The sequence continues at coordinate 44,944 of CASFJQ010000008.1, read as the reverse complement.
GGGTGATGCCGATGTGTTGCTTTATGTGACAGACGTAATCGAGAAGATTGACAAAAATGAAGAGTTCCTCCAGCGTGTGCAGAAAGTGAAGGATTATCCTGTGCTGTTGCTCATCAACAAGATTGACCAGACAAACCAGGCTGACCTGGAGAAACTGGTTGCCCAGTGGAAGGAACTGTTGCCGGATGCGGAGATTATCCCTATCTCGGCATTGTCGAACTTCAACATTGATTATGTGAAACAGAGGGTGGCGGAACTGATGCCCGAGTCGCCTCCTTATTTTGAAAAAGACGCGCTGACGGATAAGCCGGCTCGTTTCTTTGTTACAGAAATCATTCGTGAGAAAATACTTCTGTATTATCAAAAAGAAATACCGTATTCGGTAGAAGTGGTCGTAGAGCTGTTTAAGGAAGATGATGAGAAAATCCATATAAAAGCGCTCATTATTGCAGAACGTGATTCTCAGAAAGGAATTATTATTGGGCATAGAGGACAGGCACTCAAGAAGGTGGGAGCAATGGCTCGCAAGGATATTGAACGCTTCTTTGAAAAGAAGGTCTTTCTTGAGATATTTGTCAAAGTTGAGAAAGACTGGAGAAACCGTGACAATATGCTTAAGGCATTCGGTTACCAGTTGGATTAATACATAAATTAACGGCATACGAAATTTTTAATATGGGAAATATTGTTGCAATAGTTGGAAGACCCAATGTGGGCAAATCAACCCTTTTCAACCGTCTGACGCAGACAAGGCAGGCGATTGTGAACGAACAGGCCGGAACAACGCGCGACCGCCAGTACGGAAGAGTGGAATGGCTGAATAAGGAATTCTCTCTTATTGATACAGGAGGATGGGTTGTCAATTCCGATGACGTTTTTGAGGAAGAAATCAATAAGCAGGTGCAGATAGCTATTGAGGAAGCTGATGTCATCCTTTTTGTTGTTGACGTTTTGAACGGCATGACAGACTTGGATATGGAAGTGGCAAGTATTTTGCGCCGCAGCCGTAAGCCGGTTGTGGTTGTTGCCAATAAAGCAGATACTTTTGAAATGCATGTCAACTCTGCCGAGTTCTATTCTTTCGGTTTGGGTGATCCTTTCTGCATTTCTGCTATCAACGGTTCTTGCACAGGAGACTTGCTTGACAAGATAATATCTTTGTTTCCTGAAGAGAAACCTATGGAACTGGAGGAAGAGTTGCCAAGGATTACTATCGTTGGACGTCCGAATGCCGGAAAATCCTCACTGGTCAATGCTTTTATCGGTGAAGAAAGAAATATTGTAACAAATATTGCCGGAACAACTCGTGATTCGATTTATACAAAATACAACAAATTCGGACTTAATTTCTATCTGGTGGATACTGCCGGAATTAGAAAGAAAGGAAAAGTAAATGAGGATTTGGAGTATTATTCTGTGATACGCTCAATCCGTGCTATTGAGAATTCCGATGTGTGCGTGCTTATGCTTGACGCTGAACGAGGAATAGAGAGCCAGGATTTGAATATATTCTCGCTTATCCAGAAGAACAAGAAAGGATTGGTTGTCTGTGTTAATAAATGGGATTTGGTAGAAGACAAGAGCCAGAAAGTGATTGATTCATATATCCGTGCTATTCGCGAAAGATTGGCTCCGTTCACGGATTTCCCTATTCTGTTTATTTCGGCATTGACCAAGCAGCGTATTTTCAAGGTTCTGGAAACAGCGCAGAAAGTATATGACAACAGAAAGAAGAGAGTTTCGACAGCTAAACTGAATGAAACTATGCTTCCGATAATCGAGAATTATCCGCCGCCAGCATGGAAGGGTAAGTATATCAAGATTAAATATATCACCCAGTTGCCTGCAGGAAGTATTCCTTCGTTTGTTTTCTTCTGTAATTTGCCTCAGTGGATTAAGGAACCTTACAAACGATTCCTGGAGAACAAGATTCGTGAAAACTGGGATTTCTCAGGTACACCGATAAATATTTTTATCAGAGAAAAGTAAAGATTAGAGTTCAGGTTTCTAAAGCCTTGTCAACATTAAAGTTGGGTAATTAGCGAAACTTTAATTAACTTATTTTCTTTGCTAGATAGATATTGTCAACCTTATATTTGCATCTTGAGTAATTTAACATTAAAAGGAGAGATGAATATGAAGAAGACATTGTTTGCAATCTGCCTTATGATGATATGTTCGTTGGCAGTGAACGCCCAGAAATATGCATTAATCGATATGGAATATATATTGAAGAATATTCCGGCGTATGAAATGACAAACGAGCAGCTTAGCCAGGTTTCACAGAAATGGCAGAACGAAGTGGAAGCATTGCAGCAGGAAGCTCAGAATATGTATAAGACTTACCAGAGTGATTTGGTGTTCCTTTCTGCAGAGATGAAGTCTAAAAGAGAAGAGGAAATAGTTAAGAAGGAGCAGGAAGCCCAGGATTTGAAACGTAAGTATTTCGGTGCAGACGGGGAGCTTTATAAGAAAAGAGAAAGCTTGATGAAGCCGATTCAGGATGAGATATACAATGCTGTAAAAGAAATATCAGAGGATAAAGGCTATCAAATTGTGGTTGACAGAGCGTCAGCGATGAGTATAATTTTTGCATCTCCGAAGATAGATATCAGCAATGAAGTGCTTTCAAAACTGGGATATTCAAAATAAATGCTTAATTTTGTGCGCTTAAGTTATTGAAGGTGGAATTATAATGATTAATAATAACTATAAAAGAAAAATGAAAAAGCTTATTGCATTATTGCTAATGATTATCCCTATGAGCGTTGTGGCTCAGGAAGTGAAAATTGCTTTCGTAAATACACAGGAAGTGTTTATGGCTATGCCTGAAGTTTCTGACATGGAAAAGAAAATGGCAGACTTGCAGGAAAGTTACAAGAAAGAACTTGCACAGATGGAAGAAGAATACAAGAAAAAATATTCTGACTTTATCGCACAGCAGGATTCATTGACTGAGAACATCAAGATAAGAAGAATGCAGGAAGTTCAGGATATGCAGCAGCGTATGGACAACTTGGTTCAGGTTGCTCAGCAGGATGTTGCTAAACAGCAGCAGGATTTGGTAAAACCTATCCAGGAAAAGATTCAGACTGCTATCAAGGCTGTAGGTGATGAAAAAGGTTATACTTATATTCTGACTCCGGAAATATTGTTGTATTCAGGTTCTACAGCAGTAGATGCAACTCCGTTTGTTAAAGCAAAACTTGGTTTGCAGTAATTAATAATTTCGGAATAATATAGAATCATTTTTGATTCCAACAAAAAGGTATTGAAAACACAGGGAATGCACCGGGAAAGGTGTTCTCTGTGTTTTTTTGGTAATATGATGTTTTTGTTTTTATAAAGGAGTTATAGGAAAATGTTCAATATGCAATTTTCAAAAGCTGATGGCCCAATTGGGGTTTTTGATTCTGGTTACGGCGGGTTGACTGTATATGACAAGATAAGAGAGCGATTGCCTCAATATGATTTCATATATATGGGCGACAATGCCCGTTCACCTTACGGACCCCGTTCATTTGAGATTGTATATGAGTTCACCAGACAGGCTGTGATGCGCCTTTTTGCAGAAGGTTGCCGTCTTGTTATATTGGCTTGCAACACTGCGTCAGCAAAAGCATTGAGAACGATACAGCAACAGGACCTTCCGGTTTGGGATAATGAACGGCGAGTATTGGGCGTGATACGTCCCACTGTTGAACTAATGGACAAGATGAGCAACAGTAAGCACATTGGAGTTCTTGGAACGGCTGGAACTATATCTTCTTCGTCATATACTCTTGAGATAGAAAAAATGTTCCCTCATATATCTGTTGTGGGCGAGGCTTGTCCGATGTGGGTTCCGTTGGTTGAGAATGCGGAATTTGATTCTCCTGGAGCTGATTATTTCGTTAAGAAACATATTGATCATATAATGCATACGGATCCTCTTATAGATACACTGATTCTTGGATGTACGCATTATCCTTTGCTGATAAAAAAGATAAGGAAATATGTTCCTGCCGGGGTTAAGTTGGTTTCGCAAGGAGAATATGTAGCAGAAAGCCTTGCGGATTATCTGGTGCGGCATCCGGAAATGTCGTCCCGTCTGACTACCGGTGGCAGCCGGCGTTTCCTTACAACGGAATCTGTTGAGAAATTTTCGGATGCCGCATCTTTGTTTTTAGGATATAATGTAAATGCGGAAAAAATAGAACTTAATTCTTAGATTATTTCTTTTCCAAAAGGAGTGAGTGCCAAACCTGCCATTTTGATGTGTTGTTTTCCGAATGGGAAACCAATTATCGTAATGCAAAGCAGTATCCCGAAAAAGAGGTGAGTGGCTGCAATCCATATTCCTCCAACAAGAATCCAGATAATGTTCATTATAATGCTCAGGCAGCCACCGGCACTTTCACTTTCTACAACTTTAGAGCCGAAAGGCCAAAGTGCCAGTATTCCAAGTTTGAGAGTCTGTAAACCAAAAGGAATACCGATAATTGTTACCATCATTAAAAGACTGGCGATAAGATATTCTACGGCTGTAATGAGCCCGCCACATATAAGCCAGATGATATTACCTATGAACTTCATAATCATGATGTGATAATTTATTGTTCAAAAAATTCTTTTATATCATTAATGTCTTCACCTATCAGCTCTGCTATGTTTTCGAGTGAAAGGCCTTTTGATTGCATGTGTTTTATTGTGTTGGAAAGACTTTCCTTTTTGCCTTTCAATATCCCCTCTTCCATACCTTTGTGCATCCCTTCTTCCATGCCTTTCTGTAGTCCTTCTTCCAAACCTTTCTGCAAACCTTTCTGCATACCTCTGATTTCTGCAGTTTCCATTACACTGAACCAGTCTCTATAAGCTTTCAGGCTATCTTCGTATTCGAATCTTTCTTTTGGATTGAATTTTGCTATTTCTGCAACTTCGAAAAGGCGTGCAAATACCTTTTCCTGAAGAGCTTTAGGACGTTCCATAAGTGTTCCTAAGTGTCTTATAGCATACATCCATTTATCAAAGAGGGTCACAAGTTCATTTTCTGTTTTTGTGAATTTTGGCATTTCGAGATATATGAAAGTAAGTTTGTCATAAAAAAGATTTTTTGTTTTTGTGTCGAGCAGCTTGATTTCATGGTAATAGTCATTATTATCTTTCTCATCAGAAAAACAGAAGTTTAGTATGCCGATGGTATAAACTCCTTTAAGCTCATAGTTCCATACGCCTTTAGGTGCTTGCTCACGAATGGCAAAACTAGAATAATATATGCTCCTGTCTTTGAAGAATTGTTGTTCTCCCTTCTGCATTTCAACGATGAACATTTCTCCTTTATCGTTTTTACAATAGACGTCGAAGACAGCCCGTCTGTCGTACTCTTGCGTACCCAGATGTTCTGCATTCAGATATGTTACGCTTTTGATAGTTTCTTTACCCTGAAGAAGGGCATTAAGGAAGCTTATCAAAAGATCACTGTTTATTTCCGTTCCGAATAATTTCTTGAAGGCAAAATCTGTATAGAAATTTACGTATCTGTCAAAAAGTCTTTCTATGCACATATTACTATTTGTTTTGATTTTTAATTATAACCTATCTAAAATGTCTGTTTAAAGCTCCTAATGCTGTCAATCTCAGATATAATTCTGTTCTTGACAATATTGAAACTGTCACGGAGTTCCGGTTTGAGAGGTTCTGAAGGTGGAGCTTCCATATCAAGAGGATTTATAGGCTGTCCATTCTTGTAAACTCTGAAATCCAAGTGTGGACCGGTTGACAGACCGGTTGAGCCAACGTAGCCTATTTCTTCACCTTGCTTGACTCTTTGTCCGACACTCAAACCTTTTGCATAACGGCTCAGATGCATATAGGAGGTTGTATATACGGAATTATGCTTTATTTTTATTGTATGCCCACCACCATTTGTATATCCTTTGAAAATAACAGAACCGTCACCAATTGTCCTTACCGGAGTACCAGTCGGCGCAGCATAGTCAACACCATGATGCGCTCTGTATCGTTTTAGGATAGGATGGAAGCGTGCGTTTGTGAACCTTGATGTTATCCTGTAGAAATCAAGTGGAGCTTTAAGGAAAGCTTTACGCAAACTGTTTCCTTCTATATCAAAAAACTCCATTGTGCTGTCTTGCGTGAAAGGGAAGGCGTAATAATCTTTTCCTTGATGAGTGAACAATGCGCCTTCGATAGAAGAAATTGACAATGCTGTTGTATCGTCAATATAAGCTTCATTGTATATCACTTGAAAAGAATCTCCTTCTTTTACATCAAAGAAGTCTATCTGCCAGGCAAAAACATCAGCTATTTTTATTGCCAAAAGCGGGTCTGCTCCCTGCTGTTTTATTATGTTCCAGAGAGAAGAAGTTATTGTGCCATTTACATATTTCCTTTTCAAAGTGATGGGCTTGTTGAATATATAGGCTTCAATAGGTCTTTTGCTAAGATTGATTACTGCATAGTCTGTCATTGTTTTGGCAAATGCTATATATTGAATTTTAGCAATAGAATCTCGAGTAGTAAAAGTACAGTAATGCATACCTGCCTTGATTCTCGTCGGATCCAGAACAGAGGCAGAAGCTTTACTTATACTGTCTGCTTCTAGAGCTGAAAATCCCAAACGGGAGAATATTATTGAAGGATTATCTCCGTTTCTTATCTCAAAATGCTCAACATTCAGGCTGTCAATGCATATACCATATTCATAAACATGTTGTAAACTGTCTTTCCATTCACTGTCAACAGATTCTTCCATATTACTTACTTTATTTTGTCTGCATGAAAATATGGAAAGACAGAAAGCAGCGATAAGCAGTATTGGTACGATTTTTTTCATCTTTGATATTTATCAACAAATTATATAAGTAGTACAAACATACATAAAATAATAGAATTAGCCAATTTGATTTGATTTACCTTTGCGGAAGAATATACCTATAAAGTGAATTTGCCATGTTTGGATTATCGTTGTCTCGGAAAAAAGGAGAATTGAGAGATAAGTTACTTAAATTGGTAGGTCCGATTTTTCTGGAAATTCTCCTGATGCTTATGCTGGGAGTTGTTGATACATTAATGCTTAGTCATTATTCAGACAATGCGGTTGCCGCTGTTGGTGTTGTTAACCAGTTGTTGAATATGGTTTTCCTGCTGTTCAATATAACAACTGTTGGAACTTCTGTTATGTGTGCCTTGTATTTTGGGGCTAAAGATTCGAAAAGCTTTATACAGGTTGTAGGTGTTTCTCTTTTGTTTAATGCCGTGGTAGGTTTGCTTATCAGTCTAGCCTTGACACTGGGAGGAAAACAAATGCTGGTCTGGATGGACATAAGGGACGACCTTATGCCTATGGCTCTCTCATACATGAAAATTGTCGGCGGATTTGGCTTCTTCCAGGCAATAAGTTTTACAGCTTCAGCTGTTCTCCGTGCTGCCAATAAACCGAATTATGCAATGCAGGTAACATTCATAATCAACATATTGAATATAATTGGGAACTATTCATTGATATTCGGACATTTTGGATTGCCGGCGTTGGGTGTTGAAGGTGCTGCAATATCCACTTCTGCCTGCCGTGGAGTAGCAATGTTGTTTTTGATTGTAGTATTGTTTAAACGCTTGATACATAAAATGCCGCTCGAATATTTCCGTCCTTTCCCGTTCAAGAAACTGAAAGATGTGATAAAAATAGGAATGCCGTCGGCTTTCGAGCAAATCTCATATGACGCCTCCCAAGTCTGTGTCGTCTATTTTATCAATATGCTCGGAAACGAGGTTCTTACCGCAAGAGTATATATAATGAACATTGTCATTATCGGTTATATATTTTCGCTGGCAATGGCAAGTGCTGCTTCCGTATGTACGGGAAATCTGGTTGGAGCAGGAAAGAAAAACGCGGCATATACGCTCAGTTGGTATGCATGGCGGCGTTCGATGATGGTGACTTTCATAACCACTGTTGGCGTTTATTTATGCGGCCGTTTGCTTCTCGGATGCTTTACTGAAAACGAAAGGATAATTGAGATAGCAATGTCTGCTTTGCTTGTGGATATTTTACTGGAGCACGGCAGGGCAACAGTTTTGATGTTCCTGTTCTGTTTGCGTTCTGTAGGTGATGTTATAATCCCGGTTTTAATAGAAATAGTTTGTATGTGGGTGTTTGCTGTCTCATGCGGCTATTTGTTTGGAATTGCAATGGGATTGGGACTTGCCGGAATTTGGCTCGCCTTGGCTATGGACGAAGGTTCTCGAGGCATTGTCCTGTGCCTGAGATGGCGTACTTGCAAGTGGATGAAAAAGGATTTGATATCTGCCGGCAAGTAGTTAACGTTGGTTAAATGTTATGCCTGCTCAGAACAAATTACCTCTTTTTAGCGTCTATAAGATTGGAAGGTCTTTTGTTTCGTAAGCTCGACTTTCAGATAAAGAAGTTGATAAGTGAATAAGTTGACGATGATTTTAACCTCAAAGTTTACCGGTTTGTAGTTTTCAATTTAATATTCCTTGTCAACTCGTTTCTGAAGCCTTGTCAACTTTAAGATTAATTACTAACGAATATAAATGTTTTATTTTATGAAGAAGTTGTTTATGTATGCACTTATGATTCCTGCAATGGCAGTTTCTATGGTGGCATGTTCTGGTTCTAAAGTCAATGTAAAACAATTGGATGGAAAATGGAATATTGTTGAGGTCAAAGGAGAAGCAATTACAGCTGAAGAAAACGGACCTTTCATGGAATTCGATATGGAAGCTAAGAAATTGCATGGAAATGCGGGATGCAATATTTTTAATACTTCAGTAGTCCTGAACGACAAAGATGAAGCCGCTTTGAAGATTAATCAGGCTGCAGCAACAATGATGGCTTGTCCTAATATGGATTTGGAAACAAAGATTTTCCAGACTATGGAGGCTGTACGTTCTGTAAAATCAGGCAAGAGCGCAAACGAATTGCTGTTGGTTGATGAAAATGGTAACACTTTGTTTGTCCTGAATAAGTAAATATGAAATTATTATCTTCAATAATATTGGTTCTGGCAAGTATTGTTATATTATCTGGATGTCGTTCACAATATATGGCAATTACAGATATTAACGAGCTTGAAGGCGAGTGGAATGTAATCGAGCTTGAAGGTAAGTCATTGTCTTCAGATAATCCTTTACCATTCCTTTCCTTTGACTTGAAAGAAAAACGATTGTCTGGCAATACCGGTTGTAACCGAATAATCGGTTCATTGGATATTGATGAGTCCAATAGTGAGATGATTTCTTTCCCGCAAGTTGGTTCAACTCGTATGGCTTGTCCTGATATGACTGTTGAGGATAATTTGCTTAAGTTGCTGAATGGCGTAAAATATTTTGAATCTAAGAGCAAGGCAAAGCCTGTTACACGCATATCATTGTGTGATGAGTCTAAAAATCCTATTATGTTATTGGAGAAGAAATAATAGAATTAGTATTCTACGAAATAGAAAAAGCTGTGTACCAATTAACCTTTGGTAACACAGCTCTTTTAGTAATCACAATTCCATTATTTTTCGTAATCAGGATATAGAAGATATTTTTTTCTCATTTCCTTATATTTGTTGAGGTCTTCCTGCCATGAAGCTTTTATTTCTTCCTCAGTTAAACCTTGTATAATCTGCTCTCGAAGTTTGTCTGTTCCCGAAAGCAAATCGAACCATCTTTTGCGTTTAAAGAAGAAATCTGGATTTCTGTCGCATTTTTCGTAGAATTCCATAACGAATCTCAACGTCAATCCTCCTTCAAAAGGATATTCCTGCAAGTTAACGCCATAGCACATTTTATCTTTATGCATCGGATTTGTATCGAATCCCGGTAATGAACAAGGAGTAAATGTATATTCTCCAAATTTGGGGTCAGGATAACCTAATACCTGAAATGGGAAATAAGTACCACGTCCAACGCTTATAGGAGTTGCTTCAAAAAAGCATAGTGAAGGGTAAAGACGAATGGACTGGTCGTTAGGAAGATTTGGTGAAGGTTTTACAGGCAACCAATACGGATCTCCATGTTTCCAGTTCTCTATCTTTACAATGTGTATATCGCAAGTGTCCGGTGTATTCAAAATCCATCCTTCTCCGTTCATCATCCATGCAAGTTCGCCTACTGTAAGTCCGTGCAATATGGGTAACGCATCCATACCTACGAATGATTTAAATTCAGGCTGGCGTATCGGTCCGTCGATGAAATCATTTGGATTCGGTCGGTCAAGTATTATAAGCCTTTTTTCATTCTCGGCACATGATTCCATTACATAGTGAAGTGTACTTATGTATGTGTAGAATCTGGCACCTACATCCTGAATGTCAAAAACCATGATATCAATGTTTTTCAACTGTTCAGCCTGAGGTTTTTTGTTCTTGCCATAGATTGATATGATGGGAACTCCGGTTTTCAAATCTTTGCTGTCCTTCACTTCTACACCTGCATCTGTAGTTCCTCTGAAACCATGTTCCGGAGCAAATACTTTAACAACATTGATACCTTCTTCCAAAAGTACATCCAACAAGTGCTTGTTTTCTTTTTCAAGTATTGATGTTTGGTTGACAACCAGTCCGACCTTTTTGTCTTTAAGCAGACGTGTTACAACATCAACTCTTTCGGCACCTACCCTTATATCCATTGATTCAGCAAATGAATAATAGCTGAAAAATAAACAAATACTAAGCAGCAACAGCTTGTTAAATAACTTCATATTGCATTCCTTTCTTATTGCAGTTATGTTATTTATCCTTTTTTATTAATCCGACAAAATTAATAGAAATTTGGGAATGAATTCTGAAATGTGCCGTAAAAAAACCGGACATGATAAATATAAAAAGAGCAGTTGCCTTTGTTAAACAACTGCTCTTTTATTAATTATGAATTAGTTCTATTTATTCATATTAGAATGCCGGATAACCTGGATTCTGAGTCAAATTCGGATTTGACTGCCATGCATCCTGTGAAACCGGATACAGTTTCAAGTGTTCGCCTGTAGCCCTTGTGCAATTAGAAGCCGGCCACATACCTTGTTCGAAGCATCCGAAGCGGATATCATCCTGGCGGGATGTGTTTTCCCATGCCAATTCCAGGCGGCGTTCCAGCTGGACTTCGGCAAGTGTGACAGTTGAATAGTTATGGTCGGCATTGCCGTATGCACGTTCGCGGATAGCATTTACAAGTTTTGTAGCTTCGCCTACATTTCCTCCACCACGAAGCAATGCTTCTGCTTTCATCAGGTAAACGTCGGCAAGGCGGAAGATATGGAAGTCATTTTCCATGGCGTCAACCAAGTCCTTGGCGAATTCCCATTTGAAGCAACGCGCTCCGTCGTGCTGGTTGACTGCTCCCCATGTTGTTCCGTCATATTCAGTTCCAGGCAACATTTCAACATCAATAGTATGATCCAAAACGAAACCGTGGTCTGTGATGATTGGCTCGCCTGTTGTGATATCTACCATCACGCCTGTCAGGAATGTAGCGTCTTTACGTGGGTCGTCGTCCGGGAACAATTTAACATATTCCGGCTGAGCGCAGACACCGTTCCAAGTAGATTTATAACTTCCGCCTAAAGCAAGATAATCCTTGTAGTGAAGGGTCTGGTTCATCATCTGGTTCTGGTCTTCTGTGTCAGTGCTTGAGAATGAGCAGGCAAAGATGGCCTCTCTAGAGTTGTTGTTTGACACATTGAAGTTTGCAGACCAATCCGGTTCAAGGATATAATAATCTATAGCCATGACCTTGTCGCAATATTCAACAACTTTATCGTAGTTGTTGGCGGAAGTAGTCACTCCCCATGCATCAGCGTTCAGGTATAACTTTGCAAGCAGCGTGTAAGCAGCTCCTTTCGTGAAGTCGCCGTATGTTTCGGCAGACGCGTCAGGGCAAGTTGCCGATATTTCCTCAACTTCGCTTACAAGCCAGTCGAACACTTCCTGTCTTGTTTTGCATGTAGGCAATTCCTTATCGTTATAGTCTGTTACCAAAGGAATGTTACCCCAGTTATCCAACATCGCATAATACCAGAATGCACGAACACCTCTTACTTCTGATATTTTTGTTGTTTTGGTCTGGTCTGTTAATATATCAGAATTCTTAAGGACCTCGATAGTCGCATTGCAAGTACCGATTGCACTTGAAGCAGCACTCCATGCATTTTTAATTGCACTGGTGTTGGCTGTCCATGTGTGCATATACATTTCCCTGTACTGACCGCCGTCGTACCAGTCACCACCTCTTCGTGTAGGAGTCACAGCTACAGAGCCTCCGTTTTCTGACAGGACACGGAAGTCTCCTGGCCAATACTTTTTCAGTGTTTTGTGTACGCTACCAACAAGCGCGTTTATTTCAACTTCTGTTTTGCCAAAATCTTCTGCGGGCAATTTGTCGTAGACTGTTTCGTCCAAGTTCATGCACGACGGCGTAATCATCATAGCCGCACCGGCAAGAAATAGCGATAATATATTTTTCTTTTTCATATAGCTTAATCAGATTAGAATGTTAAGTTAACACCAAATGTAAATGAGCGAGCCTTAGGCATATAGTTACGAGGTTCGATACCCGGTGACAAACCTGCGTTAGCGTCGCTTGCCTCACCGCGGAAGTTTTCAACTTCTGGGTCCAAACCTGAATAACCAGTGATTACGAACAAGTTCTGAGCTGCTACATAGACACGGGCCTTTGTCAACCAGTCTATTTTCTTTGTGTTGAATGTATATCCGATTGACATATTGTCCAAACGGGCGAATGAAGCGTCTTCAATATAGTATGAACATACACGTGAGTTCTCGCGCATAGTCATCAAATTGTCGTTCTTCATTGCGTTGCAACCTGAGATATATGTATTGTTACCGTAAGCTGCAACCGGGTTGTTCAATACCTTGTTACCTATAGTACCACGGATAAAGAAGCTGGCATCCCAATTCTTCCAAGAGAATGTGTTGTTCCATCCGTAAGTCAAATCTGGCTGAGCATCGCCGCAATATGTACGGTCGTCATCTGTAATCTGTCCGTCACCGTTGATATCTTCGATAATGAATTTACCGTTTTCATCGATACCGTCGCATTTCAACATAAAGAACTGACCAACTGGATAACCTTCTTCAACAACGTGTGAAGTCACGCCTGATGCACCACGAATCCATGGGTCACCGACATATATACGGTCTGTTGAGTACAGGTCGTTAGACAATTTTGTAATCTCGTTCTTGTTGTGTGCAAGGTTGATAGATGTATTCCATGTGAAGTTCTTGTTACGGATAACGTCCAAGTTCAACAATATTTCAACACCTTTATTGCTCATATCACCTACGTTTGCAGCAATCTGGTCGTAAACATATGTAGGAGTCGGAACTTTGTAAGTGTACAACATATCTGAAGTTTGTTTGCTATACCATTCAATTGTACCGTTCAAGCGGCTGTTGAACAAAGTGAAGTCCAAACCGACATTCAACATAGATGTCTGTTCCCATTTCAAATCAGGGTTCGCGTTCTGTGAAACCTTAAATGCTGTCAGCTGTGAACCGTTGCTATAGTAGGTTCCCGAAGCCTGATACAACTCGAGAGATTTGTAAGGCTGCAAACCGTCCTGGTTACCAGTAACACCATAACCGGCGCGCAATTTCAAGTCATTGACCCATTTTATGCCTTCCATGAAGCTTTCCTGGCTGATACCCCAAGCTGCAGATACTGATGGGAAAGTACCCCACTTATGATTAGCACCAAATTTAGAGGAACCATCTCGACGAACAGTAGCTGTAATCATATATTTTTCCTTGTAGCTATAGTGAGCACGGGCAAACAAAGAAATCAGCTTATATTCGTTGCGGCTAGAAGTTACATCGCCGATTTTCAGCAAGTTACCGCTCTGGATATTGTCCGCACCCATTTGGCTTACAGCAAATTTTGTGGCTTTCGCGTATTGGTCGGCATATTTGTTTGTTTCCCAAGAATAACCGATGATGGCGTCAATCTTGTGCTGCTCTTCGTTGCCGAATGCCTTGTTGTAGTTTGCTGTCCATTCCATCAATTCGCGGTCCCAAGTACGGTTCTGACGAATTGCTACACCTCCAGGCTCTTGACCTCTTGAGTTATTAGGGTCTTGCCATTCGCTGTAGTCGCTTGAGAAACGGCTCTTGTACAAGTTGACTTTAGCTGTCAAACCGCTTATGATAGTGTATTGAACGTCGCCCTGGCCATAGAAGTAGATGTTGTTTCTCTTCTTGTAGTTCTGATCCTGGTTCTGAACCGGGTTACCTTGGTCATAATTATTGTTGGCAGCTGTGAAATATGAACCATCCTCGTTGAATACCGGATAAACAGGAAGCATATTGTATGCAAGGATATAGTCGTCGGCAAACGGCATCTGCATATCTGTCAAAGTTGTTGAACCTGTCAATCCGATACGCAATTTGTCGTTCAATGCGCGCTGCTGGAACTGGAAGCGGAAACTGTGGCGTTTCATCCAGTTATCGCGTGCGATACCTTTACGGTCCATGTATGTATAAGAAGCACGGTAGTTACTCTTTGATGTACCACCAGACAATGACAATGAGTGGTTCTGTGAAATACCAGTTCTCAACATTTCATCAAACCAGTCGGTATCTGCTGTATATCCGTCATATATAGAAATATCATTGCCCAATTCCTTGTTCGCGTCTCTCCATTCCTGAGCGTTTAGCATATCAGGTTTGTTAGAAACAGTTGAAGCTGTAACATAACCGTCGTAGTTGATTTGTGTTTTTGAGCCTGAACCACGTTTTGTCGTAATCAAGATAACACCACCTGCTGCACGTGAACCGTAGATTGCAGCTGAAGATGCGTCTTTCAAAACTGAGATTGATTCGATATCTGTTGGAGATACAGTTGACATATCACCACCAGGAACACCATCGATAACGATCATCGGACCCTGGTCGTTCTGCAATGTTGAAGTACCACGCAACTGGATTTGTGAGCTACGAGTTACATCACCTGAACCTGATGTAATTGTCAAACCTGCAACTTTACCTTGCAGCAAGTCTGATGCATCACGAGTAACACCTTTGTTGAAGTTTTCTTCTGATACATTTGCTACAGAACCTGTAATCTCACGGCGAGTCTGAGTACCGTAACCGATAGCTACAACTTCACCCAAGTTTACTACAGAAGGTTCAAGTTTGAAAGAAACATCCTTACGTCCCTTGACCGCTTCTTCAACAGAATTATATCCGATGTAGGAGATTTGCAAAACTGTGTTTTTTGCATTCTCCACTTCCAGAGAATAATTACCGTTAATGTCGGTAATTGTACCATTTGTGGAACCTTTTACCAGAATATTAGCACCGATAATTGGTTCACCATTTTCATCAACAACGTTTCCCTTAATAACTGCTTTCTGTGCAAATACAGCACCAGTCATGCAGAAAGACATCAACATCGAGGCTGCTACCATTCTCGAATGTCTGAATGTGGTTAACATCTTTTTCTGTCGCATAAGTTTTTACATATTACTGGTTAACACTAATAATTATTAATATCTCAAAATAGTGTTTCATGGCTTAAAGACTTATTGTGCTTGTCTTAGTAAGCTTAAACGCCGTAAAGATATAAAAAAAACTAATAAAGCAATACTACCTAAGGATAATTTATAAAAAAAATCTGTTAACTTTATATATATAACTCAAGTTTCGCAAGCTCAACTTGCAGGTAACAAGTTGACAAGAAGACAAGTTAACAATAACAAGAGTTTTTAGATAACAACTTATAAAGTTACAGGCATTTTGACCTTGTAAACTTGTATCTGAAGCCTTGTTAACTTTTAAGTTGAGCAACTTGCAAAACTTGAATTACTTAATGACATAGGTGAAATTATATCCGAATGCAATCAGATTTTCTTCCGTACTTATTTGAATTTTTGTGAAACTTGCTTCAGAAAACTTCCTGTTGTTTTTATGGAAACACTTGACATTTCAACAAAAACACTACCATGTTTCTGCTGAAATATTAAGGTGTTTCAATCCATTTAAGATTGAATGAATAATATATTCTACTGCTCACCAGATGAATCATATTGTCCGGTGATTGTGTTGCAGCCATATATCCTCTGGGTTCAGCCTGTGTGTTGCTCATAAGGAACCATTGAGTCCATGCTCCTCCATTCAGGAATCTTTCTTGTCCGTCGGTAATAAGTTTCTTTACCGGCCATGTTTTGCCGTCGTCATATGATACGGCAGCGTATAGACCATAACCTCTGAATTCTTTACCGTTTTTATCCTTGAAAATCATACCTCGCTTTTCTTCAGGAGTTCGTGTCGGATGATCAGTAAAAGAAATCAACAGCAACGCACCTTCATTTAGTCGCATCAACACTAGTCTTTGTCCGCCGTCAATTGGAGGAAACTCTGAAGCATGATATGTCCAGGTTTTTCCTTCATCATCTGATATACTCATAGGCATTCGCAGCTCTCCTTCTTTATTCTTTATGCTGTTTCCTCTGCCCAAAGCCATAAAGTTTCCATTGTTGAGCTGAACTATTCCTGCATGAATTCCTGCTATAGTCGAACCTTTTCCGCCGTCTTTGAAGTCGGGTAGAGGTGCACCGTCCCATGGGTCGTTCCAATTTTTTCCTTTGTCTTTACTTATATGTATAGCTGCTCCGTCGTGACTGCCTGGTCCGGCATCGCAAGCCTGGACAAGCCAACCTTCACGAGTTACGATTGTACCGCTTATTACCTGATGGCGAGTTGTGTGTTCCGGAGCTATAATTTGCGGACTGCTCCACGTTACGCCGTTGTCATTGCTTGTGCGTTGAACCATCATAAGATTTTGCCAGTCGCCCGAAGCTTCAACTCCGTTAATATGGTATAAAGTTCCGTTTTTGTCGTTCATTATTGCCGAACCGGTCATGTTTCGGTCAGGAACTTTGAAGAACAGCGAAGGCTCGTCCCAAGTGTCATTCCCTTGTCTGAGTCTTGATGCAAGCACAACCATATCTCTTCCGTTTTCCTGATTCGCGGAAAACCATATGGCTAGCAAATCTCCATTGTCGCACCATGTGATTGACGGTTGGTGATTGTGCGCGAAGAAAGGAGTCCCGGAATCACATCCCGGTTCTTTCACATAAACCTGAGGCGTTTTGAAAACCGGGATTTTGCCTTTGTCTTCCCATTTGAAATTTTTTTGCGATACATTTTGCCGGAACAATTCCGGAGTTGGCATCGGAAGTAATGTGCCGGGTTTTTCATCTGCCTGCACAATCCTGAATCCGGTCTGTGAATGTTTGTCTTCAGGAATCATAGCCATACGGTTGGTTGTGCGGAGATATTTTTCCGGAGTGTTATGGCTTCCGCCACGTGTCACTCGATATATTCCGTTTTCATAGCCAGCCGGGTCAGTCTTTTCTTCAGCAGTATATGGTCCATACCAGTCCAGACACCATTCTTCAACATTTCCGTGCATATCATAAAGTCCGAATGCATTAGGCGGAGTTTGCTTTACTTTCAGAGATAGCGGTTTCAGGTTTCTGGCTGTTTGTTGGTTCTTATGATATTCTGCAGGCAAACCATCACCTGTTGAAAAAGGGAAATAATTTCCAGCATGACAAGCATATTCCCATTCTGCTTCAGTCGGCAGACGATAGTTTTTACCTTCTTTTTTGCTGAGCCATTTGCAGAAGTCAACAGCTTCCTGATATGAAACGTAAACAACAGCCTCGTCATCTTCCGTTGAAAACCCGTTTTTGCCTCTGTATTTTCTGTGTTCAGGCATGAATTGCTCGAATTGCGCGTTTGTTATTTCAGTCTCACTCATCAGGAACGGGCGGCTGATGTTTACTTTATGCGCCGGAGCTTCGTCGTAATCTTCGCCTTCGCCCATTCCGCCCATATAGAAACTTCCTGCCGGGATTTCCACCATTGGAATAGCCGGAGCGTTGTTTTGCCCGTATGACATCGGAATGCATAGAAGCATCAGTGGTATGATTCGCAAACCTTTCATTCTTTATAAAATCTTGTTTATCCTAGTCAACTCGTCTCTGAAGCCTTGTCAACTTTACTGATTATACATTTCTTTATAATAAAACTCCATTATATCCATCAGCATATCATGAGCCAATTTAGCCGGACTTTCGGGATTTATTTCCATTGCGTTCAGGTAATTGTTCAGAGCCTGTTGGAAGTCGCCTTTTTTCCTGTATGCATTACCTCTTAAATAATAAGCCTCGTCGGATGAAGGATTGTTTTCAATGAAAACATCAAGTTCGTGAATTGCCTCGTCGATATTTCCGTTTTGTATTTTTTGTTTTATAATTTCCATAGTATTTATAAGGGGACAAGTTGACAAGGGGACAAGTTTACAAGGGAGGATGTTGCAAAACTAATTTAAACACAGAGACACAGAGTACACGGAGATTTCTATTTTATTTATTCTCAATATATACCTCTGTGATTTTGTGCCTCTGTGTTTGATTTTTTATGTTTAGCAACACCCCATCTTGTATCTGAAACCTTGTTCCCTTGTCAACTCGTATCTTATTTTACCCAAATATTAGTTATTTCTCCAATTGTTACATTCTGTTCGTTCTCTGTAGAACTTCCAGACTTTCTGCATTCTATAATAATCCACGCTTCTTTATCATTTGCAGTTTTGAAGAAAGATAATTTATAGATATCGTTGTCTTTAAGATTGCTTATGTCTGAGTTGCTTGCCGGAGTAGCAAAAGAAGCGATGTTCTTACCAAACATTGTGCCCATTCCTTTCCATTCAGCTTTGCCTGCTGGAATAACAGTTTGTCCGTTGCTTTCAACAGAGAAAGGACTTGAAGACAACAGAGATTTCATGATTTCAGGTAATTCTGAAACACTGTATGACTTATATCCCGGCATATCTGCTGTTTGGGCAGGTGATTCTATAATTGTAGCCTGCGCTTTTTCCTGTTGAAGCTCCAGAGTGTTCAGTCCAAGGGCTTTTTTTGCATCAGCAAAAAGCTGGTCGGCAAAATCAACTGTTTTGGTTCTGAATTTACCGCTTATACGGTTTAATTTACCTTTATAGATTGCATATTTGTCTGTTATCCATTCTTCTGCAGTATATTTTTCAGGTTCACGCTGATAAGTCACATCATATTCATATCTGATATTCTTGAATTGCAACAAACAAGATTGTCCTTTGCATTCTGCAGTCACCTGATAACTCATTCTTGCACGGTCTAATGCAAGTACAGTTCTTGAAAACTCTATATACTCTTCACCAACTGCTGCAACTTGTCCGTCTTCGGAATTTTCATATACGACGCGACATCCTTCGCGGCTGAAACGTTCGTGCATCCATTTGTTTATGGTTTCATACACCATTTCAGGAGACAAAACAGTTGAGGTCAGTTCTGTCTGGAATATAACTTTGCCGTCAACCTCTGGCACTGCACCTTCCATGTATTTCGAATCTTCTTGCGCAAACGCACAAAAAGGCAACAGGAATAATAATAGCAAAACCTTTTTCATCATGTCAAAAATTTATTGTTATGCCTCAAAGGTATAAAATGTATTATAAAAAACTATTGATGGCAGAAAATAATTATTTAAGTTTCGCAAGTTGCTCAACTTAAAAGTAAACAAGGCTTCAGATACGAGTTGACAAGCACAGAATACCTGTAATTTAACGAATTATTATCCAAAAACCTTGTTAACTTGTCTTCTTGTCAACTTGTTATCTGTAAGTTCAGCTTGCGAAACTTGAGTAATAAATATCGGGGAAATAGCTTTTTTTCTTGCCAGCTTGTCTCTGAAGCCTTGTCAACTGTAAAATAATTATTATAAATATTATCATTACAGAAAAAAACTCTATATTTGCACCTTGTTAAATTAGTAGTGAACTGTTTAAATGTTTTTACGGCTTTTTTATTGCTGTTGTTTGTGACTTTTTTACGGATTTACTATTGGAAGATTGAAAGCATAAGTGCTTGCTCATATAATTCTGAGATATAATAATAATAAAAATAAATAAGTTCAAAAATGCAAAACAAAGGATTTGTAAAGGTCTTTGCAGTGTTGCTGACGCTTGTTTGTTTGTTCTATTTGTCATTTTCTTTTGTGACAAGACATTACAACAACAAAGCTGTTGAATATGCTGCAGGCGACCCTGCGAAAGAGAGTCTTTATCTGGACTCGTTATCTACTCAGAAAGTATGGCTTGGCTATACTTTAAAAGAATGCCGTGAGATGGAAATCAGTTTGGGTCTTGACCTGAAGGGCGGTATGAACGTAGTTTTGGAACTTAGTGTTCCTGATGTAGTTCGTTCATTGTCTGGAAATAATCAGGACGAAAATTTCAACAAGGCATTGGAATTGGCATACGCAAATC
Organism: uncultured Parabacteroides sp.; assembly: GCA_949295065.1. Lineage (GTDB taxonomy): Bacteria > Bacteroidota > Bacteroidia > Bacteroidales > Tannerellaceae > Parabacteroides. The sequence goes on along the minus strand of CASFJQ010000008.1, from coordinate 24,613 downwards.
AGGCTACAAGCCAGAAAGATTTCATCGATTTGTTTGCCGAAGAGTACAAAAAATTAGACAGTAATGCGCGTTTGGCTTCAGTTTTCAGTACATTCGATTTGAAAGATAAAATCACTCCTCAGAGTTCAGATGCTGACGTAATCAAAGTGTTGAAAGACGAATTGCAGAGTGCTATCGACAATTCTTTCAACGTATTGCGTACTCGTATCGACCGTTTCGGTGTGGTTTCTCCAAATATCCAGCGATTGGAAACTGCCGGCCGTATCTTGGTTGAGCTTCCAGGTGTAAAAGAACCGGAACGTGTTCGTAAACTTTTGCAGGGTAGTGCAAACCTTGAGTTTTGGGAAACATACCAGTTGCCTGAAATTTATCAGAACCTTGTAGCTGCTGATGCTGCTTTGGCTTCTTTGCTTGCCGATTCATCAGAGGAAACTGCAGCTGAAACAGCAGCAACTGATTCAGTAGCTGCTCCAAAAGCTGAAGCTGAAGTAAGCGAAGCTGATTCTTTGCTTGCTAATATCAAGAGCGAACAGCCGGAAGCTCAGAACCAGTCAATGGAAGAATTTGCAAAACAGCATCCGTTGTTTGCTTTGCTTTCAATCAACCAGTATAACGGTCAGTTGGTGCCAAGTGCTGTAGTTGGTGTTGCTCAGGCAAAAGATATGGAGAAAATCAATGAGTATCTTAACATGAAGCAGGTTAAAGATGCGCTTCCACGCAACTTGTCTTTGAAATGGGGTGTTAAGGCTATTGATGAAAGAGAAATGTATTACCAGTTGTTCGCTATCAAGGTTTCTAACCGTGACGGTTCTCCGGCACTTGGCGGAGAAGTTGTTACTGATGCAAATGCCGACTTCGTTCAGCAGGCAGGTATTTCAGAACAGCAGGTTTCTATGACAATGAATGCCGAAGGAGCAAAATCTTGGGCACGTTTGACAAAAGATAATGTTGGCCGTGCTATCGCTATTGTTCTTGACGGTATGGTATATTCTGCTCCTAACGTAAACGGTGAAATCACTGGTGGCCGTTCTTCTATTACCGGTAATTTCACTCCTGAAGAAGCAAAAGACTTGGCAAACGTGTTGAAGTCTGGTAAGATGGCTGCTTCAGTTCATATCGTTCAGGAAGACGTTGTTGGTCCGTCACTTGGTCAGGAAGCAATTACTGCCGGTGTTATTTCATTTGCAATTGCTCTTGTTTTGTTGATGCTTTATATGTGCGCATTCTACGGACTTATTCCAGGTCTTATTGCCGATGCAGCGTTGGTTGTCAACATCTTCTTTACAATGGGTATCCTTGCTTCATTCCAGGCTGTGTTGACATTGCCAGGTATTGCCGGTATGGTGCTTACTTTGGGTATGGCAGTGGATGCTAACGTGTTGATTTATGAACGTACAAAAGAAGAATTGCGTGCAGGTAAATCATTGGGCAAGGCTATTGCTGATGGTTATGGAAATGCCTTCTCTGCAATCTTCGACTCAAACTTGACATCAATCATTACAGGTGTAGTATTGTTCTATTTCGGTACAGGTCCAATCCGTGGTTTTGCTACAACAATGATTATTGGTTTGCTTGCTTCATTCATCACTGCAGTATTCCTTACTCGTATCGTTTACGAAGCATTGCTTGCAAAAGATAAATTGAAGAACATTACCTTTACAACTTCAATCACTAAAGGTTTGCTTACTAATCCTAAAGTAAACTTCCTTGGTGCTCGCAAGGTTGGTTATCTGATTCCTCTTGCAATCATTGTTCTTGGTGCTATTTCAATGATGACTATCGGTTTGAACAAAGGTATCGACTTCACAGGTGGTCGTAACTATATCGTTCGTTTCGATAATAATGTTAAGACTGAAGAAGTCCGCAATCTGTTGAATACTCCTTTGAATGGTGCAGTAAGCGTAATCACTATCGGTTCTCAGGATCAGGTTCGTATTTCAACTAACTATAAGATTGAAGAGGCTGATGCTTCAGTTGACCAGGAAATTGAATCTAAATTGTATGAAGGTTTGAAACCTCTGTTGAAGGAAGGAACAACTTTGGATCAGTTCACAAGTGATTATATCCAGAGTTCACAGAAAGTAGGTCCGTCAATGGCTGACGATATCAAGAATGCAGCATTCCTTGCAGTTATCTTCTCTATGATCTGTATGGCTGCATACATTTTGCTTCGTTTCCGTGACGTGTCTTTCTCTGTCGGAGCTTTCGCTTCAGTTGCAATAACAACATTGTGTATTATTTCTTTCTACACTCTGTTGTGGAAATTGTTGCCATTCTCAATGGAAGTTGACCAGACATTCATTGCGGCAATCTTGACTATCATCGGTTATTCTATCAACGATACAGTGGTTGTATTCGACCGTATCCGTGAAACAATTTCAATATATCCTAAGCGCGACCGTTATCAGGTAATCAACGATGCGTTGAATTCTACATTGTGCCGTACATTCAATACATCATTGACAACTTTGGTCGTTGTATTGTGTATCTTCGTTCTTGGTGGTGCAACAATACGAAGCTTTACATTCGCAATCTTGTTGGGTATCATTATTGGTACTTATTCTACTCTGTTTGTTGCAACTCCGATTGCATACGAATTGCAGAAGAAAAAAATCAACAAGAAAGCTGCTGCTGAAAAAGGAAATTAATAGAGAGTTTCTTGTTTTCATAATTATTAAGAGGGCTGTTCTTCATTTGAGGAACAGCCTAATTTTTTTGTATTAAATTATTGATTAGATTTGCTAAACTTAAATCTGATTTAAAACTTTATTTATGGATAAAATGTTATATTCCAGTAAGTCATTCTGTTAATGAAGAAATGTGCAGGGAAGCTGTACGTAAAGGTAATAGAATAGCTGTTGTTTCTACTTTTGAAACATCGTTGTCACCAACAAGAAATACATTACGACGTGTAGCCAGAGAGATGAATAGAAATGTTGATATAAAGGAAGTTCTGATTGAAGGTGGTTTTGGACTTGAGTCGGATAAACTAAAATTTCTTATGGTTGAAAAAATCAGTAAAGTTGCCAATGATGTTGATGTTATAATATTTACTCAAGGCTCAATGGCATATTGTGAATCATATATTGAAGAGAAACTGGGAAAAGAAGTTTTGACAAATCCTTATTTCAGTGCTTTGGCCGTCAAACGTGCTCTTTTGGAAAAAGGTTTGTAGATTTTAATCTTAATGTGATAAATTCTATTTTTTAATTATATATAAACATTGTATTATGAATAAATTATTTTCTTACTTATTACTTACGCTTAGTGTTGTATTGATGTTTTCATGTGACAAACTTCCATCTATTAATGATTTGTCTGGTGTTTATAATGGAACAATTGATGTTGAATATAATGATGCTGATATTGCCAAATCTCTTCCGGCAACAGCAACACTGACTGTTCCTTCAGATGATGAGGATAAAGTTATACTTGAATTAAAGATTCAGGCTTTAGATCTTCTTCCTGTTTCTGAGTTTAATGTAAAATGTAATCTTCACAAGTCACAGGATAAAGATGAATATATACTGAATGGCTCAACAACATTGGATATTCCTGAAATTGGTCAGGTTCCCTTTTCTGTTACTGGAGAATTAGATAAAAAAGAATTGGATTTCACAGTTACAGCTTTGACTAACTATTTGACAATAGAAGTTGATTTCGAAGGCAGAAAGTAACGGGAGCAGTAAATAAAAAATTAACCGGAAGTTCTACAAATAATATTTGTCTGGACTTCCGGTTTTGTATTTTAATCGAGTTTAGTTGACGGTTTGAAATAGTCCTTGACCTTGTCAACTTATTTCTTTGTTACATGTACTCTTTGTGTAGGAGCAAGATTGTCATTTCTGTATTTTACTTGCTCAACCACATTCTCTGCCAATTCTCGGAATGCAATTCCTGTAATTGATTCTGGATTAAGAGCTACAGGAGTTCCTGCATCACCGCCTTCACAAATGCTCTGTACGATTGGAATCTGACCAAGAAGAGGAACATTAAGCTCTTCAGCCAAACGCTTGCAACCTTCCTTACCGAAGATATAATATTTGTTTTCCGGCAATTCTGCTGGAGTGAACCAAGCCATGTTTTCAATAAGACCAAGAACCGGAACATTTACCTTTTCTCCTGTAAACATGCTGATACCTTTACGTGCATCAGCCAAAGCCACTTCCTGAGGTGTGCTGACAACAACAGCTCCTGTGATAGCCAATGTCTGTACAAGTGTAAGATGAATATCGCTTGTTCCCGGTGGCAGGTCAATAAGGAAATAATCCAAGTCGCCCCAGTTTGCATCACCAATCAGCTGCTTCAATGCATTACTTGCCATTGCTCCGCGCCAAAGAACAGCATCTTCCTTGTTCACAAAGAAACCGATTGACAACATTTTCACACCATAGTTTTCTGCCGGTTCAATCAGTTCTCTGCCGCCAACTTCAACCATATAAGGACGTGCCTCTTCAAGGTTGAACATCTTAGGCTGTGACGGACCGAAAATATCGGCATCCAGCAAACCAACTTTATATCCAAGCTTAGCCAATGCTACGGCAAGATTTGCCGCAACTGTACTTTTACCAACACCGCCTTTACCGGAAGATACAGCAATTATATTCTTTACTTCCGGCAGAAGTTTGTCCGGTTCAGGGCGTGCAAGCTGCTTAGCCTTAACGGTAATATTATTCTTTATATTTACATCCGGACTTACATAAGTCAGGATTGCTGTTTCGGCAGCTTTCACCACCGAACGGATAAACGGATCGTTAGGCTTGTCGAAGATAAGTGAGAATGTAACATTCATACCGTCTATACGAATGTTATCTTCCACCATATCCATTTCGATCAAGTTTTTTCCTGTTCCCGGATAGCGCACGTTCTTCAGAGCGTCCAGGATCAATTGTGGATAAAGGGTCATATGTTTAAGTTTATAAGTTTTTGAGTTTATAAGTTTATAAGTTTTTAAGGTGACGAGGTGACAAGTGGACAAGATTATTTTTCCCTTGTCAACTTGTTTCTTGTCACCTGTATCTACTTTCCTGCAGCCAACGCACTGCGTTTGCTTCGGTTGAAACTTCTGTATGAATCGTATTCAATTTCAATATCCGGCTCAATAAGCTGCTCGCGTTCTTCACAGACAAACTGAATATATTTGATGTTCAGGCCGCGGTCCAGCCATTGCTGTTCGTAATATGTACGGATTGACAGAATATCATCAGCCAGTCCGCAATTATACAAATCGTCAGTGCTGACTTTTACCGGATAATTGTTTGCTTTCGCCATTTCGCATGTATATGTGTACATGAAATTACTGTCAGTCTTCAGATGAATCAATCCTTCGCCGGACAATATCTCACGATACATTTTCATGAATCTTGTTGAAGTAAGTCGTTTGTTCACTTTCTTCATCTGCGGGTCCGGGAATGTTATCCATATTTCCGCAACTTCGCCCGGAGCAAAGAAGTGAGCAATAAGCTCGATGCTAGTTCTGAGGAAAGCTACATTAGTCATTCCCGTTTCCAGCGATTCCTTGGCGCCACTCCACATTCGTGCACCTTTAATATCTACACCGATAAAGTTCTTGTTCGGAAACAATTTCCCTAAACCAACAGTATATTCTCCTTTACCGCAGCCCAGCTCAAGAACAATAGGATTGTCATTCTTGAAGAACTGCTCATTCCAATGCCCGCGCATAGGGAAACCTTCTTCCTTCAATACGCTGAAAGGATATTGGAATACATGCGGATAGCCCGCCATATCGTCAAACTTAGCTAATTTATTCTTTCCCATGGTGCAAAGATAGTGAAAGGCGAGTGGAGAGCAAAATAAAAAACTTGTTTTAAACCATTACACACTATTCTCTGTTTTATAATAATAAATAATAAGATGAGTTTATAAGTTCCTTAGTTTTTAATTTGCTCTAAACTTATAAACTCAAAAACTCAAAAACTAACAAACTCAAAATGGATATAAACAACAGCACATTATTACTAGCCTTCGGCATGACAATGATTGCCGGGCTTTCAACAGGAATAGGAAGTTTGATAGCATTTGTGGCAAAGCGGACAAACACCAAATTCCTTTCAACAGCATTAGGACTTTCAGCCGGAGTGATGATTTATGTGTCATTTATGGAACTGATGCCGGAATCCGTACATTTGTTTGAAGAACTTTATCCCGGAAAGCAGGCTACAGTCTTTATGCTTTTGGCTTTCTTTGCCGGAATTGCCCTTATCGCATTAATCGACCGCTTGGTTCCTGAAGAAGAAAATCCGCACGAAATACATACAATGAGTGATGAAAGTAAGCCTCAGAACCTGAAGCGAACCGGACTGATGATGGCTCTTGCAATCGGTATTCATAATTTCCCTGAAGGATTGGCAACATTTGCTTCGGCAATGACAAATATAGAGATAGCTTTACCTATTATGTTCGCTATAGCAATCCACAATATTCCTGAAGGAATAGCCGTTTCCGTTCCGATTTATCATGCCACCGGAAGCCGCCGCAAAGCTTTCTGGTATTCTTTCCTTTCGGGAATGGCTGAGCCGGTTGGAGCATTAGTCGGTTTTCTCTTCCTTATGCCGTTCTGGACTTTGGAAATCAACGCCTCTCTTCTGGCTTTAGTTTCGGGAATTATGGTTTACATCTCGTTTGATGAATTGTTGCCCGGAATGGAAAAATATGGACATCATCATTTGGGAATATTAGGCGTTGTTCTTGGTATGATGGTTATGGCAGTTAGTCTGCTTTTATTATAGTGACAGGTTACGAATTGGCGAAATAACAAGTTGATAAGTATTAAGATCTGGAAAAGAATGTCCTCTTCCTTGTCAACTTATCACAATCCCTAATAGGGGTTTTTATTTCTCATGTGTCTTATTGTTGAATAATTTATTAACGACAGGTGTTTTAAATAATTTAAACAATAAGCATATGAGAAATTTTTTACTGACATTGTGTTTTGTTCCGGCTTTTGCCATTGCTTCTTCAGAAAATGGCAATCATATTGAGAAAATGATAAAGATGCAGCCGGAAATAAATCTGTTGAAGAGCAGTGAAGCTGTAACTTTGGATTCTGTTTATGTTTATTCGGACGGAATACTTTCTGAAAAATTGTATTATTCTTATGATGCCGAAGGACGCAAAGAATCAGTTGAGAGTAAACAGTTATATTCCATGTCCTCGGAATTCCGTCCGGTTTATAAGACGTTGTTCCGCAATTACAAGGAAGACGATAACAACGGAATTTATTGGGAAGAATCTACTTTTAATTACTCGGGTGAAGGAAAATGGATTGAAACTTCACGCTCCAAGAACCACGCTTTGGATAATGGCTTGCAAGATTATTTTGAGGAATACAGCTATATAGACGGAGATTGGGTTAAAACTTGGGTTTGGCGGCCTGTTGAAATAAAAGATAATTATCCGATTGCAGTCGTTGATTCGTCATATGAAGGAAGTATGTTGACTGTCACAAAAATGACATTGTCTTTCGATGCGGCAAAAAGAGTTGAGAGCAGTGATTATCTTTTATGGGATGAAACCGTTGAGGACTGGATTTTATTGGAGAAAATCAAATTTGAATATAAAGACGCTACCGGAAAGGATTATGTGGTCCGTCATTATGCCCAGGACGATTCCGGTGAATGGAATGACGTGTACGGATATATTTATGAATTTGACGAACGTGGAAACCAGATTTTGGAGAAAGCTTATGGCGACTTGGATTCCGAGGATAAGAACCGTAATTTCTATTCCGACTATATCGTGACACATAACGAGAAAATTTCGGCAGACACTTCAGTCCGTTGGCGATTTGACTCATCATCTGATATTCTTTTTGTAGATAATATTTCAACATCCAAGCAGAATCTTACATTATATAATATGCAAGGCTTAATAGTTGAATCGCGTTTGTTGCCTGAAGGTAAGTCTGAAATATCTTTCCGGGGGTTGGCGCATGGCATATATATTCTGAAAATCGGAAATGAAGTAAAAAAGATTAGTTATTAGTTTTAGTTTTGATAATAATTAAGTTTACTCAAGTTTAGTAAGCTCAACTTACAGATAACAAGTTGACAAGGAGACAAGTTAACAAGGTTCTTAGATAATAACTTGTAAAGTTACAGTTGCTTTTACCTTGTCAACTTGTCTCTGAAGCCTTGTCAACTTTCACATCATAATCTGTCTGTTACAATATCCCTATCCAGTTTCCCCTTCACATCAAAGATAATCCCCGGATTCTTAAGTAAAGACAATAGATCAATCTTGTCGAAATATTCGTGGTTCACACACAGGACAACAGCATCATATTTTTTGTTTATGATATCCTGTTTCTGAGTTTCAACCTTGATTCCGTATTCCCGAACAGCTTCATATTGATCAACCCAAGGGTCAAATATTGAAACATTATCAGTGAAATCCCTAAGAGCAGAATACACATCCACAACTTTAGTGTTTCTGATATCCGGACAATTTTCCTTGAAAGTAAAGCCAAGGAGAAGGATTTCAGCATTATTCACCAGAATACCTTTTGAATTCAGGCATTTCACCACTCTGCTTGCCACATAACTTCCCATGGCATCATTCACTCTTCGTGATTCACTCATGATTCGCGGCAGAACTCCGTGGAATTTGGCTTTCTGAATAAGATAATACGGATCCACACTTATGCAATGCCCGCCAACGAGCCCCGGTTTGAACGGAAGGAAATTCCATTTTGTGCCCGCAGCTTCCAGCACATCCTGAGTGTCGATGTCCATAGCGTGCATTACCATTGCAATTTCATTGATAAAAGCAATATTCACATCACGCTGTGAATTCTCTATTATTTTTGCCGCCTCCGCAACTTTGATAGACGAAGCTTTGAATGTCCCGTTCTTCAGAACAGAATTATAAAGCTCGTCGATTTCCGCAGCAATCTCCGGAGTAGAACCGGAAGTTATTTTCTTTATATTCTCAACCGTATGAACTTTGTCGCCCGGATTGATTCTTTCCGGAGAATAACCCATATAGAAATCCCGGTTAAGCTTCATCCCGGAAATCTTTTCAATAATAGGAGCACAAACATCCTCGGTCATGCCCGGATATACAGTTGATTCATAAATAACTATATCGCCTTTCTTCAGAACCTTTCCCACAGTTTCGCTGGCACTTTTCAGCGGTGTCAGATTCGGCGTGTTCTGATGATTCACCGGAGTAGGAACAGTTACGATATAAACATTACAACCTTTCAGTCTTGTATAATCCGTTGTGCAGCTCAATCCGTTTTTCAAAGCCATGTTTATTTTTTCATCACTGACTTCGCCCGTAGCGTCATGTCCGCTATTCAGATCAGCCACACGATTTAAATTTATATCAAAGCCAATAACTTTATATTTTTGAGAAAACAGGCAGGCTAGGGGAAATCCCACATAACCCAAACCTATTATACCTATATTATATACTTTCTTCATTTATAGTTCAGCTTTTCTTTTTCTTCGGCAAAATTAAAAACAGAATCTTATAAGTTCTTATTTTATAGGAAAAAATTGATGGAATATATTCATTAAACACTTGCCTTTGAAATACTGTTTTCTAAATTGTCATTATGTTATACAAACGAAGAGTTTATTGACATTATGTCTGTATTCTATATTTCCAACTAACTCGTAATTTTAAGAAAATCATACAAAATCCCAATCTTATCCTCGTTTTTACATCGGTCTCGGAAAATGATTGCAATGATTTCGGGAAATGATCACAATCTTTTACCCAAGTCATCGCAATGATTCCGGACAACGATTGCAATGATTTTCTCAAACCATTGCAATCATTTTTTTAACATCCGTTTTTCGTGGTTTTTTATGTTTTTTTTCAGCTTGAAAATTGCGTGGAATCATAGCTTTTAACGGAAAAATCGGTCATTTTGATGGATTTTTGTGATTCGCTATTGTTGTGGGTAAATGATTAAATATTATCATGTTATGACTGATAAGTCAGGTTTAAAGCCCACGAGAATAGCAGGCAAATCCATCAAAAATATTTTATACGGATTTATTGGAGTTTGAGAGGGGTTAAATTGACATTTTGACATTTTGCTATTTTGGCATACTAAGTTTATTAGTTTATTAGTTTGTTAGTTTGTTAGTTTGTTAGTTGACAAGTTGACTAGGATATATTTAACTCCTTTCTAACCGTCCAGGCTTCCACCCTGCTTTCGATTATCGGCAACGGGGCAAACCGCCTTTCGGAAATAGCCGGACGGGTAGGTAAGGATGCCACACAAATAACCGAACCTTTAGGCAAACTTCGGGAATTGGGATATATACGCCGTGAAGTGCCATTCGGCGAGAACGAAAAAAAGAGCAAGAAAGGGATATACCGTATCAACGACAGTCTGCTGGAGTTCAATTACAGGTTTGTGGCTCCATACAGGTCTATTCTGGAACTTGGACGCACGGCGACCGTTATGAACCTCATAAAGGCACATTTCACAGAGTATGTTGGCGATTGTTGGGAGCATCTTTGCCGTCAATATGTCAGCGGAAACATCATCGACGGTATAGCATACAACATGGCTTCGCGATGGTGGGGAAAAATCTTTACGGAAGAAAACAAAGACGGAGAGATGACGGAGTTTGATGTGGTGGCTGAATCAATTGATAAGAAACATATCCTTATAGGAGAGTGTAAATGGACTAACAGTGAGGATGCGCTCAGGCTTGTTAATTCGATTGAAGCAAAGATAAAGTATCTGCCTTTTGTTAAAAAAGGTCAAAGTGTTCATATTGTGCTCTTCTTGAAGAATGAACCTCGTAACATTAATGCTGCCCGTATTTTGTATCCTGAGGATATTGTTTCCTCTGCGTCTCTGTGTTTAAACTAGTTTTGCAACACCCTAAACAGGTTTTAGATACAAATAGTATTGGCCTTTAACTCCGATTACTCCTTTTTTAACTCCAGTAACTCCATAACTTATAACACTTGCTAAACTTAAGTTACTCAAGTTTCGCAAGCTCAACTTTCAGATAACAAGTTGACAAGAAGACAAGTTAACAAGGTTTAGACTAGTTACAAGTCAATGAGTCGGAAAGCTTAAAGCTTGAATAAAGAATAAGTAGCGGGAGCAGAAAAGACATTCGGGATTTACCCGCAAAATCTTCACTGCTCCCGTTCTTTCTTAAACACAATCCTTGAGATAAAGACTGGTGAAAGAACAAAAGATATTAAGTAGCCCGTGACGGGTGAAACCTTTAATTTTTAGTTATTAATAATAGTAGTGTAATTTAAAAGTTCTAAGCCCAATGAAGTAACTCCGTGAGGAATGAAAGGGCGTGTGAATAAAAATTAAATGTCTAAGGAAGGCTGTTTCTCTTCGGGGAGCAGCCTTTCGCTATTAAATTGAAAATTGAAAGTTGAAAATTGAAAATTAAAAAAATACGGAGAACACGGAGACACAGAGGTAAATTTATATACTAAAAAAAACTCTGTGTCTCTGTGCTCTCTGTGTTTATATAAACTCCCCTAATTGATAAAAAACACTAATTTCCACGCCTAATACACTATAAAGCTCTGTAATGCGTTAGATTAATATTATTTTTGCATTTTGGAGGCTGTTGTAAAACAGGAAATCAAAGACAGAGGCACAGAGTTACAGAGGTAATTTGTCTGGTGAAAGCAAGAAGAAAAACTCCGTGTTCTCCGTGTCTCTGTGTTTAAATTAGTTTTGCAACATCCCGTATTGATAAAAAATCAGTATAGATGAAAGTTATATCTTGGTTATCCTTATACTTGCTGGCAGGAGGAATGTCGGTAATGGCATCAGAACAGGATTCTGTGGTTATGACAGTGGCAGGAAAGCCTGTCAAAATAGATGAGTTTCTTTTTATGGCTAAGAAGAACGGGGCTGTAAATCTTTCGGATGCGAAAGAGAGAGCTTCGTTCGTTGAATTATATAAGAATTTCAAGCTGAAGGTGGCAGAAGCTGAGGCGGAAGGCGTTGACAAGACTTCGGCATACAAGGAAGAATTGTCGGAATATCGCAGTCAGCTGATTTCGGAATTCCTTTCGGACGAGGAAGCTGAAGACCGTGTGGTAAGGGCTGAGTTCGACCGCATGAAGGAAATGGTTGAATGTAGCCATATACTATTCAGATTGCCGGAGCAGACAGTATCGAATGATACATTGCCAGTATATAATAAGGCTATGGAAGCTTACGGACGCATAAAAGCCGGAGAGGATTTCCGGAAGGTTGCGCAGGAATATGTTGCCGCCGATAAGGAACATGTGGCTTATGAGTATGTTTACAGACTTTTGCCAATGCAGACAGTGAAGGCTTTTGAGAATGTTGTTTTCACTATGCCGGTCGGAAGCGTGACTGCTCCAGTACGCACTAAGATGGGATTCCATATTATAAAGCTTCATTCGAAGCCTGCAAATCCGGGAAAGATTCGTGTTGCTCATATTTTGCTGCCTTTCAAGAAAGATGGAAATGCAGAGGATTCGCTTCAGGTGAAAAAGGATGCTGAAAAGATGTATGACGAACTGATTGCCGGAGCAGACTTTGCAGAGATGGCAAAGAGCCGTTCGGCAGATGTGCAGTCTGCAAAGAAGGGAGGAGAACTTCCGGCTTTCAATCCCGGAACAATGGTGAGAGAGTTTGAGGAAGCTGCCTATGCCTTGAATAAGGAAGGCGAACTGTCGAAACCGGTGAAATCGAAATTCGGATATCATATAATCAAACTTATATCTAAGGAAGGTTTGCCAGAGTATGACAAGGAATCCAAGAGACTGAGAAGACTTATGGCTCAGGGCGAAAGAAACTTTGAGCTATATCAGGCTTTTGACGACAGAATGAAGGCTGAATACGGATATAAGCTGAATGAAAAATCATACGCACAGCTTCAGGCTTTGTGTGATGAATATTTCCCGACGTCGAAAGAGTTTTATGATAAGGCTAAGGACATGAGCGAAGTGTTGTTCGTGATTGACGGTAAGGAGTTTCTTCAGAAAGACTTTGTAAATTATATGCAAAGATGCCCATTCTCGACAAAGACATATTCAGGTGATTTTATGCACGAAGTGTTTGACCTCTATGTAAGGGAAATATTGACTTCAGTTGAAAAGAGCAATCTGAAGAAAAAACATCCGGAATTTGATTTGCTGATGAACGAATATCGTGACGGAATACTTTTGTTTGAAATTAGCAACCGGAAAATATGGTCGAAGCCTGCCGACGAGCAGAAAGCTCTTGAAGAAGCCTGGATAAAAGAACTTGAGAAGAAATACCCGGTTGAGATAAACCAGAAAGTATTAAAAAGAATATCAAAGAAATGATAATCAGAAATGCATTGACATGGTTGTTGGCGTGTGCTTTTTTTCTTCCATTGTTTTCGTGTGTTGATAAAACGCAGATAGGCAAAGGCGATGTTATTGTGTCCGTTGGACAGCGGACGCTGACAGCATCTGAAGTGAAAAAACTGATTCCAAAATCACTTTCTTCGCAAGACAGTCTTATGATGGCTGAAAGTTATGTGAAGAAATGGGTAAAGAATGCTCTTATATATGATTTAGCAAACAAGAATCTGGTTGGAGAGAAAGCTGAAATAGAAAAGCTGGTTGAAGCATACAGGCAGTCATTGATGAGCAATAAATATGAGGAAAAACTTCTTGAAGAGAGATTGTCGGCAGAAATATCCGATAATGAAATTTCCGACTATTATGAAGCTAACAAGGAATCATTCCTGCTTGAAGAAGATATAGTGAAAGGACTGTTTCTGAAAGTGCCTTCGGATGCGCCCGGATTGTCTGATTTGAAGAAATGGTGTAAATCGGGCAACGAAGAATTAATTGAAAAAATAGAGAAATATAGTTTGCAGAATGCGGTTATTTATGACTATTTTTACGACCGTTGGATGAGAGCCGAGGAAATAGCTGAGAATGTGCCGGTCAGTAAGCCTGAATTCAACCGTATGCTGAAAGCAAATAAACTGGTTGAGGTGACGGATTCGGCATATTGCTATTTGCTGGAAGTCAAGGATGCGGAATTCAAAGGTAACCGTGCACCATTTGATTATGCGTCGGCACAGATAAAGGAAATACTGCTGTCGCAACGCAAAATTGAATTTCTGAGAAATTTTGAAGAAGAAATATATAATGAGGCGATACGCAAAGGAAACGTGAAATTCCACGGCGAAGGTCTCTAAAATAAAAGAAAATATAAATCGGATGAAAAAGTTATTATTTACTTTGCTTTTGGCATGCAGTATAGTGGGAGTAAAAGCCCAGGATAATGTCATCGATGAGGTTATCTGGGTTGTTGGTGATGATGCGATTTTGCGTTCAGATGTAGAGTCACAGCGATTGTATCTGTTGAATTCCGGTGAAAGGTTGGACGGTGACCCTTATTGTGTGATACCGGAACAGATGGCGATACAGAAGCTTTATTTGAATCAGGCAAAAATAGACAGTGTTGAAGTTCCTGAAGCTCAGGTTATCCAGAATGTCGAACAATGGATAAACTTTGCAATGAACCAGATAGGTTCGAAGGAAAAGATGGAGGAATATTTCAACAAGAAAATACCTCAGATTAAAGAAGAAAGAACTGAAATGATTCGCGAGCAGCAGATTGTTCAGGAAATGCAGCGTAAGCTGGTTGGAGATATAAAGCTTACTCCTTCGGAGGTGAGAAAATATTTCAATGATATACCTCAGGACAGTTTGCCTAATATTCCTTCAACAGTTGAGGTTCAGATAATAACAATGGAACCGAAGATTCCTATGGAAGAAGTGGATGCTATCAAATCAAGATTGCGTGAATTCACTGAACAGGTGACTTCAGGAGAACGTGAATTCTCTGCTTTGGCACGTTTGTATTCCGAAGATACTGAGTCGGCAAAAAGAGGTGGTGAACTCGGATTTACCGGAAAAGCATTGCTTGCACCTGAGTTCGCGAATGTGGCTTTCAATCTTAATGACCCAAAACGCGTTTCGCAGATTGTACAGACTGAGTTCGGTTATCATATTATCCAGCTTATTGAAAAAAGAGGTGACCGCATCAATTGCCGTCATATTTTGTTGAAACCGAAAGTTTCGGATTCTGAATTGACAAAGACTCTGGCAAAGATGGATACATTATACAATGACTTGCAGGAAAATAAATTCACGTTTGATGAAGCTGCAACTTTCCTTTCTGCCGATAAGGATACACGAAACAACAAAGGTTTGATGGTGAACCAGAATTATGAGAGCGCAAACAACGGAACACCAAAATTTGAAATGCAGGAGCTTCCGCAAGAAGTTGGTAAAGTGGTTTATGAAATGAAAGTAGGTGAAATTTCAAAACCATTCACTATGATAAACAAGAACCAGAAAGAAGTTGTGGCTATTGTCAAGCTTAAGGCAAGAACTGAGGCACACAAAGCAAATCTTGCTGAGGATTATCAGGCTTTGAAGGCAATAGTTGAAAGTAGGAAAAAAGAAGAGTTATTAAACGAGTGGATTAAGAAGCAGCAAAAGACGACCTATGTACGAATAAGTGACGGTTGGAAAAACTGCGATTTCCGTTACCCGGGTTGGATTAAGGAATGAGACTTGTTGTAAATTTAATAGTGTGTTTTCTGTGTCTGGGTACTTATGCTTTTTCTCAGACACAAGATACTATAAATCAGAAAAAGACTAAAGTTTATCTTGAGCACGCAAATACGTTGTCATTTGACAAAGAAGTGAGAGCTGATGCGCAGGTGCTGAATGGCGATGTTTGTTTTCGCCACGACAGTTCATACATGTATTGCGACAGCGCATATTTCTTTGAAAAGACAAATTCCCTGGAAGCATTCAGCAATGTGAGAATGGAACAGGGCGATACGCTTTTTGTGTATGGCGATTATCTTTTCTATGACGGTAATGCCCAGATTGCTTATCTTAGGAATAATGTGAGAATGGAAAACCGCCAGGTTACGCTTTTCACGGACAGTCTCAATTATGAGAGAATAGCCAATATAGGTTATTATTTCGAAGGCGGACTTATCGTTGATTCGCTGAATGAGCTATCTTCTTTTTACGGACAATATTCTCCGGCAACTAAACTTGCCATATTCAATGACAGCGTGCGTCTGGAAAACCCGAAATTTACATTGTATTCTGATACGCTTCATTACAATACTGATACCAAGTTGTCCACTATACTTGGACCTTCTGTAATAGTTTCGGACAGTGGTGTTATACATTCTTCATTGGGCTGGTATAATACGATAGACAATACAGCAATGCTGCTGGACCGTTCTGAAATAACTTCGGGGAACAAAATACTTATTGGTGATTCAATCGCTTATGACCGCGAAGTTGGTTTCGGCGAAGTGTTCGGCAGTATGTCAATTGAAGATACGCTACAGAATGTCATGCTGCGCGGTAATTACGGATATTATAATGAGAAGACGGGCTATGCATTTGCAACGGACAGCGCATCTTTCCTGGAATATTCGCAAGGAGACACGCTGTATTTGAGAGCAGACACACTGGAAATGATTACAATTGACTCCACTTATCGTGAAGTTAAAGCTTTTTATGGAGTGCGTTTCTTCAGGACAGATATACAGGGCGTGTGCGATTCCATGCAGTTCAACTCCAGGGATTCTATATTATATATGTATAATGACCCTGTAATATGGAACGAGAAATATCAGCTTTATGGCGATACTATCCTTATTTATATGAATGATTCCACAATAGACTATGCACATGTGAAGCAATTTGCATTTGCCATACAGGAATTGGATACAGCATACTACAATCAGCTTAAAGGAAATGACCTTAAGGCTTATTTCAACGGACAAGCTGTAAGACAGATTGATGTTGAAGGAAATGCTGAGTCAATCTTCTATCCGATAGAGAGTGATGGCTCCATGGTTGGATTGAATGCCACAAAAAGCGGCTATCTTACTATTTGGGTAAAGGACAACAAGCTGGAAAAACTTAAAATATGGCCTTCGCCGATAGGTTCGATGACTCCGATACCGGACTTGAAACCTTCACAGAAAACCTTGAAAGATTTTATGTGGTTTGATTATCTGAGGCCATTGAACAAAGACGATATTTTTGTCGTTAAGAAAAGAAAAGTGCAAGACATGCCTAAAAGAAGCAATAAATTCGTACATTAGCAGTGTGAGACTAAACTCACAAGCATATAAACTTTAAAACTAACAATTATGGCACTTTTTTCATTTTATAATGTTCGTAAACCTCGTCAGTTCGAGCATAAACCGATTTATTGGGATCCTCACAAGGAAGCCATGGAAGAGCGCATAAGCAAAATCAAGCGCGAGATGGGAATGGAAGAATCGCCTGAGGATTATAAACCTTCTATCAAAGGAACCTTTATTGAAGGAACAACTCATCTGAAGAGAAGCCGCGGAAAGGGTGATGATGCCCGAAGCCGTCAGTATAAGAATGTGAAACTGATTGTAGCATTGGCTGTCTTAGCAGTCTTGTTTTGGTATTTATTCTGGCAATGAGTGATATAATACATTTATTGCCGGATAATATAGCCAATCAGATTGCAGCCGGCGAAGTTATACAGCGTCCGGCATCAGTAGTAAAAGAGCTTGTTGAGAATTCGATTGATGCAGGAGCAAGCTCAATACAAGTCATAATAAAGGATGCCGGAAAAACATTGATTCAGGTTGTTGATAACGGGAAGGGAATGTCGGAGACCGACGCGCGAATGTCGTTTGAACGTCATGCAACTTCCAAGATTTCGTGTGTCGATGATTTGTTTTCTTTGCATACGATGGGATTCCGTGGTGAGGCTTTGGCTTCAATTGCTGCAGTAGCTCAGGTTGAGCTGAGGACAAGAATAAAGGGAGCAGAGTTCGGAACAAGATTACACATTTCCGGTTCGAAAGTGGAATTGTCTGAACCGGACGCTTGTGCTGAAGGGTCAGTGTTTTCTGTTAAGAATCTTTTCTTCAATGTGCCTGCTCGCAGAAAGTTCCTGAAATCAAATGAAACGGAATTCAGGCATATAATAACTGAATTTGAACGTATCGCTTTGGTTAATCCTTCTATTTCCATGTCGTTATTCCATAATGACACCGAGATATTGAACCTTCCTTCTTCAGGATTGCGCCAAAGGATAGTGAATATAAATGGAAAAGCTTTCAACCAAAAACTGTTGTCACTTGAAGCTGAAAGTTCTTTGGTTACCATAAATGGATTTATTGGTCGTCCGGATACCGCTACCAAACGCGGGGCTTTGCAATATTTCTTCGTAAACGGCAGATTTATGAAGCACCCGTATTTCCATAAAGCCGTAATGCAGGCATATGACCAGCTTATACCACCTGGGGAAATGCCTAGTTACTTCATATATATGAACCTGGATCCGTCCACAATTGATGTGAATATTCATCCAACAAAGACGGAAATAAAATTCGAGAATGAACAACCTATCTGGCAAATTCTGCTGGCTGCAACGCGTGAAACTCTTGCAAAGTCGAGCGCAATACCGACCTTGGATTTCAATTCTGCCGATCCTATAGATATACCTTTGTATAATCCATCGAAGGAAGTAGAGCAGAGAGAGAGACCGACAGTCCAGCTTAATTCGGGGTATAATCCTTTTAATCCTCCTGCAGCGTCTGCTCCTTCTTTTGGCGGCGGGGGAGAAAGAGAGCATTCTTCTTCAAGAAGAGAATTTGACTGGGCTCAATTATACGAGAATTTCGAGTCGGATAGAGAAAAGGCAATCAATACAGAGTTTGAACAGACCGAACCTGTTGAGAAGAATATGTTTGAAGAATCATTGATGCCTTGCTATCAATATAAGAATCATTATATAGTTACATCTCTTAAATCCGGTTTAGCGCTAATAGACCAGCACAGGGCGCATATCCGTGTTTTGTTTGAACAATATCAGCATAGCATATCTCAGAAGAGAGGATTGTCACAGCAGATGCTTTTCCCGGCTATTGTGGAGTTCACACCTTCGGAGAACGCTTGCCTTCCTTTGTTGTTGGAGGATCTTTCATTTGCGGGATTTGACCTTTCTGATTTGGGAGGAGGAAGTTATTCTATCAACGGTATTCCGTCCGGAATGGAAGGAACAGACTGTGTGAAGTTGCTGAAGGAAATAGTTCTGAAAGCAATTGAGACCGGTTGTAAGGTTAAAGATGAGATTTCTGATATGATAGCTTTTTCGCTGGCGGCAGCTCAGGCTATACCTATAGGGAAACCTATGTCTGCAAAAGAAATGGATCATTTGCTTGCCTCGCTTTTTGTATGTACTGATTCAAATCTGACGCCGGATGGAAAAACTATTATGACTATTTTCTCTAATGACGAAATTGATAAGAGATTCGGAAGATAATAAGTAGGAGCTCATAATTAACGTGAGTTCGACGAATTCTGAACTATCTATGAGGGTGTTGCAAAACTAATTTAAACACAGAGACACGGAGAACACGGAGATTTTTATTATATTTATTCTCAATATATTACCTCTGTGTCTTTGTGCCTTTGTGTTTCATTATTTATGTTTTGCAACACCTTCTATAAAAAGGCTTTCAGCCTTAATATTATGTCCTTTTCCCCGGAATAATCCATTCTCCAAATCTGTTAGCAATTTTATCCGGAGACTTCCTGTATATGGGTTGTGAGGCTGTTTTTTAAAGAATGATGCTTTCCAAGTCATCCGGAACATATACCGGATTCTTGAATTCCAGCTTAGCTTCTTCTGTGTATTTAATTTTTCTTTCTGCAATTGTTTTGTCTTCCGTATGATATAGAATAAGATTTTTTATGCCAAGAGAAGCTGCTGTACGTGCTGCGTCTATAGCTGTACTGTGATGTTTTTCGTATGGCTTGAAAATATCCCTGTCTCTATATAAGCAGAAGGCTTCGCTCATCATCCAATCTGCGTTTTCTACATATTCCTTATTGTTGGGATTGTATGGTTCGTCGCCCAGGAATGCTAGGACTTTGTTTTTGTCGTATTCAATCCTTAGGCCGTATTGCTTTTCTTTTGTCGATTCGATATCGAAACAAGTGCAATAAACTCCTGCAGCATGGAACGAATCACCTTTATTAAGTTTGTTCAGTATGATTCTATTGCCAATGAATGCAACTATTTTCTTGGGAAGAGTAGATTTGCAAATCCATTCTGTAACATCAATCACTTTGTCATGCCCGTAAACATTGAGATTACCAGAATATGCGTTCTTTTGCATTAACTGCGCTATTGCACGTATAATCCAAACTGCACCGAGCAAATGATCTGTGTGAGCATGAGATATAAATAATTCATGTATGTCTGTTAGTGGAATATTTGCCTTTTCTAATTGTGACAATATTCCATTGCCTCCACCTGCATCTACTAAGAAAATACCTTTTTCTGTATGTAAGCAGAAGCAAGTATTATAACATTTAGTTACTACAGCATTACCTGTTCCCAGCATTGTAATCTTGGTTTCATATTTTCCCATTTTTTTCACGCTTTATATGTTATTCCAGTTTCGCAAGCTCAACTTTCAGGAGTTAAAGAGTTATATGAAGTTACAGCTATTCTTAGTAACACCGGAAAGTTAAATGCCGATAGACCTTAGATACAAATAGTATTGACCTTTAAGTCCAGTTACTCCTTTTATCTCCTGTAACTCCATAAGCTATATAACTGTCAAAACTCAAAATATTAAATTAAGAATGAATAGTTACTAAGTTTATTCATTAGCAAAGATACATTAGATTTTAGTATCTGCTCTTTTTATGATATACAACATATAAACCTTAATGTTAAATAAATATAAAATAGCTATTTTCCGTAATTTAGAGGTGAATTAAATATTGTAGAATGAGAACAAATGAGTAACTTTGCAACGTTTTAAGCGAGGGGTATGTAAAAACTATGTTAATCTTCTGATTTATGAGTAGATATTACTATCCTTAAGGCTGAAAATAAGAATTGAAGAATTATAATAACACAATCAAAGTTTAATAAAAAAGAAAAGAAATGCCTACAATTCAGCAATTAGTTAGAAAAGGAAGGGAAACTTTGGTGGAAAAAGGTAAATCACCTGCGTTGGATTCATGTCCTCAGAGACGTGGTGTTTGCGTACGTGTTTACACTACAACACCTAAGAAACCTAACTCTGCAATGCGTAAAGTAGCGAGAGTACGTTTGACAAATGGTAAAGAAGTAAACTCTTACATCCCAGGAGAAGGACACAACTTGCAGGAACACTCAATCGTTTTGGTTCGTGGTGGTCGTGTTAAGGACCTTCCAGGTGTTCGTTACCACATTGTTCGCGGTACTTTGGATACAGCTGGTGTAAATGGTCGTACACAGCGTCGTTCAAAATACGGTGCTAAGCGTCCTAAACCAGGTCAGGCTCCTGCAGCGAAGGGTAAGAAATAAGAATAACCCATTATTCCTTTCAAACTGAGAATTTAAATTTAGTATTAAAGCTGGTTTGAGTATTTGGATAGGCTAATAGGTTGAGTAAATGGTTCGGCGGAACCGTTGAAGACATGAAAGGCAACCAAAGAAAGAAACGAAATTTTTGAAAAGAAATGAGAAAAGCAAAACCAAAGAAAAGACAGGTATTGCCAGATCCTGTTTTCGGTGATGTAAAGGTTACGAAATTCGTTAACCATTTGATGTACGATGGCAAGAAAAATACTGCCTTCGAAATTTTCTATTCTGCTCTTGAAGCAGTTAAGGCTAAATTGCCTAATGAAGAAAAGTCTGCACTTGAAATTTGGAAAGCTGCACTTGACAATATTACCCCTCAAGTTGAAGTTAAATCACGCCGTGTCGGTGGAGCTACATTCCAGGTACCTACTGAGATCCGCCCGGATCGTAAAGAGTCAATCTCTATGAAGAACCTTATCATCTTCGCTCGTAAGCGTGGTGGTAAAACTATGTCTGATAAGTTGTCTGCTGAAATCGTAGATGCATTCAACAATCAGGGTGGTGCGTTTAAGAGAAAAGAAGATATGCACCGTATGGCTGAAGCTAACCGTGCATTCGCTCACTTCAGATTTTAATTTATCAAATTAAGGAGATTTTATACATGGCAACAAAAGCTGACGAACAATTGAAGTATACCAGAAACATCGGTATCATGGCGCACATCGATGCGGGAAAGACTACAACTTCTGAACGTATTCTTTTCTATACTGGTCTGACTCACAAAATCGGTGAAGTTCACGACGGTGCTGCTACTATGGACTGGATGGAGCAGGAACAGGAACGTGGTATCACTATCACATCTGCTGCTACTACAACTTTCTGGAAGTATGCTAATGACAAATATAAAATTAACTTGATTGACACTCCGGGACACGTTGACTTTACTGTTGAGGTTGAACGTTCATTGCGTATCTTGGATGGTGCTGTAGCTGCATTCTGTGCCGTTGGTGGTGTAGAACCTCAGTCAGAAACAGTATGGCGTCAGGCTGATAAATATAATGTACCTCGTATCGGTTATGTAAACAAAATGGACCGTTCTGGTGCAAACTTCTTTGAAGTAGTTCGCCAGGTTAAGGATGTTTTGGGTGCTAACCCTTGTCCAATTCAGATTCCTATCGGTGCTGAAGAAACTTTCCGTGGTGTAGTTGACTTGGTAAGAATGAAGGCTATCCTTTGGCATGATGAAACAATGGGTGCTGAATATTCTGTTGAAGATATACCTGCAGAATTAGTTGCTGAGGCTGAAGAATGGAGAGACAAAATGTTGGAAATATTGGCAGAATGTGATGACGCTTTGATGGAAAAATATTTCGATGATCCTTCAACAATCACAGAAGATGAAATTAAAGCTGCAATCCGTAAAGGAACTTTGTCAATGGCAATCAACCCAATGATTTGTGGTTCTTCATTCAAGAACAAGGGTGTTCAGACATTGCTTGATGCAGTTTGTGCATATTTGCCAAGCCCATCAGATACTCCTGCTATTGAAGGTACAGATCCAAGAGATCCTGAAAAAGTTGTTGTTCGCAAGCCATTGTTTGAAGAACCATTGACAGCATTGGCATTTAAGATTGCTACAGACCCATATGTAGGACGTTTGTGCTTCTTCCGTGTATATTCTGGTTCTATGAACGCTGGTTCATATGTTTTGAACACTCGTTCTGGTAAGAAAGAACGTATTTCACGTTTGTTCCAGATGCACTCTAACAAGCAGAACCCGATGGAAGTTATCGGTTGTGGTGATATAGGTGCAGGTGTAGGTTTCAAAGATATCCGTACAGGTGATACTTTGTGTGACGAAGAAAATCCTATCACACTTGAATCAATGGAATTCCCGGAACCGGTTATCGGTATTGCTGTTGAACCTAAGACTCAGAAAGACTTGGATAAATTGGGTATGGGATTGGCTAAGTTGGCTGAAGAAGACCCAACATTCCGTGTTCAGACTAACGAGGAAACAGGTCAGACAGTTATCAGCGGTATGGGTGAGTTGCACTTGGATATCATTATCGACCGTTTGAAACGTGAATTCAAGGTTGAATGTAATCAGGGTAAACCACAGGTTACTTACAAAGAAGCAATTACTCAGCCTGTTGAATTGCGTGAAGTTTACAAGAAACAGTCTGGTGGTCGTGGTAAGTTCGCTGATATCATCGTTCGTATCGAACCAGCATCTGAAGGATTCGAAGGTACATTGGAATTCATCGACGAAGTTAAGGGTGGTAACGTTCCAAAAGAATTCATCCCTTCAGTTCAGAAAGGTTTCGAAAAAGCAATGAAGAATGGTGTTTTGGCTGGATACCCACTTGACAAGTTGAAAGTAACTTTGATCGATGGTTCATATCACCCAGTTGACTCTGACCAGTTGTCATTCGAAATCGCAGCAATCCAGGCATTCAAGAATGCATGTGAAAAAGCTGGTCCTTGCTTGATGGAGCCAATCATGCAGATGGAAGTTGTAACTCCAGAAGAAAGCATGGGTGATGTAATCGGTGACTTGAACAAACGTCGTGGTCAGGTTGAAGGTATGGAATCTAGCCGTACAGGTGCTCGTATCGTTAAAGCTAAAGTTCCATTGGCTGAAACATTCGGTTATGTAACAGCTTTGCGTACTATCACTTCAGGTCGTGCAACATCTTCAATGCAGTTCTCTCACTATGCTCAGGTATCTTCTTCTATTGCTAAGCAGGTATTGACAGAAGTTCAGGGACGTGCTGATTTGATCAAATAATGTTTTGAAATTCATAAAATAAAAAATATGAGCCAAAAGATCAGAATTAAATTAAAGTCTTATGATTATTCTTTGGTTGACAAATCAGCTGAGAAAATCGTTAAGACTGTAAAGGCTACAGGTGCAGTTGTTAGCGGTCCAATTCCTCTTCCAACACACAAACGTATCTTTACTGTGAACCGCTCAACTTTCGTAAACAAGAAATCTCGTGAGCAGTTCGAATTGTCATCTTATAAGAGATTAATCGATATCTACAGTTCAACAGCAAAGACAGTTGACGCATTGATGAAACTGGAATTGCCAAGTGGTGTAGAAGTAGAAATTAAAGTGTAAGTATTTAAATTTTAAGTGAAATGCCAGGATTATTAGGAAAGAAAATCGGAATGACATCCGTTTTCAGTGCCGAGGGAAAAAATCTTCCATGCACTGTTATCGAAGTAGGTCCT
>CASFJQ010000007.1 GCA_949295065.1 uncultured Parabacteroides sp. | reverse complement strand
TTTGCTTATTAAAGCATTGAATTTAAGAGCATTGTATTAACAATAACGAGGGCGTTTTGTACTACGTTTTTAGGAACGTAGAACTGGACACCCTATTTATTTATATTGTTTTGAAACCATCTATCAATCATGATTTTCTATATTTAAAGCTTTATCTCTTTCATTTCTCTCTTTCAAAATCGATTTTCTCTCTTTTTTATTACCGATTTTAGAAATGATTAATTATCTAATTATCAGAATATTAGCAATTCTTATTTCCATTTCTCATTTCCAAATCGGATTTTATCAGTTCTTCTATTCCTGATTTTGGAAATGAGAATCATCATTTCTTCAGTTTGTATTTTATCCATCTGTTTTCACCTTCCGACTCTATTATTCCATCAGAAAGCATAGCTTTAATCTGTTCCAGAACTTTCTTATAAGGAATCTCGATTCCGATTCTCTGATGCATATCCTTCACTCCGGAACATTCATATATCTTCAAGTCTTCTATAATCAGTTCACGAATTCTGTAAGGCTCAATTCTCTTCAGTGAAGTAGTACCTTTATAATCGCTCTGTTTTAAAACAGCTGCATTCACCCGATATTCCTTTCTATTCTTACTACCAGAAGTTTCTACGATACAGTCATCTACTAACTTATCAAGCCACGGAGAAAGTTCATTCCGATTCTTCAGATTCAGCAATTCTCCATACTGGTCAAACTGGATACACTGCACCACAGGTGCATTCATCAGTCTGCCTCGTTGCGATTGAGTTCCGATAAAAAGCACTCCCAAATTGGTCATTTTGTCCGACTCTTCCACTGTCAGGAAATAATAATCCAACAGTTCCTTATCCTCTTTCTGCTTTATGAACTCCGACACACGGTTTGAATTTCGTAAATTTTGAAGCAGCATTTTTAATTTCTCTTTGTCAGCATCTTTCCAGCTCCATTTGCTTTCCTCGTCTTCCCAACGATAATACCCTTTTTCTGCTGAAAGACGGGTTATGTCATCTCCCGTAAGCGGTACACTATTGTCGCTAACACGAGTGAAATATTTACCGGAGGTAGTAGAAGCAGAAGAAGTTCCACGTGCTATATACAGACGGATATACTGACCGCCATTTTCATGCGTCAGGATTTCGGTATGGGCAGATACATTCAACGTCTTACCACTGATTTTGTTTTCCAAATTAATGGCTATATCTTCTGAAACCTTCTGGTCTGCCGGTGGTGCATCAGTATCATCTTCTATGCCATAATCTATCACACCACCCTGAGCATTACTGAAAGCCACGCAGTCTTTCGCCACTTCGTTCCAGTCTGCATTCTTTCCGGTAATCTCACGAAGAGACTTTTTTATCGTATAGTGAATTCTCTTTCATACCTTTCCTTTTTAGTAACTCAAGTTTCTCAAGTGTTATAACTTATGGAGTTATAGGAGTAAAAAAGGGAGTTATAGGATTAAAAGCCAACACTGTTTGTATATAAATATATAGGCTTTTAAACTTCACTGTAATCCGAAGCAGGGCCATAACTCCTTTTACTCCTGAAGGTTGAGCTTGCGAAACCTGAATTATTTAATTTTCAAAACTTTAGTTTCTCCCAATTTGTTGTGACATATAATTATAACAGGAACCGTTTTTAAATCCAGTGAAATATCTTCTAATGGATTTATATTCTGTCTATAATATAACAAATTCCCTGAGAAGCTATAAATAGCTAAATCCTTTATATTATCTTTTGAATTCAGATGCAATTTCCCGTTTTTAATAAATGCATTAACGGAAAATTCTGATTTCTCAATTTTAATATTGGAAGTAGGACCTTCACTATATTTAGCTATAATTTCAGGCAATGATTTCAAATTACTAATATTGAAATCAAAAGTCATAGATTTTGATAATAAATCTTCACCTAGATACCAACCGTCGAAAGTAAAACCTTCTATAGCTTTTGCGACTAATGTTGCAATATTGTTTCTTAATCTTGCAACATAAGCATTCCCTTGTCTGCCACCATTTTGTTTTAGGCTAAACGGCTGTTCGACAAATTTAGCAACCAATGATTCCATACTGTTGTCAAGCAGCAGTTCATATTCAATTTCTGCTTCTTCAATAAATTCTCCGTTCAGATACCAACCTTCAAAAGCATATCCTTCAGATGGAATGGCTTTAACTGTAATTTCCTGACCAGGCAGAGGAGCTCCAATGATTTCAACAGATCCTTTCTCTTCATCTTCTGAAGAGCTGTCAACTCCAATTTCTATTTTGTCATCATCTTCGCTGTCTTCTCCATCACCACCATCGGATTTTGCCTCAAAACGAGCTTCTATTGTTGTTTGACTTTGTCTTATTTCAATTTTATATGTTGTATTTTCTGATAATAAAACATTGTCTTTATACCAACCGGCAAATTTATATCCGGCAAAAGGGGAGGCTACTAATGTAACGATTGTTCCAGCCGGATAAACACCGGTTCCGCTTTGAGATATAGTTCCTGCATTTATATTATTACTTTTCAAATATAAAATACATCCACTTACTCCCGGCTCATCCGGGTCGGATGGATTCCATTTAAATACTGCCTTTATATGCACACGTTTTTCAGGCATTGCAAATGAATACTCTATGTCTGAAGAAACAATATCTCCATCCTTTTCCCAATGATCAAAGTCATAATCCGGATATGAATGAGCTTTCAGTTTTACAATTTCTCCCGGTTTATATAATCCGTGTGCATTTTGTTCTATCATGCCTCCATCTGAAGGATATGATTCCGTTATCAGATTGTAATATCCTGATCCGGGTTCCATCGGATTATTTTGCGGATTATATCGCAAATTGGCAATCAGACGAATATTACTGTTTACAGTCAGAGAATATTCAGTATTGGTTGAGATAATCTCCCCATTCATTTCCCAATTTATGAATTCATAATCCTCAGAAGGATATACTTTAACATTGACATTTGCCCCTTTTTCGTACAATCCGTTATTATTCGTTTGTTCGAACCAGGCACAACCATAAGGATTTGAAGTAAGAACAACAGAGTATAATCCAGGCTCAGGAGGAGAGTCTGGATCATAGTCTGATTGGGCTCTTAATCCTTCTATTGGTACAATCATTAATGTCAATAGAAGAATCTGTATAAATAACATCAGCCTGCTTTTCATATTATTCAATATTTAATAGATTGAACATGCTTTTGTCCCATATTGTCAACAATCTGCAAATAATAAACACCTTCCATCGGTAATCTTATTTCAACTCTGTTTCCTGTTGATTTAGAGTTGTATATCATCTTTCCGGAAGCATCAACCAAAATGATGATAGAATTGGCTTTAACTCCGTTAACAGACAAGTTGTTTCCATTCATAGATATGCTCATTCCTTCAGGAAGCATCTCGTTTGATGTCGGGATATCAGTTCTTAATTCAAATCGATTAAGGAAAACACCTGTAGAAGATTCGAATTCGTAGGCATTCTTTGACAAATCACATATATTTCCAGTTTCCAAGTCATGCAACATAATAGGTTTGTTCACTGCCTTTTGTAAGCTGATACTGTAATTACCTTCTACACCAATTTTACATCCGATTCTGACTACACCGTTGTCATAAGGACGTTCATTTATAGCCAATTGATTATTGTCTTTGTCCAAGCTGAAAATTGAAGGGGAATTAGGATTCATACTTTCAAATTTTGTAGCATCTTTTCCTATTTCATACTCCATTGAAGCTTGTGGATTCAATACAACCCTGGTTTTGTCTGACATAGAATCATTGCCTAATGCAAGATTAATCACAACTCTTTCTGAATCAGAAACATTTTCACTTCTCAAATATCCAGAATTCTCGTCAGGTAATTTTGCAGCTCTTCCATCAGCTGTAAATACTAAATCATTAGAGTTCTTTTGAACAAAGAATGATGTTAAAGGTGAAATATATGCATCTTCGTCATCTGCAGTATAATATTCATAATTCATAATATCATTTGACCAAACTATGATAGGAGAATCAAATCCGTTGTCAAACAATTGTTTTATTGAATAATAACATGGATAAGGATTTCCTACTAAGTTCCAATTTGCATTTAAAGGAGAAGATGATGCGTGTGTCTGTAAGTTTATAGTTACATTTTCTTTGTTGAACATCGCATCCATTCCTGTTTTTGTGTCAAATGAGAATCCAGAATAATAACTGTTTGATCTGAAAATATATCCTTGGTTTGCTTTTAAGACATCATCTCCGGATAACTGTTTCCATGAACTGCCCATTCCATTTGAAGCTCGTGTTGCTCCATCATAGTAACGTACAACAAATTGAGCGTCAGGGTAATTTTCGTCATACTTTATTTCAGACAGTTTTATATCATATGGTAACGATATGAATTGCCAGTTGTCATAACCATTAACGATATAATTAATATTATTAGCGGTAATAGGAGCTTCGTTCAAAAGAGATCCACCTTGATAATATGAAAATTTATCTAACTGCCATTCTTTTTCTCCTGTTACATATAGCCTTGAGCCTGGATGTATAATAAGATTGACATCATCTACCTTATTAATATCCTCTATTTCTTCATACCCATCAATTACTAACTGTTTTTGTATGTATTTTGCATAAATATGACAATCTTCATCTATATCTGTTATTTCCAGAACTTTTTCTTTAGAAATAACTTTGCCCTCTTTAATCCATCCGTAGAAATATCTTTCACCAGTTGTTTCAGGTTTAATTAATTTAACTTTTGCAGATGTTGGGGTATTTTCTAATAATTCAATAGAATATTCAGAATATAAACCTCCTTCTACAGAGAAAGAAACACGAACAAATTTCGCTGAAATATCCATGTCTTTATTTCCAATTTCAAATAAATATTCAGTTTCTTCTCTTAATAAGTTATTTTCACTATCAAACCATCCAACAAAAAGATAGATGAATTTATCATTATACCAATATGGTTCTATACATTCTGCTTTCAGAATTACAGTTTCTCCTTCTTCATAAGAACCTTCTCCTATAACATTTCCATATTCTCTATTGTAAGAAACTGATACAGTGTTTCCAAATCCTACTATATTTTTAAATTGTCCCCAAAAAGAATTGTTTTTGTAGTCCTCTAAGAGATTTTTTGGTACATATATTTTGCAGGTTTCTTTATTTGCATCTTCAAATGAACCATTATTGTATACAAATTCATTTGATCTAAATTTAATAGATAAAGGTTTTGCAGAACTAAAAGCATTATAACCTAACTCCTCTATAGAAGAAGGAAACTCTATGTGAGTATTAAATTCACATCCTTCAAAAGCACTATCACCAATACGTTTTAAATTTTTTAAATCTTTGAAACTTATATTCTCTAAAGAATAGCATTGATTAAAAGCCCCATATCTTATTTCTACAATAGTGTTAGGCAAATTTATTTCTTTCAGATTATGTGAAAATCTAAATGCTCCAGTTCCGATAATCTTTAAATCATTAGGTAGGACAACTTTTTCTAAATAAGAGTTTCTTTCTGCTGAATATCCAATATAAAATGCACTTTCTGGAAGTTCGTTATTTTCCAATTCAGCTCCACTAATATCTACCTTGTTTATAAATCTCATATTTGTCCTAATAAATTCAAAATCATATTTATTCATTGGACCAGAAACTGTCAAGTCTGTTATATCTAAAGGATTCTTATCAGACAATTCGTTACTTAGGCTTCCAGCTTCTGTTAATGTAACAACTACAGGATCTGAGTCTTTCTCAACAATGTTATAATCTTTCCAAATATTATATTCTCTATATTTTTCTGCAGAACCTTTTGGTACGATAATAATAGCATTTTCCAATCCTATTGGTTCGGATAGGCTTATAGGAGTGGAAGATTCCATTATAATAAATCCGCTAAAACCTGGAGTAAAAGCATTATTGTCTATTTGCAATACAGATGATGGTATAGTAATTTTTTGCAAATAGTAATTTTTTACAATGAAAGCATTACTTGCTATTGAATTAATTTCAGAAGGTATAGTATACTCTTTTTCTTCTTTACCTGCAGGGTATAATAATAATTCTCCAGAATTGTCAGTTAATACACCGTCGATTGATTTAAAGAAACCATTATTGATATTTATATTTTTAAGAGAATGACATTGACTAAAAGCATCAGTACTAAAAGTGTTCAAAGATGTACAGTCTGTAAAACTTATTTCTTTTAAGTTGTAACATTGATTGAAAGCTTTGGTGCCAATAGTAGTCAAAGATGTACAACCATTAAAGTTTACTTCTTGTAAAGTTGAGCATTCAGCAAAAATACCTATTGATAGAACAGATAGATTTGCACATCCTTCAAAATTTGCTTTTACAATATTAGTTCTTTGAAAAGCACTTTCTCCTATGGTTTTAAGAGATGTTGAGAATTTTAATTCTCCGGAAATAGGTGTATTGTAAAAGGAGTGAGATCCTATTGATTCTAAATTGTATAGTTGAGAAAAATCAAATACCGATATATTTGTATAATAAAACGCGTATTCTCCAATCGTTTTAATAGAGTAGCAGTCGGTTAAATCTACGTTTGTTAGTTTGTTACATATATAAAAAGTATAAGAACCTATAACTTTAAGATTATTACATCCTGAAAAATTTATAGAAAATAAATTATTACAATCAGAGAATGCACGCCCTTCTATTTCTTTTAATTCAACTTTATCAGAGAAGTCTATTTTTGTTAATGAAGCACATTCCTCAAAAGACCATGACTCAATTATTTTAAGATTATTGGCTAAAGAACTATTTACTTCTGATAAATTCGAGCATCCACTAAAAGCATAAGAACCTATTAATTCTAATGATTTAGGCAAAACAATCTCTCTAAGTGTTAGTTTGTCTTGAAATGCATAATTTGGTATAGATTTATATTCGACTCCGGATTCATAGTCTTCTTTATACCATCTTGTATAAGGCAAATCCGAAACTTCCCCCATATCCAACACTTGAAGCATATTCATACTCTTCAAAGTCTTAAAATCTTCTTCATTCAAAGGACCAGATATTTTAAGAGTCGTTATATTATCCTTATTCTCTCCAAGTTTATTAGCCAAAGTTCCGGCTGTTTGCAAATCAACAGTTACCTCTTGTTGCGCAAACACTACGTTCGCAAAACAAAATAAAAACAAATAAAGTAATAATCTTTTCATAAAAATATAAATTAAAATTTGTATTAAATCGAATTAAGGGTAATCATCATATTTTAAAAATCAACAGCACGGTAATATGCATGAATTAAATCAGTTGTGCCACTGGCGTATTAAGTCGGTTTGCAAATGATTTAATAATACAAAGTTAAAAATATCTTTGATAGTTGTTTTAAAATTGTATAATTATCAATGATATTTTTTATTCTTTTTGGCGATTATATACCTTATAAAATAAAAAAAGCGCAGACAATCACCATACGCTGTCTTGGCTCACCACAAGCCACAATTCTTTATGGGAAAGTCTACGCTTATAGCGCATTCCCCAACAAGAATTGTAATAGCTCATTTGCATTTGAGGTGGTGATTCAGACAGCGATTGAGCTACGAAATTTCAAATAATAAATAAACATTGGTTATCCCAATGCTCTGCAAATATAATCTAATTTATCCAAACCATCAAGCACCAAACTAGTTAAGTTCCTCAAATAATATACCCTAGGCAAAGTGGGCTTTCTTTAAAATCAGATTAGTCTAAATCTATTTTTAAAACTAAGGCTTAGTTTTAAAAATAATTGCTATCCTTTTATAATTCCTGAAATATATATATTACCCATCAGCTTTTTCTTTCATACTTTATTATACACTCTTTAATCATAGTTGTCGCCAATGCCAGATCCGGCAGTGTTTCTGACAAAACGTCAAACTATCATTCTGTCATCCCAACCCTTATGAGAATACGATTTTTCGGGATAATTTACAGGAAATACAAATCGTTGGCACTCTCGTGAAGTTAAGGAAATACAAAGTGACAGGGATTTGTGGTGTTTACTTTCTTGGAATAAATATCATTGTGATGATTGTAGGAAATAAAGGAAAAATGTAAGAGAAAAGGATAAGAAGTTAGACAAAATAATAGTTCGATTTTGAATGAGATTTTGAGGCTTCCTGATAGAAAAACGTGCATTTTTTGATGGTTTTTCCATATTAACAGCAGTTTTTATGTGGTAAATACGGAATGTTAAAAAAATGATTGCAATGTTTTGGGGGAATGATTGTGAAGAGTGTGGGAAGTTATTGCAATGACTTAGGTGAACGATTGAGATGATTTTCTGAAGTCATTGTGATGATTTCCTGAAACGATGCTATTCATGTTTTCTGTTTCACTAAATTAAGAGTTTTTGCGAAAAATAGCGGTTAGCAAAATTGGATTAAAATGAGCAAAAGGTTATTGTTTTGCTAGTTTTGAAGGAAAAATGATTTTACTAAAAGTGATGGTAATTAGACGATTTAAAGTAATTATCAGTATATTGAATTTGTTAAACTTCCAGTTTTGCCAATCTTTTTTCTTTAAATATTGTTGTTTGTACACTAAAAAATATATATTTGCAAAAATCACAATAAATAAAGTTACTAACACATTATAAATATACGATTTATGAATAAGAAACCTTTAGTGTCAATTTTGTGTTTTGCAGGATTGTCTTGCTTTATCTCATGTTCTTCTACTAGTGAAAACAAGGAAGAAATCAAGCAGGTGCCATTTACTCAGGTGCATATCAGTGACAGTTTCTGGCAGCCTAGAATCGAGACCAACAGAACAGTGTCAATCCCTTCAGCATTCAAGGAATGTGAAAAGAACGGACGTTTCGATAATTTCGCCATTGCCGGAAAACTAATGGAAGGCGAACATCGTGGAGATTTCTCGTTCGATGATACAGACCCTTATAAAATAATTGAAGGAGCTTCATATTCTTTGGCAAACAAATATGACAAGAATCTGGACAATTATCTGGACAGTGTTATCACTATAATTGCCGCAGCTCAGGAACCTGACGGATATCTTACAACATGTGTTACCAACAAATGTACACGCTTGTCCGGATGGTGGGGAACAAAAAGATGGGAGAAAATAAACAGTCATGAGTTGTATAACTCCGGACACTTGTATGAAGCAGCTATTGCTCATTATCAGGCAACAGGAAAAAGAACTTTGCTCGATGTGGCAATCAAGAATGCCGATTTGGTTTGTGAAGTGTTCGGTCCGGGTGAAAATCAGAAACATGTTCCTTCCGGACATCCGATAATTGAGATGGCTTTGGCAAAACTTTATAAAGTGACCGGCGACAAGAAATATCTCGACATGGCGAAATATTTCATTGAAGAAACTGGACGTGGAACAGACGGTCACAAACTGAATGCATACAGTCAGGACCATATGCCAATACTTAAGCAGGAGGAAATTGTCGGTCATGCTGTTCGTGCAGGATATTTGTATTCCGGAGTTGCTGATGTTGCAGCTTTGACAAACGACACTGCTTATTTCAATGCTTTGACTCGTATATGGGAGAATATGGCAAGCAAGAAATTATTCATTACCGGCGGTATCGGTTCCCGTCCGCAGGGTGAAGGTTTCGGTCCTAACTATGAGTTGAACAACCATACAGCTTATTGCGAAACTTGTGCTTCAATTGCCAACGTATATTGGAATTACAGAATGTTCCTTGCAACCGGTGATTCAAAATATACAGACGTTCTGGAACGAGCATTGTATAACGGAGTTCTTTCCGGCGTTTCTTTGAGCGGAGATAAATTCTTCTATGATAATCCATTGGAATCAATGGGTGAACACGAGCGCCAGCATTGGTTCGGCTGTGCTTGCTGTCCGGGAAATATTACCCGTTTCATGGCTTCTGTTCCATATTATATGTATGCAACACAGGCAAAGGATGTATATATCAACCTTTTCATACAGAGCAAGGCAGAGGTGAATACAGTTGATAACAATATAACAATCGAGCAGAAAACTGGTTATCCATGGGATGGAAATATCCAGATGACTATTAATCCGCAGAAGGAAGAACAGTTCACAATTCTTGTACGTATTCCAAGTTGGATTACTGACAAACCTGTAGCAACAGACTTATATACTTACACTGACAAGGCTAAAGACTATTCAATCCTTGTAAACGGCGAAAAGGTGAAAGCTGATATTAAAAACGGTTATGCAGCTATTTCACGTAATTGGAAAGCCGGCGACTGTATTACCCTTGATTTGCCTATGGATGTACGCAAGATTCGTGCAAACAAGAATGTTGAGGACGATTTGGGTAAGCTGGCAATGGAACGCGGTCCTATTGTTTTCTGTCTTGAAGGTCAGGATCAGGAAGGAAAGACCGTATTCAACAAATTTATTCCTGATACAGTTTCTGTTTCTGCATCATTCGACAAGGATTTGCTTAATGGCGTAATGGTTCTGAAAGGAAATGCATTTGAGGTGGATAGAGAGGGCAACGTGAAGAATGTAACATTCAAGGCTATTCCTTATTCTACATGGAACAACAGAGGTGCTGACCAGATGGAAGTTTGGATTCCTGAATCAAAGGAATATGCTTGGCCGACTCCGCTTCCAACTATCGCAAGCAAAGCAAAGACTATGATGATTCAGGCTCCTATTCAGAAAGATGCTCCTGCATCTGCTTCTCAGGAAGTTCCGGCTTGGGGTGTTAATGACCAGTGGGAGCCGAAGCGTTCATCTGATACTTCAAAGCCATATCACTACTGGTGGCTCAAGGAAGGAACAGTTGAGACTCTTGCTTATGAGTTTGACAAACCTTACAGCGTTTCCAATGTTGAAGTTTATTGGTTGGATTTCGACCATTACGACGGTGATTTCCGTGTTCCGGAAAGTTGGAAACTTTATTACAAATCCGGCAAGGAATGGAAAGAAGTGAAAGCTCTTGACCCATATACAGTGGACAAAGACAAATATAATAAGGTAAACTTTGCTCCGGTAACTACAACAGGACTTAAAATTGAAGCTAAACTTCAGGAAGGAGTTTCTGGCGGTATTATTGAATGGAAAGTTAATTAAGGAGACGAGTTGACAAGTTGACGAGGGAACAAGGATGTAAATGTATTAATTATTTCTTGTTCCCTCGTTTTTTATCTTCTTGTCAACTTGTTAACTTGTTCTCTTGTCAACTAGAAAGTTTTTCGTATTTTAGCCCCCGTTTTTATATCATTGGAAATTATGAACAAATTCTTTTATCTGGCGATTTCAGCCATATTGATTTGTGGTTCTTCTTGCGTATCTAAGAAGAAATATTTATTGGCAGAAAATGGAAGGCTCGACGCTTTGAAGCGTGAAGCTGACTTGAAGGAAAAGTTAATAGCAAGTGAAGATGAGAATGACCAGCTCTCAAACAGAATTGCGGCTTTGCTCCGTGACACTACTGATTTAGGCAGACAAATCCGTAATTATCAGACTATGCTGAACACAAACATGGGCGAACAGGAAAAACTGAATGCTCTGTTGCAGGAGAAAATGAAGGAACTCGACGAGCGCAGCAGAACTATCAGCGAATTGCAGGATATGATGAACGCCCAGAACGAAAAGGTGCAGAGCATTTTGAACAGTGTGAAAGATGCTTTGCTGGGATTCAGCAGTGATGAGCTGACAGTAAGCGAAAAGAACGGAAAAATATATGTTGCTCTTTCGGACAAGCTTTTGTTCAAATCAGGCAGCGCGAAGGTTGACAACCGAGGAAAAGAAGCTCTTGCCAAACTTGCTGATGTCTTGAACAAGCAGACAGACATAGACGTTTCAATTGAAGGTCACACAGACAGCAAGCCTATTCACACGGCACAGTTCCAGGATAACTGGGATTTGAGTGTTATCCGTGCTACTTCTGTTGTAAGAATTCTGACAAAAGAATACAAAGTTAATCCTTTGCAGATTCTGCCTTCCGGACGAGGTGAGTTTATGCCTGTAGCCGATAATGAAACAAACGAAGGAAGAAGCAAGAACAGAAGAACTGAGATTATCATCTCTCCTAAACTTGACAAATTGTATCAGATGCTGAAATAATACGAATTTTCATCATTTAATTCAGAAACGCTTGGATATTTAAGATTATTCTTTTTGGGAAAATCTTTTAGTCCAAGCGTTTTTGTTAACATTTAGATATGCAGTTTCTGCTTGAATGATATTTATATTTTTTCGCTTTAGCGAATGGATTTTTCGTTTTCGGGTAGTTCTTTTATATAGAGAGGTAAAATATTTGTTTCTTTGTTCTATAGTATAAAAGGAAATATGAGGAACAAATATGGAGTGGCTATATAGACATACGCAAATCAAATTGGCTGTATTTAGCGTGATAGGTGCTTTTTTGGTGACCTTCTCGAATCTGATTTGTATTCCTTGGGAGATGACTTTTTATGATGAGGCGGAACATACAAACATTTATATTGCCTATTTTTTCAGGTTGGTGTTTTTTGTCGGTGTGATTTGGATATTGCTTGAGTTCAATTTGCGTGGTACAAAATATTACTCATTCAGAAAACGATTTTGGGGCAATTTGGCAATCACGGCATGTTCCTATCTGATTTTGGCTTTGATTTGTATGCTTTTTGACATAGAAAAGATTGATTGTACCCGCTATTCGGTGTATCTCCAATTTATGGTTGTTTTTGTTTTCAGCCTATTTTTCGGTCATATCGTAGCATTGTATATGGAGCGTCATCGCCGGGAGTTGGAGATTGAGCGTTTGCAGACAGAAAATCAGCGTAGCCGTTGTGAGGCGTTGGCAAACCAGATAAATCCGCACTTTTTCTTTAATTCATTGAACAGCCTTTCCGCACTGATTCGTAAGAAAGACGAGGAGAAAACATTGGCTTTCCTGAACAAGCTTTCTGATGTGTTCCGCTATACTTTGCAGAGCGACAAGAAAGAGCTGGTTACTCTCCGCGAGGAAATAGACTTTGTCCATGCTTTCGCTTATATGATGGAGGTTCGTTTTGCCAATAAGTTTACATTCGAGATTGATATCAAGCCTGAAGCGCTGGAGTGGCGACTGCCCGTGTTGTCGCTGTTGCCTTTGATTGATAATGTAGTTATCCATAATGCGATAGACAGTGAACATAAAATGATAGTCAGGATTGAGGTGAATGATAATGATGAACTGTTGGTCATGAATCCGATTTTCCCGAAATTTGCACCTCCAGTAACAAATGGAACTGGTTTGTCTAATTTGAGGAACCGTTTTATGCTTTTGATGGGAAAAAATATCCGTGTGGAGAAAGACGATAAAAAATTTTGTGTTTATTTGTCCTTGCAAAAATGATATTCTATGAATGTACTGATAGTGGAAGATGAGACTACCGCTTATGAGAATATGGTTGATTTGCTTGCCCATATTGACCCGAATATCCATGTGATGGGAAATACGGAAAGTATTCGGCAAACTATCAAGTGGCTGGGTGAGCACGACGCTCCCGACTTGATTTTTATGGATATTCATCTTTCGGATGGCTCAGCATTTGTGATATTTGAAGAAACTCAAATTGAGACACCGATTGTGTTTACGACCGCTTACGACCGTTACGCTATCGAGGCTTTCAAGGTAAATAGTATAGATTACCTTCTGAAGCCGGTGAAGGAAGAGGATATACGCCGCGCTTTGGTGAAGTTTGAGAAATGGGGAAGAACGGATATCAGTCGGTATTTGTCGCAAATAACCAGGATGATTTCGAGACCAAGTTATAGTGATAAGATTCTTATTCCATACAAGGATAAGCTGTTGCCTGTCGGATTGCCAGAGGTTGCTTGTTTTTATACTGCAGACAAGAATACCTATGTTATTTTGAGAAACGGTATGAAATATACTTACAGCAAGACTTTGGAACAGATTTATTCGACTTTGGATCCGCATCTCTTTTTCCGGGCAAACAAACAGTTTATAATTGCCAGGGAAAGTGTCACGAATATCACTATATGGTTTGATAACCGGCTATTGATTTCTTTGGATGTTGAGACACCGGAACGCGTCTATGTGAGTAAGAACAAAGCGTCTGAGTTTAAGGCATGGATTGTTTCTTAAGGATAATAAAATGATTTGTTTATATTAAAATAATATGTTTTTGATATGTTACGTAAAATTAGATTGACACTTGCGACGCTTTTCTTCGCGCTGATTACGCTTTTGTTTCTCGATTTCACGGGAACAATTCACGCGTGGTTCGGGTGGCTGGCAAAAATCCAGTTTCTACCAGCCTTGTTGGCGTTGAACGTTGGAGTAGTTGTCGCATTGTTGCTGCTTACATTCGTATTCGGGCGAGTGTATTGCTCAGTGATTTGCCCTTTGGGTGTTTTTCAGGATGTTGTTTCGTGGATCAGCGGAAAGCGTAAAAAGATGAACATGCGTTTTTCTTATTCGCCGGCTATTGCCTGGTTGCGTTACGGCGTTCTGATTTTGTTTGTAATATTGTTGGTTGCCGGAATACATTCGGCAGTTGCTTTACTGGCGCCTTACAGTGCTTATGGACGTATCGCAAACAACATGTTTTTACCGGTTTATCAATGGGGTAATAATTTGCTGGCTTATTTTGCTGAACGTGCAGACAGCTATGCATTCTACACTGTTGATGTATGGGTGAAAAGTGTATCAACATTTGCCGTTGCAGTATTGACTTTTGTTGTGGTGGCTGTTTTGGCTTGGAGAAACGGACGTACATATTGCAACACGATTTGTCCGGTTGGTACATTCTTGGGATTTGTAGCCCGTTTTTCATTGTTCCGTCCGGTGATTGATACTGATAAATGTAAGAACTGTAATCTTTGTGCGCGTAAGTGCAAAGCTTCATGTATCAATATAAAGGAACATACAATCGACTATAGCCGATGTGTTTCTTGTATGGATTGCCTGGATAATTGCAAGCATGATGCTCTTCACTACAAATATGCTTACGCTAAAAAAGAAGAAGGCAAAAATGCGGCTGATGCTTCCCGCCGCGGTTTCTTCTCTGCTGTTGGTGTCGTTGCAGCTACTGCAGCATTGAACGCTCAGGAAAAACAGCAGAAAGCTCTTCGCCAGTATCAGAAAAATCAGACAAAACGTACTGATACACGAATGGAACTTCCTGCGGACAAGAAAGAAGTTGAACAGAAAGTTGACGGAGGTTTGGCTGATATAGAACCAAAGCTTGCTCCAGAACGTCTTACTCCGCTTACACCTCCGGGTTCACTTGGCATCGGAAACTTTGCACAGCATTGTACTGCTTGTCAGCTTTGCGTTTCGGCTTGTCCTAATGGTGTGCTTCGTCCTTCAACTAAGTTGGAGAACTTTATGCAACCGGAAATGTCATACGAAACTGGTTATTGCCGTCCGGAATGTGTGAAATGTTCTGAAGTTTGTCCGACAGGTGCAATTAAGTTGATTACGCGTGCCGACAAATCAGCTATTCAGATTGGTCATGCTGTTACTATTCATAAGAATTGTATTCCTGTGACTGATGGCGTTGAGTGTGGTAATTGTGAACGTCACTGTCCTACTGAAGCAATAAAGATGATTCCAGTAGACAAGAATAATCCGGATTCACCGAAGAAACCGATTGTAAATGAAGAGAAATGTATCGGTTGTGGTGCTTGCGAGAATCTTTGTCCTGCACGTCCTTACAGCGCAATTTATGTTGAGGGACATGAGCGCCATCGTGAAATTTAACATATAAAACTTCGAAAGATATGGAAACACAAGATAAGAATGCGATTAATCGTCGCGATTTCCTTAAGATAGTCGGCATCAGCACGGCTTCGGCTGCTCCTTTGTTGTCCGGCTGCTCTTCACAAGGAAGTGGCAGTGATGCTTCAGGCGCGCTGGGAGAAGTGCCGACAGATAAGATGACTTATCGTACAAGTCCGAAGGGCGACAAGGTTTCTCTGTTAGGTTATGGCTGTATGCGCTGGCCGACGCTTCCTGCACCTGAGAAAGGAGGAAACCTTATTGACCAGGATGCGGTAAACCGTTTGGTTGATTATGCCATTGCCCATGGTGTGAATTATTTCGATACGTCGCCTGTTTATGTTCAGGGTTGGTCGGAGAAGTCAACCGGTATCGCTTTGAAACGTTATCCTCGCGAGAAACTTTTCATCGCAACCAAGCTCTCAAATTTCCAGAACTGGACACGCGAGAATTCAATCGCTATGTATGAGAAATCTTTCAGAGATTTGCAGACTGACTATTTCGATTATTACCTGTTGCACTCAATCGGTAACGGAGGCATTGAGACTTTCCGAGCACGTTATATCGAAAACGGTATGATTGACTTCCTGATGAAGGAACGTGAGGCTGGTCGTATCCGTAATTTAGGATTTTCGTTCCACGGAACAACTGCTGTTTTTGACGAAGTGCTGGCAATGCATGAGTCTGTTCATTGGGATTTTGTCCAAATACAATTGAATTATGTCGATTGGCTGCATGCTTCAGGAAATAATGTAAATGCGGAATACCTTTACAGTGAGTTGGAAAAACGCAATATCCCAGCAATAATTATGGAACCTTTGTTGGGTGGCCGTCTTTCAAACGTGCCTGAGCATATTATGCTTCGCCTGAAGCAGCAAATGCCTCAAAGCAGTGTGGCTTCATGGGCTTTCCGTTTCGCCGGCTCGCCAAGCAATGTCTTGACAGTTTTGAGTGGTATGACTTATCTTGAACACTTGCAGGATAATATCCGTACATATTCGCCGCTTCAACCGTTGAGCGACGAAGAGAAAGATTTCTTGGAGGAAACAGCTCAGTTGATGCTGAAATATCCGACAATTCCTTGTAATGATTGTAAATATTGCATGCCTTGTCCTTATGGTATCGACATTCCGGCAATATTGTTACATTATAATAAATGCGTGAACGAAGGTAATGTTCCGAAGAGTTCTAAGGATGAGAATTATCGTGAAGCTCGTCGTGCTTATCTTGTTGGCTACGACCGAAGCGTGCCTAAGTTGCGTCAGGCAAGCCATTGCATCGGCTGTGAGCAGTGTAATTCTCACTGTCCTCAAAGTATTGATATACCGAAGGAGCTGCATCGCATCGATGACTTTGTGGAACAATTGAAGCAGGAAACTTTAGGTTAGTCGGTTGGGCTTGGACCTTGGTTAAATATATAAAGGGAATCCATCTTGAAGTAGATGAGATTCCCTTTTTTTGTCAGAATCATTTCTTACGGCTGGAAAACTTTTTCCATATATTATGAAAATAAAGTTTCATATATTGTGAAAAAAGATTTTCATGCGGATGAAAAAACTTTTCCAAGCCCGAAAAAAATATTGAAAATGCAATATGATGTGTTATAGCATATTATGCAATATGCTGTTTCTTTCCTGATTTTCTGCATCTCATAGCGAAATACAATATATAAGCAAAGGCAATGAGAGGAACTGCAAAGCCGATTGACATTTGGTTCTCACCGATATATCCCATCAACATCGGACTGAATGCACCTCCGGCAACACCCATTACAATATATGACGAAGCCTTTTTGGTGTGCACTCCCATTCCTTCGAGTCCGAGGGCGAATATAGTAGGAAACATGATGGACATGAAGAAGAATGAAATATATAATGCATACAAAGATATATTCCCAAATTCTAATATGACCAGAATCATGCACAAAATATTTGCAAGTGAATAAATTCCCAGAAGCTTTTCCGGACTGATCTTTTTCATTATAAAACTGCCGGACAATCTGCCTATCATGAACAATGCCATTCCTCCAAAAGCCAGAATTTGCGATGCTTCTACGTTTGTAAGTGTCGGCTTCAATTCTGTCACGTAATTGATGAAAAAGCTGAAAATTCCTGTTTGTGCAGCGCAATAGCAGAATTGTGCCGCAATGGAGCGAACGAATTGAGGGCAGCGCCACATTGAAACCGTCGGCGTCATTTCTTTTAGTGTTGAAGCATCGTCGGGGAATAATTCTTCCATTTCCTCTTCTTTTATATCAGGAAGACTGACGAATGAGAAAATCACTACGACAACAAGAACTATGCAGCCTACAAGAATATAAGGTTTTGCCAAAGCGAATGAATCGTCGGACTGCGCACCGAATATCAAAGCTCCGCCAACAAGCGGTCCTAAAATCCATCCCAACCCGTTGAACGACTGGGAGAGATTCAATCTCTGTGCAGCATATTCCGCAGGACCAAGAACAGTGGAATACGGGTTGGCTGCCGTTTCAAGTATGCAAAGTCCGCAAGCTATTATGAAAAGAGCTATCAGGAATGGAACAGCAGAATGTGTGTAAGCCGCAGGAACAAAGGCAAATGCTCCCAAAGCAAATAACAGCAGACCGGCAATTATTCCACTCTTGTATCCAAAACGTTTCATGAATGCTCCGGCTGGCAATGCCATAAGAAAATAAGCAATGTAGGTCACAAACTGGACAAGTCCGCTTTCAGCTTTCGACATTGTGAAAGCTGTCTGGAAATGTTTGTTCAGAACATCAAGCAATCCGTGAGCAAATCCCCACAGCAAAAACAATGAGGTGATGAGGACAAATGGAAGCAAAAATGATTTGCCGCCGGCTGCCGACACCAAAGATTTCTTTCCTTTATTTTCCATAGGATTTCAGAGTTTGAATATTCTGTCCATCAATTGCCATTTCTCGGAAGAAGAGCTGCCGGGAGCTGATTTCTGAAACTTATCTACAAATGCTTCCCATTCTGCCTGGCGGTCAAGTGTGGCAAGGCGGGCAAATGCTTCGTCCCAGTTGAAATCATCCGGAGTTTCAACTATCATGAAAAGGCGTGAACCAAGGCGATATATTTCCATATCAAGGATTCCAACTTCGCGGATTCCGGTAGGAATTTCCGGCCATATATTCTCCGGCGAATGCCAGTGGCAGTATTCTTCGATTAATTTTTCGTCTTCTTTTAAGTCTAGTGTTTGACAATATCTTTTCATTGTTGTTTATTTTTTAGTTGACGAGTTGACAAGATTACAAGTTGACAAGGTTTATATCCTTGTTCCCTCGTTAACTTGTCAACTTGTCAACTTGTTATCTTGTCTCTGTTATTCTATAAATCGCTTTTCCCCACAATTCTCCCAAATAAGAAGCTCCTTCTTTGTTTGGATGGAGATAAAACACTCCACTGTTTCCGTTCTCAGCCTGGAAAGCATCTTTGTGATTTTTGCGGAAATAGTCAAAGCCGTCGGTATCTCCAAGATAGACACAGCCTTTTTTCACGGAGTTATAATGTTTTACCAGTTTCTTGATTTCCGGATAATATGTTTGCAGTCGGTCCAGGCCTTCCTGTAAATATTCAGAAGCATTGTGTGTGTTCGGACTGTACCAAAGTGGGCGGTGAACTACAATTTTGCAACCGGGATAAAGTTCAATCAGTTTGTCGATGATGGTTCTCATATTTTTCTGATATTGCTCCGGAGAAACCGGACAGCCGTTTGTTCCTCGGATAGCGCTGTCGTTGGTTCCAAGCATTATCGAGAATACAAGAGTTGCCCAATCTTCATCTTTGAATTTATCG
Organism: uncultured Parabacteroides sp.; assembly: GCA_949295065.1. GTDB lineage: Bacteria > Bacteroidota > Bacteroidia > Bacteroidales > Tannerellaceae > Parabacteroides. The sequence goes on along the minus strand of CASFJQ010000007.1, from coordinate 56,802 downwards.
GCTGCAGCCTTTACTTTTGGAAACAATGTGTTTGTTTCCGGAAGGAAATCCACAGTTGTACTGCCGCTCACACCTTGATTGGAATATTTTACTGATCCGATGAAAGGTTGACCGGTAAGATAAATCGCAGCCTTAACGGGCGGAGCTTCGCGTGTCGGGTTTTCCAGACCGGCGCCATAAGTTATGCTGTTGCCGACGAACACAATGTTCAGATTTATGTTGTCGGAAGTTTTTCCAAAAGAAGTGGCAACAACAAGCAGCATTGCCAAAATGGAAATAACACTTTTCATGGTATTGTGATTTTAAGTTTAACAATTCCGGGTAATGAAGTTTATTTCATAAAAACAAAATAAACAGCTGCTACAAGGCATACGAAAGCTGCCAGATGATTCCAATGCAATGATTCGCCTTTGAAAAGGACAGTTGTGAACACTGTGAAAATAATCAGAGTGATAACTTCCTGAATAACCTTAAGCTGCATCAGTGTGAATGGACCGCCATTTCCCTGGAAACCGATTCTGTTTGCCGGCACCTGGCATGAATATTCCGCCAAAGCAATAACCCACGAGAAAAGAACAACGGCATAGAGCGGCCAGTTGTTGATGACTTTCATTTCCTGCAACTTCAAGTGTCCGTACCATGCAAATGTCATGAAAATGTTTGATACGATAAGAAGCAAAATACTGTAAATTCCTTGCATTTTATTTTAATATTTAAGTTTGTATTTAAAGTTGACAAGGTTTCAGAGACAAGTTGACAAGGTAAAATATTTATTACCTCGCGCTTGATTATCTGAAAGTTCTTGTTAAATTGTTTTCTTGTTAACTCGTTAACTGAAAGTTGAGCTTGCGAAACTTCAATGATATTATTTCTTAGGCTTCGAAGGCAAATATTCATTCTGCACATTCGTCATGCTTGCCCACAGACTGTATCGGGCTTCGGGATTGAGAGATTCCAAGGAAGCAAGAACAGCTTTCATATCTTTACGGCTCGAACCTGATTCATACGGGCAGTTCTTAATCTGCTTTCTGTAGCCTTTCCATTCGGCAATTCTCAATAATTCCTTTTCTTCGACCAGACACATCGGGCGGATAATCTCCATATCGAATTTGGACATTTTCAGCTTTGGTGGCATTGTGCCAAACGCTCCCTGGAAAGTAATGTTCATCAGAAGAGTTTCCAGAATGTCGTCCTGATGATGGCCGAGAGCAATTTTGTTACATCCTTCTATTTTTGCAATGTCGAACAAAGCTTTTCGTCTTGTCCATGAACAGAGGAAACATGGCGATTTGCGTTTGTCGGTCGATGCGTCGAATTCCGTTTCATGCAGAATGAAAGGAATGTCGTGTTCGGCAGCACAACTTTTCAGATATTCCAAATCAGAGCTGTAAGGAATATTCTTCATTACTATGTGTGCCACAATTATCTGGAAACGCGGACTGAACACTTTCGACCTGCGTCCGAGTAAATCAACCAAAGCCAGGGAATCTTTTCCTCCGGAAAGACCGATGAGAATTTTGTCTCCGTCGTTAATCAGACTATAATCCCTTATTGCTTTTCTGACTTTATCTTCCACTTTTCGAAAGAGCATTTCTTCTTCAGAGAGTTTTGCCATAAACCAATCTTCTGCCTTATTATCTTTTATTTAAGACCTGTTCAGAAACCAGCATCTGAAAGGTGCTGCATATTTGCGGGTGCAAAATTACTACTATCAAAGCGCATGTCAAAAACAAGATTGAAAAATATTCTATTTTATGTTATTCTTAATTCAAGAGAAAAGATTATTTTTGAAATTAGAATAGAAAGCTTTTGTTCATTTTTGAGCTTTTAGCATTTATACAGCTGGATTTGTCTGGAAAATGAATATGCTTTTGAAACAGGTTAATAATTTAATTACGAATAAAAGTTAGAATGAAAATTTCATTTGACAAATGGATAATGGCATTTGCCGCAACTTGTATTTGCGGTTCAATGCAAGCACAGACACTTAATGAAGCCAAGGCTTTGTATAACGAAGGAAAATATGCTGAAGCTAAACCTGTATTCGAAAAGTTTGTAAAGCAGTCGCCAGGAAATGCGTCGTATAATCATTGGTATGGCGTATGCTGTCTGGAAACCGGAGATATTGAAACTGCCGAGAAGTATTTGTCTGTTTCGGTTAAACGCAAGGTTATTGAAGGTTTCAGATATATGGGAGAGTTGTATTTCAAGACTTTCCGATATGACAAGGCTGTTGAAATGTATGAAGAATACATAGACTGGCTTACCAAGAAGAAAAGAGATACCGAAGAAGCAGAGCTGAGACTTGACGCAATGGAGAATGCCGCAAGAATGATGGATAAGGTTGAGGCTGTTCATGTGATTGACAGTATCGTTGTTGATAAAAGCGATATACTTCAGGCTTATACGTTGAGTGAAGAGTGTGGTTCTCTTGTCTATTCGGATGATTTGTTCCCCGGTTCTGGTGATAATTCGGTTGTGTTTGTCAATCAGAAAGGAGACAAGGCATATTACGGAAAGCAAACAACGGATAATCATTTCTGCTTGTTTACTCAGTCTTTGCTGATGGACAAATGGTCCGATGAGAAGCAGTTGCCGATGAATATAAACAGCCAGGAGGATGATAATTACCCGTTTGTATTGTCTGACGGTGTGACAATTTATTATTCGTCAAAAGGAAATGGTTCTTTGGGCGGATATGATTTGTTTGTTACCCGTTATAATATGAATACAGATACATATCTTGCTCCGGAGCAATTGGGTATGCCGTTCAATTCTCCATATAATGATTATATGATGGTTGTTGACGAGGTTAAACAGCTTGGATGGTTTGTCTCAGACCGCTTCCAGCCGGAAGGAAAGGCTTGTGTATATCTGTTCATCCCAAATACTAATCACGAGAGAGTGGAGACAGAGGATGTTTCCATTAAGCAGGCTTGGGCTTCGTTGGCTTCTATAAAAACAACGTGGGAAGCAGGAAAGGATTATTCAGAATTGGTGGCTTTGGCTCATGAAGTTATACCTTATGGACCACAGAAAAAGGACCACGACTTTGAGTTTGCCGTATCTCCTAATACTATATATTATAAATGGGAGGATTTCAAATCTTCTGAAGCGAGAAACCTTTATAAGCAGGCAACTGATATAAGGCAACAAATTGAGAAAACCGAGATGCAGCTTCAGAAAATGAGACAGGAATATTCCGCAACAAAGAATGCTTCCAAAAAGGAACAGATGAAAGACAAGATTCTTATGGCAGAAAACAAACTGTTGGAGTTGGCAGACCAGCCTGCCGAATTGGAGAAGAATGCAAGAAATGCAGAGGCTCCGAAATTAAAGAGAAAATAACCGGTGCGGTGTTTGCAGAATCAGTTTTTGCAGTGCCGTAGCAAAATAGATTATAGCTTATGTTATCCGAAATAATAATTATAGTAATATGTATGTTGGCTGCTATTATACTTTTAATAGCAGAGGTGTTCTTTATCCCGGGAATAACTTTGGCAGGCATTGCCGGAGCCTTATGTGCTGGCTGGGGAATTTGGTATGCCTATAGTCTGGATATGACAATAGGTCATATAACTGTTTTATCTTCAATTATCGGATTTGTGGCTGTATTTTGGTTTTTCCTGCGTTCTCGTTCATTCAAGATTATGGAATTAAATGCAGACATCAGCTCAAAAGTCACGTCGAATCTGGAACAAGGTATCAGTGTCGGGGAAAAAGGTGTTACAGTTTCCAGGCTTGCTTCTGTCGGAAAGGCAAGGTTCAACAGGACTATTGTTGAGGTCAAGGCGGAAAACGGATGGATAGACGAAAACACACCTGTTGTCGTAACCAGAATAGAGGATAATTATATCTGGGTTGTCACAGATGAACAGGAAGAAACGGGAAATAGTATTCAGTAAATAAATTATTCATTAAAAACTAAAACATATGGAAATCACAACTTCTGCTCCGTTGGTTATGCTAGGGATTGCCATTTTGCTTTTGATGGTTTTCCTTTATTATGTGCCTTTCCTTTTATGGATATCGGCAAAAGTTTCCGGGGTGAACATTTCGTTATTGCAATTGTTCTTGATGAGAATACGAAAGGTTCCTCCTTATGTCATTACGCAAGCTATGATTGAAGCACATAAGGCTGGCTTGAGAAATCTTACAAGAGATGAGCTTGAGGCTCACTATCTTGCCGGCGGACATGTGGAAAAGGTTGTGCATGCTCTTGTTTCTGCGTCTAAGGCAAATATTGACCTTTCGTTTCAGATGGCAACGGCAATTGACTTGGCAGGTAGAGATGTGTTTGAAGCTGTGCAGATGTCGGTTAATCCAAAGGTTATAAATACTCCTCCGGTAACAGCTGTGGCAAAAGACGGTATTCAGTTGATTGCTAAAGCGAGGGTGACAGTCCGTGCCAATATAAAGCAGCTGGTTGGTGGAGCAGGAGAGGAAACTATTCTTGCACGTGTCGGTGAAGGTATTGTTTCTTCAATTGGTTCATCAGACAGCCATAAGACAGTGTTGGAAAATCCTGATTCTATTTCAAAACTAGTATTGAAGAAAGGCTTGGATGCCGGAACTGCTTTTGAAATCTTGTCAATTGATATTGCCGATATTGATATAGGAAAGAATATCGGTGCATATTTGCAAATGGACCAGGCTCAGGCAGACAAGAATATTGCCCAGGCTAAGGCTGAGGAACGTCGTGCAATGGCAGTCGCTCTTGAGCAGGAAATGAAAGCTAAGGCTCAGGAAGCACGTGCCAAAGTTATCGAGGCTGAAGCTGAAGTTCCTAAGGCAATGGCTGAGGCTTTCCGTACCGGCAATCTTGGTGTTATGGATTATTATAAGATGAAAAATATAGAAGCTGATACGTCAATGAGAGAAGCAATTGCAAAACCTTCGGCTTCGCAAAACAAGACAATTAAATAAGATTAAGTTGACTAGTTGACAAGAAAACAAGTTGACAAGAGTTTTAAAACACCGGAGTTGATTATTTAAATCAGTTCCGGTGATTTTATAAAAAATCCAATAGATTATGAATCCAATTCCTTCTTCAGAATTAATAATAAATGCGGATGGAAGTATTTTCCATTTGCATATCAAGCCGGAACAGCTGGCAGATAGAGTTGTTCTTGTTGGTGACCCGGAGCGTGTGTCTGTCATAGCAACTCATTTTGATAATATCGAATGCGATATCCAAAGCAGAGAATTCCATACTATAACGGGAACGTATAAGGGAAAAAGAATAACTGTTGTTTCTCATGGTATCGGTACGGACAATATTGATATTGTTCTGACAGAACTTGATGCTCTGGCAAATGTAGATTTTGCTACAAGAACAATAAAGGATGAGATAAAACAGTTGACATTGGTAAGAATCGGTACGAGTGGCGGTCTTCAGCACGAAACTCCGGTGGGAACATATGTGGCAGCAGAGAAATCAATAGGTTTTGATGGTGTTATATATTTCTATGGCAATACAGATAAAGTCCGTGATTTGGAAATGGAAAAAGAACTAGAACGTCAGCTTGAATGGAAAATTGAAGGATTACGTCCTTATGTTGTTCCGGCTGATAAGTCTCTTATTGAGCAAATCACCAGAGATGACATACTCAGAGGTGTGACTATTGCCGCAAACGGATTTTATGGTCCGCAGGGAAGGAAAATCCGACTTTCGCTTGCCGATCCGGAATTGAACAGCAAGATTCAGAAGTTTGAATACAAGAATCAGAAAATAACTAATTTTGAAATGGAAAGTTCTTCGCTTGCCGGACTAGCGGCGCTTATGGGACATAGAGCCATGACTGTATGCTGTATAATTGCTGGCAGGGTTGAAAAGAATATGAATACATCTTATAAGGATTCATTGTCTGAACTAATAGTCAAGGTCCTGGAGCGTATTTGAATTTTAGAGTTTACAAGTTCTCAGATACAAGTTGGCAATGTAAGAAAACGGATATAAATATAAATGTCCGAATACTTGTCAACTTGTTTCTTGTGAACAGCTAAACATAAAGTCAAGTTAGCAAAACCAAAGTAAATAATATATATGATAGAAGAAGCAATATCGAGGTATTTAAAAGAGAATAATCAAACGTCATTAAATCCGAAAGCAGTTCTGTTTGATATGGATGGCGTACTTTATGATTCAATGAAATTCCATGCTCGTGCGTGGAAAGAAATTGCAGATGAATATAATCTGGAAGCAGATGAATATGATTTTTATATGTTTGAAGGAAGAACCGGAGCTAGCACCATAAATGAACTTTTCATGAGAACTTTCGGTAGGGAAGCAACTGAGGAGGAAAAACATATAATATATGAAAAGAAGTCGGAGAGATTCAGGACTTACAACGATGGTGAAGCTATGCCGGGAACTGCAGAACTCCTGGAAAAGATTAAATCATGCAATTTGCAAAGGCTTGTGGTTACCGGTTCAGGACAGATGAGCCTGATTGACAAACTGGAGCATACTTATCCGGGAATCTTTGTCAAAGAGAAGATTATTACTGCTTATGATGTAAAATATGGAAAACCTAATCCAGAACCATATCTTATAGGTTTACAGAAAGCAGGAGTTAAGGCTAATGAAGCCTTTGTCGTAGAAAACGCCCCATTGGGAGTAAAAGCTGGTGTAGATGCCGGAATATTCACTATTGCCGTAAATACAGGACCATTGAAGGATGAAGTCCTGCTCGAAGCCGGAGCGCATCTTTTGTTCCCTGATATGAAAACTTTGGCTGCAGAATGGGATAATATAATCAGCGGAATAAACGCTTTTTCAGCTTGCAATACCAAGAAGTAGTTATTCCAATATATTGCGCTATATATTTGTCAGGAACACGGCTGATAAGCCATTTTTGATTATCATACATATAGCGTATGAATTCCTCTGCCTTGCATGACTGGCGGATTGCAAACAACGTGTACAATTTGGAGATAAGCGTAAGCATCACATTCTGATAATAGGATGCAAATAATGGATAACGTAAAGACAAATCTTCAATATGTACACGTGAAAAGCAAAGCAATTCGCCGTCTTCAATGGCTTTTATCTCAAATTCGGAGGGCTCTTTTGTGAAGTAACCTATTGCTGAAAGAAAAGGAATGTCGCATTCGGCAGCAAAACCTGTTACACATTCATTCCCTTTCTCGTTAACGTATAAGTTTACAAACAACCCTTTGTTTATAAAATAACCGTCCGTGCAAAGTTCTCCTGTTCGGAGCAGATATTCTCCTTTCTTTACTCTCACAATGTGAGAATGGCTTTCCAGCTCTTCAACGAAAGTGACATTGCGTTTCAAAGGCTCTGGAATGTCTTCCAGGAAACGGTAAAGAGGAGATTCCGGCATTTTACGTTAGTTATTTAGAGTGAATTTTTTCTGACCAATAAGATTTCCGTCAGCAAAGATATCTACTCGATAAGTTCCAGGTGACAGGAATTCTTCAACATCCCAATACATGGTAACAGGAACTTCTTCACCTTCATATTCAATCATTTTCTTCATTGAATATGAAATGTCCTTACCTTCGAATGAAAAGACGTTGTTCCTGTTTTTCACAAGGATATCGTCATCAGGTTTCATTATTCTTACATAAATGTCTTTTTCACCAACCGGAGCTGTTATGTTCTTTGATATCTTAAAATTCACTACAAGCTGTTGTGTCTTATTGATTTTCTTTGCCAACTTACCTCTTGAGTTAACAGGAGTAACGCTTATCGAAGTTGCATCAAGGCGACTTGCCAATGTTACACGTTCGGTAAGTTTCTCTTTTTCTTTCTTTAATGTAGCGGCAGTTGTTGTAGCTTGTTTATATTTTTGAACTGCTTCGTTTTTTTCAACTTTAAGTTGTTCGTTAGCTCTGTTTAGGGAATCAATCTGGACAACATAGTTACGCATGATTTTACGCAAAGTAGCCAATTCTTTTTTCAATCGTGCTATTTCTTTTGCATTAGTTGATTTCACGGTTCTCAGCTCTTCCATCAATCTCTGAACTTTAGCTTGCTCTGTAGATAAAAGGGCAACAAGTGAATCGTTGCTTACGCTGAATTTATATCCTTCATATTGTAGTGAAAGTTCGTTGAATTCGTCAGCAAGCATTTCCTTTTCCAAATCGAATGTCTGTGTCATCGCTTCCATCTGTTCATTTTGATGGAATATGTAATATACAGCTCCGGCAATAATTAAAACCAGCACTACAACTGCGACAAGCAGTAAAGACATTTTGTTGATTTCCTTTGTTTCTTTCTTTTCTATGTTGTCCATAACTCTTCTTTTCTCCTTAATTTAAATCACTAATAATATTCTTAATAATACTTGATTTATATGCACAAGTGTGCCTTCAACTAGTGAGCCACAAAATTACAGATTTTTTCGAGCTTTTCAGAGACTTGGCAGATTTTTTATAATAAAACAACCTGCTATCGGATGGCCAATAGCAGGCTGTTTGTTTATGTTATTTCAATAAATCCGGACGAAGCCTTGCCGTTCTTTCCTGCGCTTGCTGCAATCTCCATTCTTCAATTTTCCTTTGATGACCGGAAAGCAGGACTTCCGGAACTTTCCAGCCTTTGTAGTCGGCAGGACGTGTGTAAACTGGTGGCGCCAGCAGATTATCCTGGAACGAATCAGACAAAGCGCTTTGTTCATCACCTATTACACCCGGAATTAGTCTTACCACAGCATCCGAGATTATGGCTGCTGCCAATTCTCCGCCTGTAAGGACATAATCTCCTACGGAAATTTCTTTTGTTATAAGATGTTCTCTTATTCGGTAATCTATGCCTTTGTAATGTCCGCATAGAATAATAAGGTTGTTCATCATTGACATAGAGTTCGCCATTGGCTGGTTGAATGTTTCTCCATCAGGTGACGTATAGATTACCTCATCATATTCTCTTTGGCTTTTCAATTCGGAAATGGCACGGTCGATAGGTTCGATTTGCATAACCATACCGGCTTCACCACCGAATGGATAATCGTCCACGCGTCTCCATTTGTTTGTCGTGTAGTCTCTTAAATTATGTAGATGGATTTCAGCAAGACCTTTGTCTTGTGCCCTTTTTAGTATTGAACAGTTTATCATTCCGTCAATCATTTCCGGCAGGACTGTAAGAATATCTATGCGCATAAACTATGTTTGAAATCTGTCTGAATGTTTGATTATTATTACTACAAATGTAATATAAAAAAAGAAGATATCCTTTTTCAGATACCTTCTTTAATTATTTGGCAATAGAATTTGTTAATTGAATAGGTATAAAAAAAGTCGTCCAAATTATTAATGACGACTCTTTCTGAGTTGCGGAGGCCTGATTCGAACAGACGACCTTTGGGTTATGAGCCCAACGAGCTACCACTGCTCCACTCCGCGATGTAATATCAATCATTTCTGATTGCGAGTGCAAAGGTAGTGATTAATTTTTATAAAACAAATAATTTTGGACTTTTTTTGTCATTATGTTTGTAATTGATTGTTTGTCCGTGGTTTGATATGCTGTGTTTATGGCATAATGATAGTTGTATTGTGCTTAAAAAATAGGACTGAACCCACATCCGTTTGGGGCCGTAATAATTTAAAAATATATACGGCCCCACGAAACTGTGGGTTCGGTCCTGTATAACAGGTTGAATTACAATCTTGCTTTAATAGCTTCAGATTCTTTTTCGTATCCAGGTTTGTTAAGCAAAGCAAACATGTTTTTCTTGTATGCTTCAACACCCGGCTGGTTGAACGGATTCACACCAAGCATATATCCGCTTATACCGCAAGCCTTTTCAAAGAAATAGAACAACTGTCCGATATAATATGGATTAACTTCAGGCAATGTGATTTTTAGGTTAGGAACACCACCGTCAACGTGAGCTAACTGTGTACCAAGTTCTGCCATCTTGTTTACTTCGTCAACGCGTTTTCCTGCAAGGAAGTTCAAACCGTCAAGGTTTTCTTCATCGTGAGGAACCTGAACATTGTAATTAGGATTTTCAACTGAAATTACAGTTTCGAAGATAGAGCGTTCACCTTCCTGAATCCACTGACCCATAGAGTGCAAGTCTGTTGTCAAATCTACAGCTGCAGGGAAAATACCTTTGTTGTCTTTTCCTTCGCTTTCTCCGTAAAGCTGTTTCCACCATTCAGCGATATAATGCAATTTTGGATGGAAGTTACACAAGATTTCAATTTTCTTGCCGCTCTTGTATAATTCATTTCTTGTAGCAGCATAAATTGAAGCCAAGTTTTCTGCAAAAGGAACGTCAACACCTGTTGCCTTTTCCATATCAACAGCTCCGGCAACAAGGTCGCGGATATTGATACCTGCAACAGCGATTGGCAACAATCCAACCGGAGTAAGAACAGAAAAACGTCCACCTACATTGTCTGGAATAACGAATGTCTTGTAACCTTCCTGAGTTGCCAATGTACGCAATGCACCTTTTTTAGCATCTGTGATTGCTACGATACGCTGGCGAGCTTCTTCTTTGCCGACAGCATCTTCCAATTGTTTCTTCAAAATACGGAAGGCAATTGCAGGTTCAGTTGTTGTTCCTGATTTTGATATATTGATAATACCGAACTGGCGACCTTTCAGAACTTCGCTCAATTCGTGCAGATAATCTTCTCCGATGTTGTGGCCTGCATAAAGCATGATTGGATTCTTGCGTTCTTTCTGCAACCAGTCGAAGCTGTTGTTCATTGCTTCAACCACTGCTTTTGTTCCAAGATAGCTTCCGCCAATTCCGATAGCTACTACGATTTCACATTTTGATCGCAGCAAGTTTGCTGTGTTTTCAATATCAATTAGTTCTTCTTCTGAGATTGAAGATGGCAAATGTAACCATCCCAGGAAATCATTTCCTTCTCCAGTTCCATTGTGCAAAGTTGCAATACATTCCTTGGCTTTAGCTTCTTGAGCATAAACCTGGTCTTTAGAAACAAATCCTAAAGCTTTTTCGATGTTTAAAGTAATGTTTTTCATAAATATTCTTCTTATAAAAGTACAGAGACATACAATGGATTTGTATGTCTCTGCAAATATAGTGAAAGGTGAGCGGAGAGCAAAATAAAAAACTTGTTTTTGATTTTGCAATTCTGAACCGCATCCTATATTATCAAAATATGGTGATTCTATTTAAAAGTTTCCGTCAATTGTCTGATAACAGTCGTAGGAGATTTTCTTTCATAAAGAATTGCATACAAAGCATTCAATATTGGCATATTGACTTTGTATCTTTGTTCATTGATTTCGTAGATACATTTTGTGCCGTAGTAACCTTCGGCAATCATCTCCATTTCAACTTGAGCAGTTTTTACGGAATATCCTTTTCCTATCATTGTACCGAAAGTCCTGTTTCGGCTGAATCTGGAATATGCTGTTACCAGCAGGTCGCCAAGATACACGGAGTCTGTAATATCTCTGTCCAATCCATGAACGGCATTTAGGAAATTCCTCATTTCTTCAATGGCATTACATATGAATACAGCAAGGAAATTGTCTCCGTATTTCATGCCGTGACAAATGCCTGCTACAATTGCATAGACATTCTTTAAAACAGAAGAATATTCAATGCCTGTCACATCCTTACAGCAATAATTGTTGAGATATTGATTCTTGAAAACAGAGGCAAAAGCGTATGCATTGTCGATATCCGGACAAGCAAGTGTTATGTATGACAATCTTTCCAAGGCAATTTCTTCAGCGTGGCAAGGCCCGCCTATTACTGCAATGTTATTTAACGGAACATTGTAATATTCTGCAAAATAGTCTGCTACCAACATGTTCTCATCCGGAACAATACCTTTTATGGCTGAAATTATGAATTTATCTGCCATAGAAGTTTTTACCTTCATAAGATGCTGTTTCAGAAATGGAGACGGTGTTGCAAAAATCAAAGTATCAGAATCATCAATAGTTTCGTTGATGTCTGAATAGAATTTAATTTTGCTTAAGTCAAATTTTACAGATGACAGGTAGCTTGGATTATGGCCATACTGCTTGAACTCCTCAATCTGTTCAGTACGGCGCATATACCAATTGATACTATCTTGAGTAGAAAGTACAATTTTGGCTAAGGCGGTAGCCCAGCTACCACCTCCCATTATTGCAATTTTACCAGGCAAATTCATTATACTCAGACTTTTATTTTGCTGCGTTCTCTATCCATCCGGCAACTTCTTCGGCTGTAGGATTTTCAAGTTCCAGCTTGTATTTCTTATTGATTTCACAAAGTTCCTGTCTCACTTTGTTCGGATTGGCTTCCTTCAGTGATTCAACAGTCAAATAGCCTGCTTTCTGCAAAGCCGGAACCCAGTCTTTGTTTATTCCGGCAGCTGCATATTTTTCAGCAGAGTCTTTCTTGACTGTCTTTTCAGGGCGCATTTGTGGGAAGAACAGAACTTCCTGAATGCTTTCCTGGCCTGTAAGGAACATTGTCAGACGGTCCATACCAATACCCATACCACTGGTTGGAGGCATACCGTATTCCAAAGCTCTCAAGAAATCCTGGTCGATGAACATTGCTTCATCATCACCCTTTTCTGACAGACGAAGCTGTTCCTGGAATCGTTCGCGCTGGTCAATCGGGTCGTTAAGCTCAGAATATGCATTCGCAATTTCTTTACCGCAAACCATAAGTTCGAAGCGTTCTGTTAGTTCAGGATTGTTACGATGCTTCTTTGTAAGAGGTGACATTTCGATAGGATAGTCAGTGATGAATGTAGGCTGAATATAATTGCCTTCACATTTCGCACCGAAGATTTCGTCGATGAGCTTACCTTTACCCATTGTCTCATCTTCTTCAACACCAAGCTGGTGGCACACTTCGCGAAGCTGGTCTTCGTTCATGCCCGTGATGTCGATGCCTGTGTTTTCCTTGATTGAATCAATCATGGAAATACGTTTATATGGAGCTTTGAAGTTGATTTCCTTATCACCGAATTTTACAACTGTTGTTCCAAGAACATCCATACAGATGCGTTCAAGCAATCTTTCTGTGAAGTTCATCATCCAGTTATAGTCCTTGTAGGAAACATAAATTTCCATGCAAGTAAATTCAGGATTGTGCGTACGGTCCATACCTTCGTTACGGAAGTTACGGCTGAATTCATATACACCTTCAAAACCGCCTACGATAAGACGTTTCAAATACAACTCGTTGGCAATTCTCAGATACAATGGAATGTCCAATGCGTTGTGGTGAGTGATGAACGGACGGGCTGATGCACCACCAGGAATACTTTGTAGTACAGGTGTATCAACTTCTGTATAACCATGTTCATTAAAATAGTTACGCATTGAATTGAAAATCTTGGTACGTTTGATGAAGATATCTTTTACACCTTCGTTAACAACCAAGTCCACATAACGCTGGCGATAACGCATTTCAGCATCGTTGAAACCATCATATGCTACGCCATCTTTGTATTTAACAATAGGTAACGGACGTAATGACTTAGCCAAAACAGTCAATTCCTGTGCATGAACAGAAATTTCACCCATCTGTGTGCGGAAAACAAAACCTTTGATGCCGACAAAGTCACCAATGTCAAGCAATTTCTTGAATACAACATTATATAAGTCTTTGTTTTCGTCCGGGCAAATATCGTCACGTGAAATATAAACCTGAATTCTTCCTTCAGAGTCCTGCAATTCCATGAATGACGCTTTACCCATAATGCGGCGACTCATAATACGACCGGCAATGCACACCTGACGAGGTTCAGCATCGTCTTTGAAAGATTCTTTTATTTCTTTGGAATATGCATTTGTTTCGTACTCTGCTGCCGGATATGGCTCGATACCCATTTGGCGCAACTGTTCCATGCTGTTGCGTCTTATTATTTCTTGTTCGCTCAGTTCTAATAGATTCATTGCGTTCTTATTTTGTATAATATGGGGCAAAAGTAAAAAAAAAGTGACAATATAACAAGTTTTATAAGTCTTGCTATCAGTTTTGTTGCCTAATCATTAATAAATTGTGCGATTATTCTATGTAAAGTTTGTTGTTGGCAATATATTCTCCAACTTTTTCCGGGAGAAAGAACCTTATATCCTTACCTTCTTTTATAGAATTTCTGATGAAAGTGGAAGATATTTCAATGATAGGAGCGGGGAGGGCTTTTATGCTGTTAATGTTTTCAGGAATATTAATTTGGTAGCCGAGCCTTGGATATATGTATATCGGGAATTCATTTATTATATTATCATGATTTCTCCATTGCCCGAAAATCTGCCAGTTGTCAGCTCCCATTATAAAGCAGAATTCCCTGTCTTCAAATTTATCCCTCAATGCGCTCAGAGTCGCGTACGTATAGGAAGGTCGTGGCATTGTGAATTCAAAATCACTGACTTTGAAATGCGGATAATCCGAGGTGGCTATTCTTACCAGCTCGAGCCGGGTTGCGTCATCCAATAAGTTTCTTTTTTCCTTGAGGGGATTGTGTGGCGTAACCATAAACCATACTTCCTCCAAATCAGTATATTCGCATAACCAATTTGCAAGAGCAAGATGTCCTATATGTATAGGATTGAATGAACCGGAATATATACCGGTCTTTATACGCTTACTTTCCATTTTGCCTTTTGTATGAAATAATGTTGTGGATTTGCAATATTAGTACGAACAACATTCCTCCTCCGATAACGTATTCTTCCATATACACAGCCGCGATTCCGGCAGCCATTGCAATAATAGCCAGGATAATGCTGGTGATGAAAATGGCTTTGCTCACTTTTTCTTTCTGGTTTATCATTATGGTAATTTTGAATGATTTATTGATAAGTACCTATATTATGGTTGGAAGCTGCTTTTGTTTTTTAGTCTGAAGATTTGGAGACTATTCAATATTATCTGAAATCTTACAGTTAAATCTTTAGAAACTATTTTCGCCACAGATGTGGTTTGATTGGGTCACAGGTGTGGTTTAATTAAGTCACAGATGTGATTTGATTAAACCACAGTTGTGGCGAAAACAGTTTTGCAGTAAAGTAAACTTAATTTTGCCGGAAAGCTCCTTATTTATCTAAGAAATCCCTGACTGTTCTCAAGGTTTCCTCTTTAGCTTTGTCCAAGTCGTCGTTGACTATTACGACATCAAACTGATTGGCGAAGCCAAGTTCGTATTCGGCCTTTGCAAGTCTGCTTTCTATCACTTCCGGACTGTCAGTGTTGCGGCCAACAAGCCTGCGGCGTAATTCTTCAACAGAAGGCGGCTGGATAAATACAGACAAAGCCCTGTTTCCGTAATATTTCTTTATGTTGCATCCGCCAACAACGTCAACATCGAAGATAACATTATTTCCTTCCTTGAATATTCTTTCAACTTCGCTCTTCAGTGTTCCGTAAAACTTGTCTGTATATACTTCTTCGTATTCCAGAAAATCTCCGGCAGCAATACGTTTACGGAAATCTTCAGGACTGAGGAAATAATATTCCACACCATCTTTTTCTTCTCCACGAGGAGCACGGCTGGTTGCCGAGATGGAGAACTTCAGGTTAAGTCCTTGTTCAAGCAGATAATTTATGATAGTGGATTTTCCCGAACCTGAAGGTGCGGAGAATATTATTAGCTTTCCGTCCATATTATAATACGTTTAATACCTGTTCTTTAATCTGCTCAAGTTCATCTTTCATGCGTACAACTATTTTCTGCATTTCCGCATGGTTGCTTTTTGAACCTAAGGTGTTGATTTCTCTTCCCATTTCCTGAGCGATGAAGCCAAGTTTTTTACCTTGTCCATGACCGCTGTTCATGGTTTCGAGAAAATATTTGAGGTGGTTATCAAGGCGGCTCTTCTCTTCGCTCACATCGAGCTTTTCGATGTAATAAATCATTTCCTGCTCAAAGCGGTTCTTGTCGTAGTCTTGAGCCGCCACCTTTTCCAAATTGTCACATATGCGAGCCTTGATTTTGTTAATGCGTTCATTTTCGTATGGCTCGACATCTTTAAGCAATTGTGCAATGTTTTCTATCTTTTGACCGAATAATTTCTGCAGCATGGCACCTTCTTGAATTCGGAATTCTTGCAATTGTTTTATTGCCTGGTTTACGGCATTTTCCACAACGCTCCATTCTGCTTCGTCTGCTTCAACGACTTCAGTACGGATTACGTCAGGGAAACGCAAAACCTGTTGCATTTCGGCCCAGCTGTTAGGTTTTTCAATTCCAATCTTTTCAGAAATCTCTTTCAATTGGGCATAATATCCTGCAACTGCTTCCTGGTTTATCTGAGCAGAAGAATCTTTGCCAATTGATTCGATATATATGCTAAACTCAACTTTCCCTCTTTCCAGAGCTTGCATCAAAAGGCTTCTGACAGCCATTTCCTTCTCTCTGTAGATAGCAGGAATACGAGTTGACAAATCCAGCTGTTTGCTGTTCAAAGCCTTGATCTCAACGGTTACTTTTCTCGAAGGCAGTTCGGCTGTAACCTTGCCGAACCCAGTCATTGATTGTATCATTGCTTTATAAAATTTTTGCAAAGATAAGAAAGCCTTTTAAGTTAAGCAATACCTCTTTTTTTGTAAGTTTGCGGAAAATTTGCGATTATGATAGAAGATTTGCTTAAGTACAATAAAGAGTTTGTGGCTAATAAAGGATATGAGAAGTATATCACTAACAAGTATCCTGACAAGAAAATAGCAATAGTTGCATGTATGGACACTCGTCTTACTGAGCTTCTTCCTGCGGCTTTGGGGCTTCGCAATGGTGATGTGAAAATTATCAAGAATGCCGGAGGCGTTATTTCGCAGCCTTTCGACAGTGTAATCAGAAGTCTTCTGGTTGCGATATATGAATTGGGTGTCGAAGAAGTTATGGTTATAGGTCATACTGATTGTGGAGTTCAGCATATGGACAGCAATATGATGATAAAGCATATGAAGGAACGTGGCATTTCCGAAGACCATATAGAAATGATGCGCTATTGCGGAATAGACTTTGAATCGTGGCTTAGCGGTTTCGACGACACTGAAAGTGCAGTGAAAGAATCTGTAGATTTGGTTCAGCACCATCCGCTTATTCCTTCGGATATTGTTGTCCGTGGTTTTATAATGAATTCGGTTAGCGGAGAAATATCAGAAGTCGTTAAATGAAGTAGCAGTCAAAGATACTATAACAAGAATATTATGAGAATAGAACAGAACTACTCATTGGAACAACATAACACTTTCCATCTTCCTGTAAAGACTCGTTGGTTTATGGAGTATGAAACAGAAGAAGAACTGGAAAAGATTCTGCATGACGAATATTTTCAGGAATGTCTTTCCACACATATAGGAAGCGGAAGCAATCTGCTTTTCATTAACGACTACAATGGTATAATTCTTCATTCGGCAATAAAAGGAATAAATGTTGTGAGTGAAGATGACGATCATGTGGTGATTCGTGTCGGCGCAGCCGAATTGTGGGACGACGTTGTTGCCTTTGCTGTTTCAAAAGGATGGTTCGGAATTGAGAATTTATCTCTTATTCCTGGAGAAACCGGAGCAGCTGCTGTCCAGAATATCGGAGCATATGGCGTTGAGATAAAAGATGTGATAGAATCAGTTGAAGCATGGAATCAGCTGACATTCGAAAAAGTTTGCTTCTCTGTTTCCGACTGCGATTATTCATATCGCAACAGCCGTTTCAAGAATCTGCATCTTGACCCGCATATCATAACATACGTAAATATCAGATTATCTAAAAAAGAATCTTTCTCTTTGGACTACGGACAGTTGAAAGAGAAGTTCTCTGATGCTCAGCCAACGCTCCAGACTGTGCGCGATGCTGTTATTGCAATCCGTAGGGAAAAACTTCCTGACCCGTCGGAACTGGGCAATGCCGGAAGCTATTTTATGAATCCTGTTATCCCGGCAGAACAGTTCGACAAACTTAAAGCTCTTTATCCGACAATTCCGTCATATCCTGCTTCGGAAGGAAAGGTGAAAGTTCCCGCAGGCTGGCTTATCGAGCAATGCGGATTCAAAGGCAAGCGCCATGGTGAAGTTGGTGTTTATGAGAAACAAGCTTTGGTTCTGGTGAATTACGGTGGAGCAACCGGCGATGAAATTGCTCTGGTTGCAGAAAGTATCCGCACCGCCGTAAACGACCGTTTTGGAATAGAACTGATGCCAGAGGTTAAATACATTGTATAATGAAAATAACATTTCTAGGAACCGGCACTTCGACAGGAGTGCCGGAACTGCTTTGTGACTGCTGCGTGTGCAAAAGCAAAGATGTCAGAGACAAACGACTCCGCTCGTCTGTTCTTGTTGAAGAAGGGAAAAATTCTATAGTTATAGATTGTGGCCCTGATTTCTATATCCAGGCGATGAAATACATAAGCAAGCCGATTGATGCAGTGCTGCTTACCCATGAACATTACGACCATGTCGGCGGCTTGGATGATTTACGCCCTTTCTGCAGATTCAAGGATATGCCGATATTTGCCGAAGCCAATGTTTGCGAGGCTATCCGAATCCGTCTTCCATATGTATTCAGGGAGAATAAATATCCCGGAGTTCCAAACCTCGTTCTGCATAACATATCCCAAGCTCCGTTCCATATCGGCTCATTGGAAATTATCCCGATAAGAGTTATGCACGCCCGTTTGCCCATTCTCGGCTTCCGCATAGGAAATTTTGCATATATAACAGATATGAAAACTTTGCCCGAGAGCGAATATTCCAAATTGCAGAACCTGGATATCTTAGTCATAAATGCTCTGAGGAAAGATGAAAGGCATATTTCTCACCAAGGTCTTGAGTCTGCGCTTATGCATATATCAAAACTTGCGCCTAAGCATGCATACATCACGCATATAAGTCATCGTATGGGATTGCATGCCGAAGAAGAAAAACTATTGCCCGAAAACGTAAGTTTTGCATACGACGGATTGCAGCTTACAACGGAGTGCATAAAGTAATGTATATCTGTTTCCTGTCAGATGTGGTTTGAGGAGTTAACTCGATGTCCGGAAAATATAGTTTCAGTTTTCCGGCTATTGAATCTCCAAGCGAAGTGTATATGCTGTCGTTCGGCACGGAGCATGGAAAGGAGCAGAACGAACACAGATTTCCTTCGCTGGTGAAAATATCCATATTAATAGTAGAAGACGGATATTCCCAAATGACAGTATCGCCTTTCGCCAGTTTCATATGCCATTCGTTAGCCGGAACAATAAAATTTGCCGTGGCTTTATTGTCGAATTCTTTCCTTGAAGTTGAAATAGGATTTGCCGACTCATCTTTGTATCCGGCGAGCTGACGGCGCGCCACATCATTCAGAAGTTTTTTGCTGAAACTGGCAATCCATAGACCATTGTGATGATAACAGCCAAGAAATGAACTTCCTTCGTTTGGATAATATTTGAAATCTATTCCATATTTCTTTTCTTCCTGAGGCGCATAGAAAGGAAGGAAACTTTCCGAAATAATTCTTTCTATTTCTTTCCTTTTCCCGTTGTTAGCCTGAATATAACAGACAACACCTTCTTTGTGGAACGACAATAGCATATACTTGAAATCATAATACATTATCAGTTTTATGAAAACTTCCGGAATATATTTGCGGAAAATGCAGTTGCCGTTTTCTTTTTCCAGCACCATGTGGCGCAGTTGCTCTGGTTTGTTTACGGAAAGTATAGATGTATAATCTTCAGGAATAAGGCAAAAAATATCTTCTTTCTCCGTTTGTTTTTCTTTTTTTAGGAAGCCGAAAAAGTAGCTTACGGAGATGCATGCTATGATTAAGGTTAGCACAACAATGATGATATCTTTTGCATATTCTTTCATCCTTTGTTACTCATGAAATATTTGCACCATTTCACCAGTCCACATTCTTCACACTTTGGTTTTCGTGCCAGACAAATATATCGTCCGTGCAATATAAGCCAATGATGGGCGATTGGGATAAGTTCTTCGGGAATGTTCTTTACCAGTTCTTTTTCCGTTTCCAGCGGAGTTTTGCTGTTGTTTGTCAGTCCTAGTCTGTTCGAAACACGGAAAACATGCGTATCCACAGCCATGGCAGGTTTGTCAAATATTACTGAGGCAATTACATTTGCTGTCTTTCTTCCAACTCCGGGCAGCTTCTGCAAATCTTTTATGTCGGAAGGAATTTCACCGTTGAACTGCTCCACAAGCATTTTCGCCATTCCTACAAGATGCTTGGATTTGTTGTTGGGATATGAAACGCTTCTGATATATTCAAACACAACTTCCGGAGTGCTTTCCGCCAGAACTTCCGGCTCGGGAAAAGCTTCGAAAAGGGCAGGAGTGACTTGGTTGACACGTTTGTCGGTGCATTGTGCCGAAAGTATTACGGCAACAAGCAATTGGTAAGGGCTTTCATAATGCAATTCGGTTTCTGCTGTCGGCACATTTGCCTGAAACCATTCAAGAATACCTTTATATCGTTCTTGTTTGCGCATGATTATCGTCTTTTTGTTTGTTTTTCTATTTTACCCAAAGATAAACAAACGGCGCAAATAAACAAAAAAAATACTGACAGGTTTATTTGCAATAAAAACCTATCAGTTTCTCATCTGTTTTCTCAAGCCAAGCAGGCAACCATATTCATTTTACGTGTGTGTTTCCCCGGACCAAGGTTAGTGGTCCGGGGTGGTAAAATGATTTAGGTTGCAATTTTAATTGGCTGATTCAAATTGTTTCAGAAAACGTATATCGTTCTCTGAGAACATACGTAAATCTTTTACTTGATATTTAAGGTTTGTAATACGTTCGATACCCATACCTAATGCATATCCTGAATAAACTTTGCTGTCGATTCCGCAGTTTTCAAGAACATTAGGGTCAACCATACCACATCCCAGGATTTCAACCCAGCCGGTATGTTTACAGAATGCGCATCCTTTACCACCGCAAAGGTTACATGAAATATCCATTTCGGCAGATGGTTCTGTAAATGGGAAATATGATGGACGCAGGCGGATTTTAGTATCGGCGCCAAACATTTCCTTGGCGAAGAACAAAAGTGCCTGTTTCAAATCTGCAAAAGAAACATTCTTATCTACATATAATGCTTCAACCTGGTGGAAGAAACAGTGTGCGCGGTAAGAAATGGCTTCGTTTCTATATACTCGTCCCGGACAGATGATACGGATTGGCGGTTGCTGCTTTTCCATAACTCTTGTCTGAACAGATGAAGTATGTGTACGGAGCAATACATCCGGCTGATGCTGGATAAAGAAAGTATCCTGCATATCACGAGCTGGATGGTCATCAGCGAAGTTCAAAGAAGAGAACACATGCCAGTCATCTTCAATTTCCGGACCTTCAGCAATGCTGAAACCCAAACGACCGAAAATATCGCAAATCTCTTTTTTTACCAATGACAAAGGATGACGTGTTCCTAAGTTGATAGGATAAGAAGTGCGTGTCAGGTCAATCTCGTCGTTTGAAGTCTGGGCATTTTCAAAACCCTCTTTCAATTCGTTTATTTTGTTCTGAGCAGTTTCCTTCAGTTTGTTAATGAACATACCAACTTCACGTTTCTGCTCTGCCGGCACGTTGCGGAAATCATTCATCAACATAGAGATTTCCCCTTTTTTACTGAGGTATTTGATACGCAAAGCTTCCAGTTCTTCAGCATTTGCTGCTGTTATGTTTTCTACTTCCTGGAGTAGCGCTTTTATTTTATCAATCATTTTAATCCTTATGTTTTTATATTCGACTGGCAAAGGTAATTTATTATTTTTTGAAAAACAACGTATTTGTTGAAGTTTTTTAAGTAGTCTGTTTAAATCTGCACACTCCGTAACATATGTTCAGCTGCAATTATCGTTAAAACCTATTGATATTATCGGAAAAATGAGTTATTAAAATAATGTGTTAAGTTATTCCAGTCCTTAATTTTGAGAAAAAGAATTATGAAAGTAGCAGTTTTGTATTACAGTCATAAAGGGAAAACGGCTTTTTATGCCCGTGAAATAGCAATGTACCTGTGGTCGCAAGGTTTCAGTGTCAGTTTGAGTGCTGTTTCAGATTTTAATAGGGATAAACTTAAAGGAGTAGATTTTCTGATTTCCGGTTGCTGGACTTGCGGATGGTTTGTCGTCAATCAGCATCCTCACCAAAAATGGATTGAGTTCAGCAAGGAAATAGCCGGAATCATACCGCCGGAGCGTACATTATTATTTACTACTTACAAGTTCCGTACCGGAAGTATGTTTTCGAATATGAAAAAGGCTCTGTCAATTCCTAAATCTTTTCCTGTTTATGAATTGAAATCCAAAACCGGATTTCTTACAGGCAAAGATAAGTTAGTGTTAAATAGATTTACAAATGTTTCACCTTTAAAATGAAGTTATATGGAAAATAATAAACTAACAAGTGCATCAGGTGCACCCGTTTCAGACAATCACAATGTGGCAACTGCCGGTCGTCGTGGTCCGATGTTATTGCAGGATGTTTGGTTCCTTGAAAAGTTGGCTCATTTTGACCGTGAAGTTATTCCGGAACGCCGTATGCATGCCAAAGGCTCGGGCGCTTTCGGTAAGTTTACTGTGACAAATGACATTACTGCATACACCAAGGCTGCCATTTTCTCAAAAGTAGGCAAGGAAACAGAAGTTTTCGTGCGTTTCTCAACCGTTGCCGGCGAACGTGGCGCAGCCGATGCCGAACGTGACATCCGTGGCTTCGCCATGAAGTTCTATACAGAAGAAGGAAACTGGGATTTGGTGGGAAACAACACTCCTGTGTTCTTCCTTCGCGACCCGCTTAAGTTCCCGGATTTGAATCATGCCGTAAAACGTGACCCTCGCACCAATATGCGCAGCGCACGCAATAACTGGGATTTCTGGACTCTTCTTCCTGAAGCTTTGCATCAGGTGACAATAACAATGAGCGACCGCGGTATTCCTTATTCTTACCGTCATATGCACGGATACGGAAGCCATACATTCTCTTTTATCAACGCAGAAGGCAAGCGTACTTGGGTGAAATTCCATCTGCACACTATGCAGGGAATAAAAAACCTTACTGACCAGGAAGCTGAAGCGCTGATAGGAAAGGACCGAGAAAGTCATCAGAGAGATTTGTTTGAAAGCATCGAAAAGGGCGATTTCCCAAGATGGAAAATGTTCGTTCAGCTTATGACTGAAGAAGAGGCTGCAAAATGCCCGTTCAATCCTTTCGACCTTACCAAAGTGTGGTCGCAGAAACAATATCCTCTGATTGAGGTCGGAATTATGGAGCTAAACCGCAATCCGGAAAACTATTTTGCAGATGTTGAGCAGGCAGCATTCAATCCAGCAAATGTTGTTCCGGGAATTGGTTTCTCTCCGGACAGAATGCTTCAGGGACGATTGTTCTCCTATGGTGACGCACAGCGCTACCGCTTGGGTGTAAACCATTATCAGATTCCGGTAAATAGCAGCAAGTGTCCTTTCCTTAATATATATCATCGTGATGGACAGATGAGAGTGGACGGAAATCACGGTTCGACTCTCGGCTACGAACCTAACAGCTATGGTGAATGGCAGCACCAGACAGAATATAAAGAGCCGCCTTTGGAACTCGACGGCGCAGCTTATCAGTGGGATTTCAGGGAAGATGACTCGGATTATTATTCACAGCCGGGCGATTTGTTCCGCCTGATGTCTCCTGCACAGCAGCAAGTGCTTTTCGAGAATACTGCAAGAGCAATGGGCGATATTCCTGAAGAAATAAAGATTCGCCACATCAGAAACTGTATGAAAGCTGATGAAAACTATGGCAAAGGCGTTGCCAAAGCTTTAGGCATTTCTTTGGACAAGATTTGATATTTGCCGCCTTGTTTCTGAATTCATAGCAGTTTGTGAAACATATATAATCTCCTTACAGAAGTACTATCCGTCTTTTGTAAGGAGATTTTTTTTATAGTATTTGCGTTAAAAAAACAATTTCTGTATATTGTTAATATACTGGCAATTATATTTTCATCGTAATTCTATGCCGTGAAAAACTTTTTTCATAATATATGGAAATAAATTTTCATGCTGATGAAAAATAATTTTCATAATATATGAAAAAAGATTTTCATAATATGTGGAAAAAAAGTTTCATTGCGATGAAAACTTACACTACCTTTGTTCACCTCTGAAAATAAATTAATTGAACCCATGAAATATCATATATTGTTTATAATAATATTAGTCTTACTATCCCCATCTTGCTCTCATAAACCTGATTATCCTTTGGCGATGCAGCAGGCAATCCATTGTATGAAACAATCTCCCGACAGTGCGCGTCTTTATTTGGCTTCTCTTGATTCCATCATTATGCAGGAGCCGGAGGAGACACGTATGTATCATTTGTTGTTAAAGATAAAGGCTGGAGGAAGAAAAGAACTGGCAAATGTTTCGGATTCTTTGATGGCTCGTGTTGTTGATTATTATGAGCATCAGGAAGGTGAGGATGAAAAACTGTTGATGGCTTATTATTATCTGGGGTGGATGTATCGGAATATGGGCGATTCTCCTAATTCTTTAGTCGTTTTTCAAAAGGCTGCAGAAATAGGTGAGCGTTTGCAACGATATGATATGTTGGGGCGTATTTATGAGCAAATATATTATATTTATGTATTTCAGGGTCTTTATTCAGAGGCTTTGGAAATGATACCAAAGGCTAAATATAATTATTTGGTTGATGGTGATATGGAAGGAGCCATGTTCGCTTGTCGAAACAAAGCTCGTATATTTGATCGCATTGGAGAGAAAGACAGTTTGGTAACTTATTATCAGCAGGCTTATGAGATAGCTTTTGTGATAGGAGAGACGGCTCAGGGACATATATTAAATGAATATATATCTGTTTGTGCCGAACATGGTTTAGCGAGAAAAACAGAAGAATTGTTGAATCAATTTCCGGCTGAATTAATAGAAAAAGACAGGCTCGTTCTTAAAGCACAAGGTTTACTTCATTTTTATAATCATCGTTATGATTTAGCTATATGTTGTTTTCAGAAAGCAATTCAGTTAAAACCTCATATTTATGATGATTGCGATATTTATAAGTTACTTTCTGAAATAAAGGAAAAAACAGGAGATTATCAACAGGCTTATCATTATGCCCGGAAAAGTCTGGCACTGAAAGATAGTATTGCTAATATTACAAAAACAGAAGCGGTTGACAGGGTTCGCTCATTATACAATTATAATCATATACAAAAACAGAACAGGCAGTTGCAACTTGATGATGCCCGGAACGAGAAATTTATATATATGTTTATTTTAATATCCTGGACTTTATTGACATTGCTGGTTTCTCTTTATTTTTATTATCGACGTCATAAAAAAATGTCATCAAAAAGAGAAGCCTATTTGCTGCAACTTAAAAAGGAGCAGGAACAGAATAGTCTGGCAACATTGGAGCAGAATCAACGGCAAATAGATGATTTGACAGCGCAGTTACAATTGGCAGAATCGAGAAACGAACAGATATGCCAACAGTTGCAGTCGCAGAAAGAAGCTCTGGAAATGTCGAACCGAAAAATACAGTTAAACTTGGATGGGAAAACATTGTCAGAACAGGTTTTGCTAAAGTCTGAAATAGCCCAATGGTTTACTCAGGAAAGGAACTGGGAGGTCTTACCACAATCTTCTGAAAAGTGGTTGGAGCTTGAAAAGGAAATCGAACAATGTTTTCCCAACTTTATATCTCAGCTTCGTTTCCTTTATCCAAACATGTCCCTTCAGGAGTGGCATACCTGTTTGCTGGTTAAATTGAAAATACCGGTCAAAGGTATGGCGAAATTACTTTCATGTACTAAATCCTCCGTTTCCAATATACGAAGCCGTTTATATAAAAAGATATTTAAGGAGGAAGGTGGAGCCGAAAGTTTTGATAAATTTATAGCTGATTTATAAAGGATTAAACCGTGTGAACAAGTTGTGAACGAATTGTGAACACGGTTTAATCTTTTTTTGTTGCCTTAATTCTACTTTTGCGGTCGTTGAATTTAAAATAACGAAAAGCAATGTTGAAACGTATTTTATTTTTGGTCATTTTAATGACTTCTTTAAATTGTTATGCTGGAGATGTTCAGAAAATAATTTTGTTTGGTTGGGATTTAGAATCTGGAAAATTTTCATTAGAAGTATGTGAAGATAATGATTGTCTTCAATTAACTTTTTTACAAGAGCAAGTCAGTTTAGAATTACAAATATTCGATGATGAAGGGAATTGCGTTTATAAAGAATGTCTAGACTCATCACATTGTACAGAATATATTATACCTATTAATAACTTACAAGATGGAAGTTACCGGTTGCTTTTGGAAAATGAAGCAGGAGAGCAAGCAGAAGGTTTATTTGAGAAAAAGTAAAAGTCTAAGTATGGCTATATTAATTTAAAATCATTTAATTTATGAACAAAAAAATTTTATTGTTGACAGTCTTGTCAGCTTCTTTATTCAGCTGTCAGAAAGATGAATCTTTATTGGAGACAGAATCGATGAAAACACGTTCAGGTGTTGTTATGAATGAAGTTAACGATTTGAATGCTTCTCGATTACAATTGGCATCATTATTGTCTCAGGCACTAAGTGGAGATAATCAGATGCAAGGTTTGTTAGTCAAAGATTGCTTAAAAGCATTTGATGGTGATAATAATGTTTTATGTGCAGAGCTGTTTGAGTCAAAACAACGGAGTGTATCAAGCTCTTTTTATTCTCTTTTACAGAATAAATTGAATAAGAATATGATTCGAAACTTGTCCTTTGATGCGAAAAAAATAGATGATTACATGAATGATCTGATACAAAAAGATCCTTTGATTCATGTATATTATTATGAAAGTAATCAGTCAATGGATCCAAGTAATGTGAAATTTATGGTTCTTTCAGCAACAGGGGATGATGAGAAAGAACCAATGTATATAATTGATGCTATGGGTAATATAACAAAACATGATCCTTCATTTGAACCGGAAGAAAGTATGTTTGTTATAGCAACCAATGAAAGAACACATTTACAAACAGACAGAGCAGGTAAGGATGATAAAGTATATTTATCAACCAGAGGTCTTAACTATGTAGTGGAAAATGTGAAAGTTGCTCCAGCAATGGAAGAAAATATGATGGCAGAGAGAGCGAATATAGCAACAACACGAGGAGCTGGTTATTCAAATAGAGATTGGTTACATAGTGTTCGTTTTGAATCATATAAACGATTGCGTGATGTTGAACCGGCTTCAAAAGGACAACCAGAAGTTGATATGTATTATATGTTTTTGGAAACAAATTCAATTATAGCAACAACTGATAAGAATGGGCATATTATATCTGAGTATAGAGAAGGACAAGGAGCTCGTACCTTTTATGAACCATTGCGTGGAGAATTTTGCAAAAAGAAAGGTGATAAAGTCTTTCGGGTTGTCTTCAATCAACAATTACCCATGTGGGTTGATGCAACAGCGCTTGGAGATAAATTCTTATATTATGTGTTAGAAAAGGATTTTGGAGGTTCAGAAGCAAGGGATACACCTGCTATGGATGTAAAAACAGAAGGTATAAAGGGTAAAGCAGCTTCTGATTGGATTAATGCAGGCCTTTCTGTTATTAAACTAATAGGTAAACTTGCTTATAGAGAAAAACATGACGATTATATTTGTGAAATGTATGATTATGTTGCAAAAGATAATGTAATCAAGAATAATTCTCTAATTAATGATTCGAATTATAATAGGTCAGTTGGAGGATTACAATGGTGGATTTCTTCAAAACAGAATTAATATGATGAAGCATTTATTTTTATCCTTATTTCTCCTGATGTCGATCTCCGCATACGCACAGCAGGAAACAAAAGTAAAGATTGACTTGTATGCCGGTTATGAAAAGCCGGAAAGGGCTAAATTGTCGATGGGCGCTCATGGTTATGATATAGGGGCGGATTTCAAGTATTATATATACAACCGCTTGTATACGGTGGCTTCTGTTTTTAGCGCGAAGTATAAGGGAGAACAAAAATGTTTGATTGATGACCCTGCGTCGCCCGGAACAGCTCTGAATGGAACTCGAAAGAATGCATTGGTTAATACTTTTGTCGGTTTGGGTTTGGGCTATGACTTCTTGAAAATTAAACAGCATACGCTTTTTCTTCATGGCGTTTTCGGTTTGACATCCGAGGTGGTAGACTCCAACGATATTTATAAGGGTACGTATTATAAATCTGTACATGAGAATTATGCGGACTGGGGCTTAATGGGAAAGGTTGGATATAATTATCAGATTACCCGGTTGCTGTCGGTTGGCGTATCTTATAATTTGAGTTGGTTACGCACGTGTGTTTCTCATGGAGTTCAAGGCGGAGTTCAAGTAAGTTTCTAAGTATATTGCGGTCGTTGAATTTAAAATAACGAAAAGCAATGTTTGTAATATGAAAAAGATTCTATTTTTATTATTATTGGTTTCTTCCGGAGTTCTTGCTCAAAAAGTAGAACATGGAATGCTGATTGGAGGCGGTTTAGGTTTTCCTATGCAGGATAAATCAGTAATATCTCCGGAGAATGATTATTTTGATCATCAGTTAAAAGGAAACGGAATGATTGGCTATCGTTTGCGTTTTATGCCGGAAAATAAATTATTCTTTGATGTGGATTTGTCTTTGGGATTTCAAGGTATGCAAACCAAACGCTCTCCTTATGGTTTAACAGGAGTAGGAAATAACTATACAGGAAATGGAAATACAATGAAGGAGTTTGTCTTTCCGATTTCAATTACTGCTGGTTGGAATTACCGTTTGTCTGATAAGTTTTATTGCGGGCTTGGTGTAGCACCAACTTTATATGTTCAGCCTCGTGCTGTTTTTGATTTGGGTATTTTGGCAAAAGTCGGTTATCAGGTAAGTAAGCATTGTGAATTGGCTCTTTCATACCAGTATGGATGTTTCAATGTATTGAAGGATTTCAATATAGATGCAGGAAATAAAGGAAGAAAGGGACATTTGTCTGATTTGATGTTCTCTGTTTATATTCCTTTCTCTGTTAAATAACTATATCTTAAAGATAAAATGATTTGTGCAGAATCTCCATATTGGAAGTTCTGCACTTTCTGTTACTAATCATTTACAAATAATCCCTATCTTAAAATCATAAAATAACAAGCCGAAAATCGAAATATCTGTCAGAATATTATTCTCTCTTGTCTATTCCGAATAAAATCAGTAGTTTTGCGACGCTTAAAAGAATATATATAAAATCGCGATATGAGTAAGAAATTTGCCGAATATTCGAAGTTCGACTTGTCGAACGTGAATAAAGAAATGCTAAAGAAGTGGCAGGACGGCGACGTTTTCCACAAAAGTCTTGAAATCCGTGAAGGAAAACCTTCATTCGTATTCTTTGAAGGACCGCCTTCAGCAAACGGTATGCCTGGTATTCACCATGTGATTGCACGTTCAATTAAAGATATTTTTTGCCGTTACAAAACGATGAAAGGTTTCCACGTTAACCGTAAGGCAGGATGGGATACTCACGGTTTGCCGGTTGAGCTGGGTGTAGAGAAATCTTTGGGCATTACTAAGGAAGATATCGGCAAGAAGATTTCTGTTGCTGAATATAACGCGGCTTGCCGCAAGGATGTCATGAAGTTCACAAAAGAATGGACTGACCTGACAGAAAAGATGGGTTACTGGGTGGATTTGGAAAATCCTTATATCACATACGATAACCGCTACATCGAAACTCTTTGGTATCTTTTGAAGGAACTTTACAAGAAAGGTTTGCTTTACAAAGGATATACAATCCAGCCGTATTCTCCGGCAGCCGGAACAGGTTTGAGTACTCACGAGCTGAACCAGCCGGGTTGTTACCGTGATGTTAAGGATACAACTTGTACAGCTCAGTTCCGTATTCTTGACCCTAAACCAGAAATGGAAGGATTTGGTGAGCCTTGTTTCCTTGCATGGACAACTACTCCTTGGACATTGCCTTCAAACACTGCTCTTTGCGTTGACCCGGAAATCACATATGTCGCAGTTCAGACATATAATCCATATACAGGCGTTCCTATGACTGCCGTTGTTGGTAAGGATCGTTTGGATGCTTATTTCAATCCTAAAGCTGCCGACCTTAAACTTGAAGACTATAAGGAAGGCGACAAGCTTGTTCCTTTCCGCGTTGTAGGCGAATGGAAAGGTTCTGAGTTGGCTGGTATGAAATATGAACAGCTCATTCCTTGGGTAAATCCTGGAGAAGGTGCATTCAAGGTTATCACTGGCGACTTCGTTACAACAGAAGATGGTACAGGTATTGTGCATATCGCTCCAACATTTGGTGCTGACGATAACAAGGTGGCTAAAGCTAACGGTGTGCCTGCTTTGATGCTTAAGGACAAAGACGGAAATATGCGTCCTATGGTTGATATGACTGGTAAGTTCTACAAACTTGAAGATTTGGATATCGGCTATGTACGTTCTTCAATGAATGCTGCCGACTATGATGCTTGGCAGGGAAGATTCGTCAAGAATGCTTATGACCCTGAACTTACAGACAAGGACGAAACATTGGACGTTTCAATCTGTATGATGCTTAAGCCACAGAACCGTGTGTTCCGCATCGAAAAGCATGTCCACAATTATCCTCACTGCTGGCGTACTGACAAACCAGTGTTGTATTATCCGTTGGATAGCTGGTTTATCCGCACTACTGCTTGCCGCGAACGTATGATTGAACTTAACAACACAATCAACTGGAAGCCGCAGAGCACAGGTACAGGACGTTTCGGTAAATGGTTGGAAAACCTTCAGGACTGGAACTTGAGCCGCAGCCGTTATTGGGGAACTCCGCTTCCTATCTGGCGTACTGAAGACGGCAAGGAAGAGAAATGCATCGGTTCTGTTGAGGAATTGTATAACGAAATCGAAAAAGCAGTTGCTGCCGGTTTGATGGAATCAAATCCTTATAAGGCTAAAGGCTTCGTTCCGGGTGAATACAACAAGGAAAACTATGACAAGATTGACTTGCACCGTCCTTATGTTGATGATATCACTTTGGTTTCTGAAAGCGGCAAACCGATGAAGCG
The DNA here is from genome assembly GCA_949295065.1 of uncultured Parabacteroides sp. GTDB lineage: Bacteria > Bacteroidota > Bacteroidia > Bacteroidales > Tannerellaceae > Parabacteroides. The sequence goes on along the minus strand of CASFJQ010000007.1, from coordinate 25,800 downwards.
TGAAACTGACTTGATCGACGTTTGGTTCGATTCAGGTGCAATGCCATACGCTCAGATTCACTATCCATTCGAAAATAAGGAATTGCTTGACAATAGAACTGTTTATCCGGCAGACTTCATCGCTGAAGGCGTTGACCAGACTCGTGGATGGTTCTTCACTTTGCACGCAATTGCAACAATGATATTCGACAGCGTAGCTTATAAAGCTGTTGTGTCAAACGGTCTTGTTCTTGACAAGAACGGAAACAAGATGTCTAAACGCTTGGGCAATGCTGTTGACCCATTCGCAACAATCGAGAAATATGGTTCTGACCCATTGCGTTGGTATATGATTACAAACGCTTCTCCATGGGATAACCTTAAGTTCGACGTTGAAGGTGTTGAAGAAGTTCGCCGTAAATTCTTCGGTACATTATATAATACATATTCATTCTTTGCATTGTATGCTAACGTGGATGGATTCGACTATTCACAGGCTGATGTGGAATGGAACAAGCGTCCGGAAATCGACCGCTGGATTCTTTCATTGCTGAATACTTTGGTTAAGGATGTTGACACATATCTTGAAAGCTATGAACCGACACGTGCCGGTCGTGCAATCTCTGATTTCGTTAACGACAACTTGAGTAACTGGTACGTTCGTTTGAACCGTCGCCGTTTCTGGGGTGGTGGATTGACAGAAGATAAGTTGTCTGCTTACCAGACATTATATACTTGCTTGGAAACTGTATCTAAGTTGATGGCTCCAATCGCTCCTTTCTATGCTGACCAGTTGTATCGCGACTTGGTTTCTGTAACAGGACGTGAAACTGCAGAGTCTGTTCACTTGGCAGACTTCCCGGTTTGCAATGAAGAGTTGATTGACAAAGACCTGGAAGAACGCATGCAGATGGCACAGAGCATTTCTTCAATGGTTTTGGCTTTGCGTCGTAAGGTTAATATCAAGGTTCGCCAGCCGCTTCAGACTTTGATGGTTCCTGTATTGGACGCTCACCAGCAGGAAAGCATCGACGCTGTGAAGGCTTTGATTCTTAACGAGGTTAACGTCAAGGAAATGAAATTCGTTGACAACACAGCCGGAATCCTTGTCAAGAAAATCAAACCGGACTTCAAGAAACTCGGCCCGCGTTATGGTAAGATTATGAAAGCTTTGGCTGCTGCAATCCAGCAGATGAGCCAGGATGATATCAACGCATTCGAAAAGGCCGGAACATTCACATTGAGCGTTGAAGGACAGGAAGCTGTAATTGAACGTGCTGATGTTGAAATCATCTCTGAAGATATTCCGGGCTGGTTGGTTGCCAACGAAGGCCGTTTGACAGTAGCTTTGGATATTACAGTTACAGAAGAACTTCGCAAGGAAGGTTTGGCACGTGAATTGGTTAACCGTGTTCAGAATATCCGTAAGAGCAGCGGTTTTGATATCACAGACAAGGTTAATATCACAATCCTTTCAAACGAGGCAATTGATGCAGCTGTTGTAGAATATAAGGAATATATCTCAAATCAGGTTTTGGCTGCGTCTATCGAAATTGCTGATGAAGCAGTAAGCGATGCTGTGGAATTGGATTTCGAAGATTTCAAACTTCTTGTTAAGGTTGAAAAAGCATAATAATTAGTTGGCGAGTCAACTTTATAAACAATCCGAATATCGTGAAAAAAACGGTGTTCGGATTTTTTTGGCCTAAATCGGGAATTTTTACTTCTAAAAGTTGTAAATACAATAATTATATTATCTTTGCAAGTAAATAAAGAAAGGCTGACGGATATTTTATATTTCTGAATCCTTTCTTTTGATTTTATTGTTCAACCTAAAATAAATAAATACCATGGCAGAAAAAACAAGATACTCTGATGCGGAACTTGAAGAGTTTCGTGCAATTATATTAGAGAAGTTAGAAGTTGCAAAGAGAGACTATGAATTGTTGAGAGGCGGTGTAACCAATTCCGACGGTAATGATATAGCAGATACATCTCCAACCTTCAAAGTTCTTGAAGAAGGTGCTGCGACATTGTCGAAGGAAGAAGCAGGCCGTTTGGCACAACGCCAGATGAAGTTCATCCAGAACTTGCAGGCTGCTTTGGTCAGAATCGAAAACAAAACATATGGCATTTGTCGTGAAACCGGAAAGCTTATTCCGAAAGAAAGATTACGTGCCGTGCCTCATGCAACATTAAGTATTGAAGCAAAACAAGGAGGCGTAAAATAAATGAAGATATCAAAAGGTTGGGGAGCAGTGTTGATTGTAATACTGCTCCTTCTTTTAGACCAGATATTGAAAATCTGGATTAAAACCCATTTTCAACTACATGAAAGTATAGAGATTACTCCATGGTTCTATCTGTATTTCACAGAGAATCCGGGAATGGCATTTGGAATAGAAGTTATTGGCAAACTTTTTCTTACATTGTTCCGTATAGTGGCTGTTGGTTTTATCGGTTATTATCTGTATAAACTGGTAAAGGCTAACTATAAGTTTGGCTTTATAGCTTGTGTTTCTTTGGTTCTTGCCGGAGCGATGGGTAATATAATAGACTCTATATTTTATGGAGTTATATTTAACCATAGTTATGGACAAGTGGCAACATTTATGCCTGCGGAAGGCGGGTATGCGCCGTGGCTTCACGGCAAGGTTGTCGATATGTTCTATTTCCCTCTAATTGAAACAACGTTTCCGGATTGGCTGCCGATTTGGGGAGGTCAGGAATTTATATTTTTCAGACCAATATTCAATTTGGCTGATGCGGCTATTTGTGTCGGTGTATTTTCTTTATTGTTGTTTTACCGTCGCACGTTGTCAAAGAGTTTGTCTAACGAAGATAAGTGATTATGCCTAAGGTGTGGCTGAAATATTGTATTCCGTTGTTGATGTCTGTAATGTATGTTTCGTGCAGCAGAGTTCCTTCAGGCATTCTTTCCGAGAAAGACATGCAAAAGGTCATGACAGATATATATCTGGCAGAAGCGATGATTGGAATAAATAATGAAACATACAAGTCTGACACAATGAAGCAGGCTTTGTATGAGTCAGTTTTCCGTAAATACAATATTACCCAGGCTGAATACGACAGTTCAATAGTGTGGTACGGACGTAATATGGATATTTATATGGGAGTCTTCAACCGCATGATTGATGATTTGGATAAGCGTGCAGATGAAATGGGTGATATTCCGGCAGACCCTATTTCCGGCAGTTCCAAGAAAGATTCCGTAGATATTTGGCCACGCCGCTCATATTTCAGGTTTTCGGCAAATGCGTTGTTCAACGGAACTACGTTTGACATCCGTCCGTCCGAACAATTCCCGTCCGGCAGTATTTTTGTCCTTGGCATGAATGTCTGGGGTTTGGACAAGCATATGAAAAACCGCCCCGAAATACGTATTACAGTTGAACAGGGTGATACTTCGGTTACTGTTACCGACCGCATAAATAAAGATGGATATCATCAGACTATATTGAATAGTGTTGCCACTCGACGAATCAAGAGAATTTATGGTTCTATCAGGTTGGACAATGCTGATATGGATTATTACAAGGTATATTTGGACAGCATGAGCCTTTTCAGATATAATTATGGTTCGCAGACTCCGAAAGCTGCAGACAAATTGCCTAAACAGGTTGTTCAATGAAAAGATTTGCTTCACATTTCGTGTTCTATCACAGAATGCTTCGTTTGCATTATGTTGAATTGTCGTCCTGCAGCAACGTGCTGAATGGTGTGTTCCCTCTTGAAGAAGAAATAGCCGGAACAGAATTTTATGACGGAATTTTGTTGCCGCTTCCTGCTGATTTTGATATTTCAGAAATAAACAAGATTCTGTTGAAAATAAAAGAAGAGAAGAAAAATCCGGATTGGGAAAGTTTTTCTTCTCTTCTGTCATCATATTTGGATTTGCAGCTTCCACTTGAAGGAAAGCCAATCCGTCTGCTCTTACTTGATATTCATAAGTGCACGTCTGCGGAACTCGGCGCAAATCACTGATGTTGCTATGGCGACGTTCAGAGATTCGGCAGTTTCACGTTCCGGTGGAAAACTCGGGATAAATAGTCTGTTGTCGATGGTCTGTTTTATCTCATCGCTGATTCCGTTTCCTTCATTTCCCATAACGATTATGCCGTGAGCAGTCAGCTCTTTCCGGTACATATTTTCTCCGTCGAGGAAAGTACCGTAGAGCGGAATATTGTTTTCCTTCTGAGTCAGGATGAAAGTTTTCAAATCCGTGTAGTGAACTTTCACATGAGCCAGTGCGCCCATAGTTGCCTGAACCGTTTTAGGGTTGAATACATCGGCAGTGTCGGTGCTGCATACAATATGCTCGATGCCGAACCAGTCAGCAAGTCTGATAATCGTACCCAGATTTCCCGGGTCCTGAATGCCGTCCAGTGCCAGAACAAGGCTGCGTGAAGCATCGACCTCATTCAAATCCCACTCAGGCTGTTTGAATACGGCAAGAACATCCTGAGGATTCTTAAGAAAACTCACCTTGCGTATATCGTCGTCTTCGGCAACAGCAAGCTCCGCCGCATTTATATCTCCCTGGTTTGCCATCCAGCACGGTTTGGCAATAAGAAATTTACATTCAAAAGCCGGAAGCATGTCAGCAACAAGCTTGTTGCCTTCTGCTACGAACAGTTTTTCCTCGTTGCGGAATTTTTTCAATTCCAGCGCTCTGATTTGTTTTATTTTGTTTTTGCTAATCATTGTTGGTTTTATTTTAAAGTTTACAAGGCTTAGAGCAAGTTTACAAGGCTACAGATACAAGTTGACAAGGAATATAATCGTCATAAAGCTTTTGTTGAATTGTTCTCTTGACTTTTCGTTGACTGAGCCACAAGCTTACAAAACCTGAAAACTTTATTTATGAGACAAAAATACGGGAAATTATTGGAAATCCAGTAAATTTGTAACTTTATTGATGATATGAAAAATCTGTTGCTTTATAGTAAAATATTATTGGTCTGTTTGCTTTGTCTGGCTTCGTGTCATCCTACAAAATTCGTGGGAGATAATGAATATTTGCTGGACGAAGTCAAAATCATATCAGATAATAAGCACTACAAGGCTTCGGATTTGAAGGATTATGTCAGGCAGCAGGCAAACTTCAAGGTGTTCGGTTTGATGAAATGGCAGTTGTATCTTTATAGCTGGTCCGGCAAGAACGAAAACAACTGGGTGAACAAGCAGCTTCGCAGAATGGGTGAGCCTCCTGTGATTCTTGACACGACCCTAGTGGAACAGTCCGTTGACGAACTGGAACGTTTCCTTGTGAACAAAGGCTTTGCCCATGCCATCGTGACATCCGAAATTGACACATCACGCAGAAAGAAGGCTGTTGTCACTTATTTTGTGAAAAGCAATGAGCCTTATCGTATTGTTAATTACAGGATGAATCTCAATGACACGAAGATTGACAGTATTGCCAGGTTGGAAACTCCCAAACGTCCAAAGTTGGTTGAAGCTTTCCGCTCACAGCAGGATGAATATATATCATTGATAAAAGACAGCAGTCTTTTCGATCGTGACATGCTGGACGAAGAGCGTCAGCGAATAACTTCACTTTTGCGCCGCCACGGTTATTATGCTTTCAACAGAGATAATCTGGCATATCTTGCCGACAGCTCATTCAACAAGAATATAGTGGATTTGGAAATGCTGTTGAAGCCTTACCGTAATGTCCGCCAGGATGGAAAGGTGGAAGAAACTCAGCATAAGCAGTATTATGTCAGAGATGTGAAAGTGCTTACAGACTATGATCCGTTATCATTGGTCGATCTTGATTCATTGTTTGCTAATTCCGATACAGTTCAGTATAACGGGGTGAATATAATATATGGTAACAGAACGCATTCCGTTCGTCCGTCGGTGCTGCGCCGCAGTGTGTATATTCAGCCCGGGCGACTGTATAATGAGAAACAGGTGGAACAGACTTATTCTGCCTTTTCCCGCCTTCGTGCTTTGAAGAACATCAATGTCCGCTTTAATGAGGTTGAGCAGAATGACACAATGAAACTGGACTGTATGATTCTGACGACTCCTGCAGAGACACAGAGCTTTGGTGTTGACCTTGAAGGAACGAACTCTTCCGGAGATTTGGGATTTGCTTCAAGTGTGAATTATCAGCATCGTAATATATTCAAAGGCTCAGAAACTTTCTCGGCAAAAATCAGAGGAGCATATGAATCTTTGGGTTCATCGGACAACAGCATAGGAAGCTATTGGGAAATGAGTGCCGAAACAGGATTGACTTTCCCTAGTTTTGTGTTCCCGTTTATAAGCGAGAGAGTGAAGAGGCGTTTGCGCGCGACAACGGAATTTAAATTGAGTTATAGTTTCCAGACCAGACCGGAATATCAGCGTGCGATTCTTTCTGGCGGATGGAGTTATATATGGCAGGACAGACGCAACACTCTGGCACGGCACGTATTCAAGCTTTTGGATATAGATTATGTTTCTCTCCCCAAAATAGACAGTGATTTCAAAGAGAATCTTCCGGAATCAACCAGGTTGTATAATTTTACTGACCAGTTTGTGATGGGAACAGGATATACTTATTCTTTCAGTAATTATAATCCGCAGAACAGACTGAAAGACACACATTCGTTGCGTTTCTCGTTCGAGATGGCGGGCAACTTGCTTTATGCAGTATCAAAGTTGTCCGGAGCATCAAAAAACGAAGATGGTTTGTATGAATGTTTTGGCACACCATATAGCCAATTTGCCAAGGTGGATTTGGATTTCAGCAAGAGTTTTGTTCTTGATGCCCGAAATAAAGTGGCTTTCCATGTCGGCGTTGGAGTTGGATATCCTTATGGTAATACAAAGATGCTGCCATTTGAACGCAGTTATTTTTCAGGTGGTGCCAACAGTGTGCGAGGTTGGTCAGTCCGAACCCTTGGTCCCGGAAGTATGAGTTTGGAACAGGCAAATTCGTTTGCCGACCAAGTAGGAGATATGCGTCTCGATGTTAATTTGGAATATAGAACAAAGCTTTTCTGGAAATTTGAAATGGCAGCATATGTTGATGCCGGTAACATTTGGAAGTTCCATGACGACGGATATCATGTCGGCGCTAATTTCGATTTCTCCCGTTTTTATAAAGAAATAGCTGTGGCTTACGGATTGGGATTGCGTCTTGACTTTGATTTCTTCCTCCTTCGTTTTGACACCGGTATGAAGGCTTATAATCCTCAGCTTACAGGAAAAGGACGCTGGGCTATTATCAACCCAAAGCTGTCAAGAGATTTTGCATGGCATTTTGCAGTTGGATATCCTTTCTGATAATTTCTTTTAAATCAGATATTTGAAGTGTAGGGGATTGGGCTGAAAATATATACGGTCCTGGCAGTCCGTGGGGCCGTATATATTTTGAATTATATACGGCCCCACGGTGATGTGGGTTCGGATGTGTTATATATCATCCATAGACAGCCCTTTATAAGATATTTTATAGCCTTTGAATTCTCCCGTTGCACGCAGAAAAACTTCAGACTTATGTTCCAGCATTTCCATGTCAATGTTTCCTGCCTTACGTTTCACTTCAAAGAACGTGGCTTCTTCGTTCAGCTCATTCTCTGCCACGATGTCGATTTCATTCTCACCTTTGCGATTCCACCATCCGCCGATGCGTGTGTAGGCTTGGTGTTCAATCAGTACACGTCTGAAATAGCGTTCGAGCATCATACCGCTGAACGTCTCGTAATCCCGGTTGATAATAGTCTTCACACTCTCGTAATTCTCTATCTCCAGCATATAACTGTACTTGTGGATGAAGCGGAACCAGAACGTGAAGAAGTTGTCCTCTATGGTATAGCGGACATTTTTGGTAGAACTCTTCTCAAAAAGTGGTTGCTTCTTGGCGATAAGCTCGTACTCGTTTTCCAGTTTGGTCAGGTAACCGCCGATTTCTTTACCTACGACGTTCTCTATTTCCGAACGTGAGATCTTGCCTCTCGCTATGGCCGACAATATTGAGAAATATACTCCGTATTCTTTGCCGAATTCCTCTATAAGGACAGCTTTCCCTTCTCCCAGGAAGATGGAATCGGACTTTATAATGTGGTCAAGCATGGCAGACTTTGTCGTTGCTCCGGCATCTATAAGCAGCTGCACATATTTTGCTACACCTCCAGTGAAGGAATACAGTGCCAGTAGGTCTTCAGCTGTGTATCCGGGATTATATTCTGTGAGGATTTCTTTTAGTACCGTCGGAGTGAACGGACGCACAGTCATAAAACGTGTCTGCCTGTTATACAGCGGTTCCTTCTTGTCCTTGAATATCTTCGTCATCATGGAGTATATTGAGCCGCAGACTATGAGATTCATGTGGGCTTTCGGACTGTATATGTCCCAAATACGCTGCATATCACTGAACACAGACTTGTTCACTCGGAAGAACTCCTGAAACTCGTCAATGAACAGCGTGATAGGACGCTCCGTGGAAAGTTTCATCAGAAATTCGAACACATCTGTGAAATGTTCCGCCCTTCCTATAGTGGGGATTCCCAGCTTGTTCTCTATTTCAAGCTTGTAATCTTCGCATAAATCTCCTTCTGCTTTGCGGGCAACAAAGAAATATAGGAAAGGTTCGTTCTCGTATGCTTTCCACACGAGGGATGTCTTTCCGATACGGCGACGTCCAGTCACAACTGTGAACTGGGCGTTGTTTTCTGACATCCTGCGAATCTCACGCAGTGATGTTATTTCTTTTGTTCTGTCAAAAAATCTCATATCCTTTCCCTCTTCTTTTTTATTTCCGAAATGCATATTTCGGAAATGGCTGTTTCGCTACTGCAAAGATAATGTGTTTTTCATTAAAAACAGGCAGTTGATGTGTTTTCTTACATTAGGATAATTGACGAATATTGCTCAGTAAATACAAATCAAAAAAGTTTTATTTTGCTTTGTGCTTGCTTTTATTTATGTTTGTGACATAAAACCTCAATTTTATAATATCATGAAAAGAATTCTATTATTATGCGGAGCATTGTTGTGTGCTTTAGTTTCGAAAGCGCAATGGCAACCAGCCGGCGACAAGATTAAGACATCTTGGTCCGAATCTGTAAATCCTAAGCAGGTGTTGCCTGAATATCCTCGTCCACAGATGGTGCGCGGAGAATGGTCTAATCTGAATGGAGAGTGGGAATATGCAATCAGAGCCAAAGGCGGAGTTGAACCAACTGCTTATGATGGAAACATCCTGGTTCCTTTTGCAGTGGAGTCATCTCTTTCCGGAGTGCAGAAAACAGTTGGAGCAGATAACGAATTATGGTATAAAAGAACATTTGATATTCCTTCTTCATGGAAGAATAAGAATATAATTCTGAATTTCGGTGCTGTGGATTGGAAAGCAGACGTGTTTGTCAACGATATTCTTATTGGTTCGCACAAAGGTGGATATACTCCGTTCTCTTTTGATATAACTCCATATCTTAAAGGTCAGAAAGGTCAGAAACTGACAGTGAGAGTATGGGATCCAAGTGATGCAGGATTTCAGCCTCGTGGAAAACAGGTGGCAAAGCCTGAAGGTATTTGGTACACTCCGGTTACAGGAATCTGGCAGACTGTGTGGTTGGAACCAGTTGCTTCAAATCATATAACTGCGATTAAGGCAATTCCGGATGTAGATAATTCAGTTGTTGGTGTTACTGTTTCTACATCTGAATCTTCAGTAACAGATATAGTTGAAGTTCAGATTTCAGACAAGAACAACAAGGTTGTTGCAACAGCTCAGGGTGTTCAGGGACAGGAAATTCGTCTTCAGGTTAAAGATGCAGAATTGTGGTCACCTGAGAATCCTTATCTTTATGATATGAAAGTAACTCTTCTTGGTAAGCAGAAAGATGAAGTGAAGTCATATACAGCATTCCGCAAGATTTCTGTTCAGAAAGATGCTGCCGGAATCTACAGAATGTGCTTGAACAACAAACCTTTGTTCCAGTATGGTCCACTTGACCAGGGATGGTGGCCAGACGGACTTTACACAGCTCCAACTGACGAAGCATTGCTTTATGATATCAAGAAAACCAAAGATTGGGGATTCAATATGATCCGCAAGCATGTGAAAGTTGAGCCTGCCCGCTGGTATTATCATTGCGACCGTGAAGGCATTCTTGTATGGCAGGATATGCCAAGCGGCGATATGGGAAATCAGTGGGGACCACGTGAATATAATGCAGGAACAGACAAGAACAGAACTCAGGAATCAATATCAAATTACTATTCAGAATGGAAAGAGATAATGAACTTGTGTATGTCAAATCCTTCAGTCGTTGTTTGGGTTCCGTTTAATGAAGCATGGGGACAGTTTGATACTGAAAAGGTTGTTGCATGGACAGAATCCTATGATCCTTCACGTTTGGTAAACCCAGCCAGCGGCGGTAACCACCGTGCTTGTGGTGATATTTTGGATTTGCATAATTATCCTGGTCCTGAGATGTATTTGGCAGATCCTATGCGCGTGAATGTTTTGGGCGAATATGGCGGTATCGGTCTTGCTTTGGACGGCCATTTGTGGTGGAACAACCGTAACTGGGGTTATATCCAGTTCAAGAGCAGCGATGAGGTGACTGCCGAATATGTGAAATATGCCAAGGAATTGAAGACTTTGGTGAAGAAAGGCTTCTCAGCTGCAGTATATACTCAGACTACAGATGTTGAAGGCGAAGTAAATGGTCTGATGACATACGACCGGAAAGTGATTAAAATAAATGAAGATGCAGTACGCAAAATAAACAAAGAAGTGATTGATTCGATGAATAACTGATTGTTGTGTTATGTGCAAACATATTTTTGTGTAAGTTTGCATCATGAGCACAATGATTAGATATATATTAGTAATATTCGGAGTATTATTTTGTATATTGGGAGTTGTAGGAATATTTGTACCATTATTGCCTACAACTCCTTTTCTGTTATTGTCTGCCGCTTTGCTGTTCAGAAGTTCTCCTCGTTTGTATGGAAAGCTGATTTCCCATCCTCAACTTGGTCCGTATATAATGAATTTCAGGGAGCATAAGGCTATCCCGTTGAGAGTAAAATTTATATCTGTGTCGCTGGTTTGGATTACAATTTTATATGCGGCTTATTATCTTGTGGATTATATTTGGCTGAAAGTGCTGCTTATATTGTTGGCTCTGTCCATTAGTTTTTATATTTTACATTTCAAGACATTGCGCTGATTGGATGGGGAATGATTGGTTTAAATATGAAATTAATATTAACAGTTTCTTAATATATGATGCGGCTCTGCATAACAAAATCAAAAACAAGTTATTTATTTTGTTCTGCACTCGCCTTTCACTATATTTGCAAATCGAAAAATGAATAAAACTGATGAAATATAATACAGAACAGAAAAGATTGGTGTTGCCGGAATATGGTCGTAACATCCAGAATATGGTAGATTATTGCGTAACGATAGAAAACCGTGAAGAGCGTAAGCGTTGTGCCAACACCATCATAAATGTTATGGGTAATATGTTTCCTCATCTTCGTGATGTGAATGACTTCAAACATATCCTTTGGGACCATTTGGCTATAATGTCCGACTTTAAGCTGGATATAGATTACCCGTATGAGATTGTAAAGAAAGAGGACTTATATACACGCCCTCCACGAATCCCTTACAACAATTCCCGAATCCGTTACCGTCACTACGGAAAGACTTTGGAATTAATGATTAAGAAAGCAACTGAGTTTGAAGAAGGAAATGAAAAAGACCAGCTTATCAAATTGCTCGCTACTCAGATGAAGAAATCTTTCCTTACATGGAATAAGGAAACAGTTGACGATAAGAAGATATTCAAGGATTTGGATGAACTTTCAGACGGGAAAATCATTTTGGATGAAGAAGTTCACAAACTTTTGGAGAGCAAGGAATTACTTGCCCGAAACAATAATAACAAGAAGAATTTTACACGTAAAACCAGATGAGCTCATTTATTATCGAAGGAAACTGCAAGCTGAATGGCGAGATTGTCCCTCAGGGTGCCAAGAATGAGGCATTGGAGGTGATTTGTGCTGTTCTGCTTACTGCTGAGAAGGTAATCATACATAATGTCCCGGATATATTGGACGTGAATAACCTGATACAGCTTTTGCGCGATATGCGTGTAAAAGTGGAACGTCTTGGAATTGACTCATATTCTTTTCAGGCTGATGATGTGGATTTGGATTATCTGAACACAGAAGACTTCTTGAGAAAGAGTGCTTCATTGAGAGGTTCCGTAATGATTGTCGGTCCTTTGGTTGCCCGTTTTGGGAAAGCTCTTATTCCAAAACCGGGTGGAGACAAGATTGGCCGCCGCAGACTTGATACTCACTTCGTTGGCATTCAGCGTTTGGGCGCAGATTTCAATTATGATGCGACTCGACAGGTATATGAAATAAAGGCAGACAAACTGAAGGGCGCTTATATGCTTTTGGATGAGGCGTCTGTTACGGGAACTGCAAACATCCTTATGGCTGCAGTTCTGGCTGAAGGAAAAACAACAATTTATAATGCGGCGTGCGAGCCTTATCTGCAGCAGTTATCTTCGATGCTCAACAAAATGGGCGCGCAAATTTCCGGTGTCGGCTCAAATCTGTTGACTATTGAAGGTGTTAAATCATTGCATGGCACGGAGCATACAATATTGCCGGATATGATTGAAGTCGGCAGTTTTATCGGAATGGCCGCGATGACCGGTTCTGATATTCTCATTAAGAACACCGGATATGATAAGCTTGGAATTATTCCTGAAGCATTCAGAAGATTGGGCATAACTGTTGAGCAGCATGGAGATGATATTCATATACCGACTCACGATTCTTATGAAATTGATACATTCATAGATGGCTCAATTATGACAATTGCAGATGCGCCGTGGCCGGGATTGACTCCGGACTTGCTCAGCGTCTTCCTAGTTGTTGCTACCCAGGCTGTCGGCAGTGTTCTTATTCATCAGAAAATGTTCGAGAGCAGATTGTTCTTTGTGGACAAACTTATTGACATGGGCGCCCAGATTATTTTGTGCGACCCGCATAGAGCAACTGTTATAGGTTTGGGAAACAGATTCAAGCTCAGAGCTTCAACAATGGTTTCTCCGGATATCCGTGCCGGAATTGCACTTCTGATTGCGGCAATGAGTGCTGAAGGAACGAGCCGTATAAACAATATCGACCAGATTGACAGAGGATATCAGAATATAGACTTGCGCCTTAACAAGATTGGTGCCCGTATTACTCGTATATAAAATTATCTTATAATGATTTCAAGGGAAGAAGTTTTTAAAATAGGACAGTTTGCAAAGCCTCATGGTATAAAGGGTGAGATTACATTGAATACACAATGCGATGTGTTTGATGAATCTGATGATCCTTATATCATTTGTGACATGAATGGAATTCTGGTTCCTTTTTTTATTGAAGATTATCGTTATAAATCAGATTCTTCTATACTGGTCAAGCTCGAAGGCATAGACAGTGAAGTTGATGCACGTGAGTTTGTCAATAAGGAAGTTTATTATTCCCTTGATGAAGTTGACGAGGATAGTATAATAGGTGATATCACGTGGGATAATTTTATCGGCTATCATGTGGTGGATAAGAATCATGGAGATTTAGGACCGATTGTCGATGTTGATGAAACAACAATGAATGTCCTGCTCCAGATAGACCATGAAGGAGAAGAACTTCTTTTGCCTGCTGTCGAAGATTTGATTTTGGATGTTGATCATGAGAAGAGAATAATGTCTGTATCATTGCCTGCAGGATTACTGGATTTGTAAAGATAAAAGTGAGAAAAATGACTTTGAAGAAGAATAAGAAAAAGAGAGGATTTAAATCTTTTTGGAAGCAAATTCGATTCAAGTATAAGCTTTCATTTATTAATGAGGACACTTTGGAAGAAGTATGGTCTTTCAGATTGTCGCAATTATCAGCATTTATATCATTTTCTGTTTTCGTTTTCTTTTTGATATCTTTTACGGCTTTTATAATCATAAAGACTCCTATACGAAATTATTTGCCGGGTTATCTGGATGTGGAAGTTCGCAAAGAAATCATGCAAAATACTCTTCGTGCTGATTCTTTGGAGAGAATGCTGCTCATCCAGCAGTTATATCTGGAAAATGTGACACAGATTATATCCGGTGATGTGAAACTGGATTCTATAAAGCGGATAGATTCTATGGCACACGTGGATGCCGATTTTGAGATTCCGCGCGGAAAAGCAGAAACAGAATTTGTAAAACAATTTGAGGAAGAAGAAAAGTATAGTCTGACTGTGCTTGATGCGAATCCCTCTTTGCCAAACAGCGTATTTTTTGTCAAGCCTGTAAATGGAGTTTTATCATCTGCATTTGAGGCTGATATCAGGCATTTCGGTATTGACATTGTGGCAACACCGAAGGAAAGTGTATTGGCAACTTTGGACGGAACAGTTGTCTTTGCCGGATTCGACCCGAATTTTGGAAACGTAATACAGTTGCAGCATAAGAACGGATTTGTATCGGTATATAAACATAACGACGCTTTACTAAAGAAAACCGGAGACCATGTTGCAGCAGGCGAGGCAATCGCCTTGGTTGGAAATACAGGAGCTTTATCGACAGGTCCGCATTTGCATTTTGAGCTTTGGTATAAGGGAATGCCGATAAATCCAGAAGAATATATTTCATTTTAATCGTATGAAACGACAATTAGCTATATTAGGTTCTACAGGTTCGATAGGCACTCAGGCTCTGGAAGTTGTAAGCGAACATCCGGACAAGTTCGAGGTTTATGCCTTGACAGCCAATAACAGTGTAGATTTATTGATAACACAGGCACGTAAATATATGCCGGAAGTTGTTGTCATTGCTAATGAGAATAAATATCCGGAACTGAAGGAAGCATTGGAAGATTTGCCTATAAAAGTATGGGCTGGCGCTGATGCTATTTCGCAGGTTGTGCAGGCAGAACCTATTGACATGGTTCTGACAGCCATGGTTGGCTATTCCGGTTTGCGCCCTACAATTGCAGCAATAAAAGCCGGAAAAGCTATAGCTTTGGCAAACAAAGAAACATTGGTTGTGGCAGGTGAGCTGATAACAAGTTTGGCAGCCGAGCATAATGTTCCCATTCTTCCGGTCGATTCTGAACATTCAGCCATATTCCAGTGTCTTACAGTAGGAAATAATAATCCAATAGAAAAAATATTGCTAACGGCATCCGGCGGCCCGTTCAGAAACAAAACGATAGAGGAATTGGCAACTGTCACCAAATCACAGGCTCTTAAACATCCTAACTGGCAAATGGGAGCCAAGATTACGATAGATTCTGCCTCAATGATGAACAAAGGTTTTGAGATGATTGAGGCAAAATGGCTATTTGGTGTTGAGCCTTCTCAGATTCAGATAGTTGTTCATCCGCAGTCTGTCATCCATTCAATGGTTCAGTTTGAAGATGGAGCAGTAATGGCTCAGCTTGGAATTCCGGATATGAAGCTTCCGATAGCATATGCATTCTCTTATCCTGAAAGAATGAAAAGCATGTCTCCACGTTTGGATTTCAATCAATATTCAACTCTTACATTCGAGGAACCGGATATGAAGAGATTCCGTAATCTTGCCTTCGCTTTTGATGCGGCAGGAAAAGGTGGAAATATGCCTTGCATATTGAATGCGGCAAACGAGGTGGTCGTTGCAGCCTTCCTTCAGGACAGAATCGGATTCCTTCAGATGAGTGATGTGATTGAGGCAACAATGTCGAAAGCAGCTTTCATTTCTAACCCTACATATGAAGATTATGTGGCGACTGATGCCGAAGCAAGACGCATCGCCGCTGAATTGTTTTAGTGTAACATTGCAAATATTGATTTTTAGATGGAAACATTTCTTATTAAAGCCCTTCAGCTCATATTGAGTTTGTCTATTTTGGTGATTATACATGAGTTCGGGCATTTTCTTTTCGCACGTCTGTTCAAGGTGCGCGTCGAAAAGTTTTATTTATTCTTTGACCCTTGGTTTTCTCTGTTCAAGTTTAAGCCTAAGAACAGCGACACTGAATATGGCATAGGCTGGCTTCCTTTAGGCGGCTATTGCAAGATTTCAGGAATGATCGATGAAAGTATGGACAAAGAGCAGATGGCTCAGCCGGCACAACCTTATGAATTCCGTTCTAAACCGGCAGGGCAGAGATTGCTTATTATGATTGGCGGTGTTTTGTTCAACTTTTTGCTTGCGCTGTTCATCTATTCAATGACTTTATTCTATTGGGGCGATACTTATCTTCCTCTCAAGAATATGAAAATGGGTATGATGTATAGCGAAACATTCAAGGAAGTTGGTTTCCAGGATGGTGATATACTTCTTAAGGCTGATACAACAACCCTTGAACGCTTTGGAGAAAACACTTTCCGCTCGGTGATCGAGGCTAAGAATGTAACAGTTCTCCGCAATGGAGTTGAAACAGTTATTCCTATGCCGGAAGATATGATGATGCGTGTTTTGCGTGACAAGAAAGGTTTTGCCGGAATGCGTTTCCCAATGATAATAAAGGAAGTTCCGTCTGAGGATTCTCCTGCAGCTTTGGCAGGACTTATGCCGGACGACAGCATTGTCTCAGTTAACGACAGCTCGGCTGTGACATTCGACGAAGTCGCAGTGCAATTATACAACAACAGAGGAAAAGAAGTAAACCTTGGATTCTATCGTAACGGAAAGTCTGATACTTTGACTGTGGCTGTTGATTCTCTTGGAAAAATTGGAGTTATGGCATATACTCCATACGACCTCTATGAATATAAGAATATCAGCTACGGCTTCTTTGAGTCTTTCCCTGCCGGAATAGCAAAAGGAGTGAATACTCTGAAAGGATATGTGAATGACATGAAATATGTGTTCACAAAAGAAGGTGCTTCAAGTCTTGGCGGATTCGGAGCGATAGGAAATATGTTCCCTTCTGTTTGGGACTGGCAGTCATTCTGGGAAAAGACAGCATGGTTGTCAATCATTCTTGCGTTCATGAATATACTTCCGATTCCTGCTCTTGATGGCGGACATGTTCTCTTCCTGCTTTATGAAGTTGTTGCACGCCGCAAACCGAGCGACAAATTCCTGGAGTATGCGCAGATGACAGGTATGTTCATATTGTTGCTATTGCTGCTTTATGCAAATGGTAATGATTTGTTCAGGTTTATTTTTAATTGATGAGTTGACGAGTTGACAAGGTTTTTTATAATAAAGTGAATTTATATTTG
Organism: uncultured Parabacteroides sp.; assembly: GCA_949295065.1. Taxonomy (GTDB): domain Bacteria; phylum Bacteroidota; class Bacteroidia; order Bacteroidales; family Tannerellaceae; genus Parabacteroides. The sequence goes on along the minus strand of CASFJQ010000007.1, from coordinate 8,579 downwards.
CTTGACCTTGTCAATGTTTACATGAATAATAAATATATAATAAAAAGTCCTGTAAGAGTGGAGTTTCATCCAGATCTGCTCTTACAGGACTTTTTGTTACATAAAATATCTATTGATTAGCCGGTAATGATGACAAGATTTTCGAGTAAACTCTTCCAACCGGTATTGTAAAGTTATTGTAAAGAATAATTTGTTTGCTGTTGAAGCTCGAAATCCGGTGAACAGGCACAATATAAGATTTATGTACTCGGAAAGTCATGAAAAAAGTAGTTTTATTAGCAATTGCAGTCGTTTTAGGTTTCACCACAGCAAGCGCACAGCGCCGTCAGAAACAACAGCTCACACCGGAGCAGCGAGTAGAAAAACAGATGCAGCGACTTGATTCAAAGCTTAATCTCACAGATGAGCAGGAAGAAGAAATCAAGAAACTTTACACTGAATTCTTCAACAGCAAGGTGAATAGGGAAGAAAGAAAGTCTAAAATGGAAGAGCTGAACAAAAAAGTAGAATCTCTTCTGACAGACGAGCAGAAAACAACTTTCTCAGAAATGAAAAACAAGAAAAACAATAAGTGAAAGTAAATAAAAAAAAGCGTATAGATAAGTTCTATACGCTTTTTGTCGTTGCGGAGGCCTGATTCGAACAGACGACCTTTGGGTTATGAGCCCAACGAGCTACCACTGCTCCACTCCGCGATGTAGTATCAATCATTCCCGATTGCGAGTGCAAAGGTATGAACTTTTTTTTAGTTCACAAATATTTTGCAAGTTTTTTTTTGTAAGGCTTGGTATATACCAGCTTTTTTCCATATTTTTGTGCGCAAAATGAATAAAATTGTGCAATAGTAATGCCGATGACAGTTTCAAAAACACGTGACATGTTAGTTGATGTGGCCAGACAGTTGTTTGCCCGCATGGGAGTCGATAATATAACAATGAACGATATTGCACAAGCTTCGGGCAAAGGCAGGCGTACACTCTATACATATTTCAAGAATAAGAATGAAATATATCTGGCTGTTGTCGAGTCTGAATTGTCTCAGTTGCATCGAGTTCTTATGGATGTGTCAGAAAAAACATTGCCAGCCGATGAAAAACTGATAACATTTATATATACCAGATTGGATGCGATTAAAGCTTTGGTGTTCAGGAACGGAACATTGCGTGCCACGTTTTTCAGAGATATCTGGAGAGTGGAGAAAGTACGCAAGGATTTCGATGCTCTTGAAGTAAAATTGCTTAAAAATATATTGGACGACGGAGTCAAGGAAGGCATCTTTTCCATGCCCGACACCGAGATAACTGCTCTTGTGCTGCATCATGCTTTGAAAGGACTTGAAGTGCCATACATCAGAGGCGTGATGGGCGACAGTATAAGTAAAAGAATAAAAAGAAGAGATAATGTAATAAATCTTATCTTTAACGGTATAAAGATAAAGTAATAACTAGAAGACGTAATGTATGTGAACGCAACAGGTTATTATGTACCTGAAGACCGGGTCGATAACCAACATTTTTTAGAATTGAATGGGCTAACCAGTGAATGGATAGAGCAGCGCACGGGAATTCGTACCCGTTCGAAGGCGAAACCGGAGGAGAATATCAACACAATGAGCATGGCTGCCATTAGAAATGCTCTTCCAAAACTGCCGTATGACATAACAGAGGTGGATTTGATTATTTCAGCATCCTATTCACCATATGATACAGTTGCCACTGCAGCTCACAACGCGCAGTACGAGTTTAATATAACAAACGCAAAGGCATTGTATCTTTCATCAGCTTGTTCTTCTTTCATCAATGCGCTTGAAGTTGTGGAAGGATATTTCGCTATGGGCAAGGCTACAAAAGCATTGGTGCTTGGCGCAGACAAGAACTCTGCATATTCAAACGAAACAGACCCGAAAGCCGGACATTTGTGGGGCGACGCAGCCGCTGCTTTCTTTATTTCAAAAGAAAGAGTGACAGACAGCGATGCCGAAGTGCTTGATGTTTACACTCAGGGCTTGGGCTATCTCCCAAAAGCTCCTCAGGCTGTGCATCTTCGTCCTCGCGATGGCGGTATCATGATGCCTGAAGGTCGTGACGTGTTCATGCAGGCTTGCACATATATGCCTAAGAATGTATTATATCTGTTGGAAAAGAACAACTATACATTTGATGATTTGAGCTATTTCATCGGTCACCAGGCAAATATGCGCATTATGTCGAACATCGCCAAGCAGCTTAATTTGCCGGAAGAAAAGTTCCTTCACAACATCGAAGAACTTGGCAACACCGGTTCCGTAAGCTCTGCTTTGGTGTATGCGCAGAATGCCGAAAACTTCAAGAAAGGTGATTTGGTTGCCCTTACAGTTTTTGGCGGAGGCTATTCAACCGGCGCTTGCCTTATCAAATGTTGAGAAACTGAGGCATAAAGCCGGAATAGTATAATAATACAGAAATAAATATTTAATAAATAAACCAGGTTTCGCAAGAAGGTTTGCAAAACATCAAACACAGAGGCACAAAGCCGCAGAGGTAATATCTCCGTGTTCTCTGTGTCTCTGTGTTTAAATTTGCAACAACCCAACTTGCAAAATCAAGTAAAAAAAGATAATCATGAAACTATTAGAAGGAAAAGTAGCCATTGTAACCGGTGCTGCACGCGGTATTGGTAAGGCAGTAGCTTTGAAGTTCGCTTCTGAAGGAGCAAACGTAGCTTTTACTGATTTGGTAATCGACGAAAACGGTTTGGCAACTCAGGCAGAGCTTGAAGCTTACGGAGTAAAGGCAAAAGGTTATGCTTCAAATGCAGCCAATTTTGAAGATACTCATAACGTAGTGGCTGAAATTCTTAAAGATTTCGGACGTGTGGATATCCTTGTAAACAACGCAGGTATCACAAAAGACGGTTTGATGATGCGTATGAGCGAAGGACAGTGGGATGCAGTGTTGAATGTAAACCTTAAGTCAGCGTTCAACTTTATCCACGCATGTACTCCAATCATGATGAAACAGCGCTCAGGAAGCATTATCAACATGGCTTCTGTTGTTGGTGTTCATGGAAATGCCGGACAGTGCAACTACTCAGCTTCAAAAGCAGGTATGATAGGTTTGGCTAAATCAATCGCTCAGGAATTGGGTTCTCGCGGCATCCGTGCAAACGCTATTGCCCCGGGCTTCATTATCACAGACATGACAGCTGCTTTGTCTGAAGAAGTTCGTGAAGAATGGTGCAAGAAGATTCCTTTGCGCCGTGGCGGTACTCCTGAAGATGTTGCAAACATCGCTACATTCCTGGCTTCAGATATGTCTTCTTACGTATCAGGACAAGTTATCCAGGTTGATGGTGGTATGAATATGTAATAAGTTTCGCAGGTTGTCCCCAACTTGTGTTAAACAGAAAAATCAAACACAGAGGCCTCAGAGTTTTGAATAAAAAATCTCTGTGTTCTCTGTGTCTCTGTGTTTAAAAATTCTTGTCAACTTGTTTCTGAAGCCTTGTCAACTTTTAAGTTGAGCTTGCGAAACTTATCAATTTTATAGTTCAATGGACGTAATTTACGAAGACAATCATATAATAGCAGTCAACAAAACTTGCCGCGAAATCGTTCAGGGAGACAAAACAGGCGATAAGCCACTGTCCGAGATAGTGAAGGAATGGCTTAAGGAGAAATACAACAAGCCCGGAAATGTCTTTATCGGAGTTACCCATCGTCTGGACCGTCCGGTGAGTGGAGTTGTCATATTTGCCAAAACAAGCAAGGCACTTTCGCGTCTGAACGAAATGTTTCGTGTTGGAGGCGTAAAGAAAACCTATTGGGCTATTGTGAAGAACCGTCCGCCAAAAGAAGAAGGTGAGCTGGTAAACTGGCTTGTCAGAAACGAAAAACAAAACAAAAGCTTTGCCTACGACACCGAACGCCCCAATTCCAAGAAAGCCATCCTGCACTATAAGGTCATATCAAAATCTGATAATTATTATCTTTTGGAAATCGACCTTAAAACCGGCCGTCATCATCAAATCCGTTGCCAGTTGGCAAAAATGGGCTGCCCGATTAAAGGCGATTTGAAATATGGCTTCGACCGTTCTAACCGCGACGGCGGCATCAGCCTTCATTCCCGCAGCGCTGATTTCATTCATCCTGTTTCCAAACTTCCAATTCATATAGTGGCGCCAATCCCTGATGATAAGCTGTGGAAGGCGTTGGGCGAGGGGAGAAGTGTTGAGTAAGGAAATATAATTCCGGATAATATATTCTTGTTTTTCCACATGCATGGGGGTGCATGTGGGTTATTAATTAAAAATCATTCAGAAAATACGCTAGACTGATTTTGTGCTTTGGGCAATCTACAACATGAAATATCAAGACTGATTTCCAGAAAGACAGCATCTCTTCTATGTTGAATAGCTTGTAGAAGCAGCTCAAATCTCCTATTCCTTTCAAAATGGGTATAAATATTACAGGGAATCTGGATGATATGAAAATCCGCCTCGGCAAAGCCAAATACAAAGATGCTGTCTCTCCGGTTGAAATCAGAAAAGTTGATAGCACAAGGATTAATATGGGCAGGAATATTATTGAGGAGTTTAGGAGGTTGGTTGAGAGGGGGCAATAATGTCTTTCATGATATCGTTTTGGTTATTCGGTTATGTAAATAAAACTGTGTCAAACATTTAGTTTATCTTTTTAAAAATTCTATATAGCTTTAAACACATCTGATTTTTCAATTTTTATCAGAAAAGTAATATTAGAAATAATCAGGCTTGTTAAGGATTGACACAGTTTGAATTACGATTCAAATAACTCTTGTAATCTTGAGAAAACTGAGTAGGCAAGCAGTTTTAATGCTTGCCTACTTTTATTCCATCTCCTCATAACTATTTTCGGATGCTTTCCTATACAATTCTTTGGCTTTATCCATATTTTGTTCAACGCCGTAACCATTTTCATAGCACATTGCCAAATAATTTTGCGCTTCGGAATCACCTTGCTCAGCTGCTTTTCGATACAAGTTTGCTGCCTCTTCTGCATTCTCCTCTACACCCCAGCCATTTTCGTAATAAGTTCCCAATTTGCATTGTGCTTCAGCATATCCTTGTTCGGCTACCAAACGTAACCACTTTGAGGACTCTTCCCAATCTTGTTCTACAACATAGCCTTTAGCATAATATTCAGCTAATCTATATTGAGCCTCAACAAAACCTTGATCGGCAGCCAAGCAATACCATTTAAAAGCTTCCTCTGTATCTTCTTTTACAACTTCACCATTCTCATAGAAAACACCTAAATAGAATTGTGCCTTAGCATCGCCTAATTCTGCTGCAAGACGAAACCATTTTACAGCTTCTTCAGCATCTTCTTCTACCCCCAAACCATATTTATAACAAACTCCTAAATTATATTGAGCGTCAGCATTGCCTTGCTTTGCAGATTCACGCTCCCATTTAACAGCTTCTTCCGCATCATACTCAACACCTTTTGCATGCATATAACACAACCCCAAATTATATTGTGCATCAGCATCCCCTAATTCTGCAGCTAGACGAAACCATTTAACAGCTTTTTCAGCATCTTCTTCTACTCCCTTACCATTTTCGTAACAAATAGCCAAATTAAACTGAGCTTCAGCATTGCCTAGCTCAGCTGCATAACGATACAACCTTGCGGCTTCTTCATATTGACCGGCTAGCCAACATTTATTACCCGAATTAAGATAAGCTGATGTTATATTTCCTTTATCCATAATTTTTATTTTTTAAAGCCTGTTTAAATTTTCCTCAATAATAATATTTATAGTTGCCAATTTGACCTTTTTCTCCGCCTAATCGACTAACGGTAAAAATAAGATACTTTCCTTCGAACTTTATGAAAAACTTCTATCTGTATCTGTGAATAAGTATATAACTTTAGATTCTCGATAAAACAAAATAAAATAACGACGCTTCTTATTCTCGCAAACGATACACTCCTCAGAACCTTGCTTGTTAACAATTTCACATAAATATGTTCTTCTACTCTCGTCTTCCGAAATATTCTTTTTAACATTCAATAGAATCTTATCTCCAGTCTCTTGAAATAAAATAGTAATTTTTTTTTCGTCGATCTCGACCATGATGCCTCCTTCAGTAGAAATTAGCTTCATATTCTCCAGCGCATTCTTTGTTGGATCAACTAATCTTGAATCTGTTTTGAAAACGCTTTTAAAGACCAACAAACTTTTTTGATTAGCTTTGGCAGACAAAAAGGATAATAATAGCAATCCGAGTATAACAAACTTTTTCATATTTTATATTATTTATAGTATAATTAAAGCCAGTATTTTGAAAGTACTGGCTTTAGCTGTGATTATTTGCTAAATTTGCGCATTTTTATCTTCGTTTATAAATTTTCGCACCATGCCTTCCTTTCCCTACCTCTTCGACCAAGCAAAGCTTAACGAACGAAGTGAAAATCCACGAGAAAGTCGATTCTAAGACTGTTCCTGCAACAGTCTTATAAACGTCTCCTTTGGTAAACTTTTTTCCTTTCCCGAAGCTCTTAAGCGCACCATACGCAATTTCCTTTTTTGTGATACTCATTTTTTTTAATAATTAGTGTTAATATTATCTATCTAAAAAGAATTCTAATGCCTGAAATAACATCTATAATATCATCTATACCACCGCCTTCTTTTAAGTAGTGGTAAAAAGAAGTGCGCGAATCGTGCCCCCTTCCGACATGGTAAAAACTACACTTTGGACACCTGTACGCTCGAACATCCTCGTGATTATTATTTACTATCGACACCACTGTCTCATTTGCGGAAACTTTACTATGTTTTATTTTCAAGCGCCCATCCTTCCTTCTGTGGCTTCTCACAGAGTTTTTCCCTATACCTGGTCTATTCATATAAATAAAAGCAACGTCGACCAAGCTGTTTAATCCAAATTTTAAATCTTCTCTTCTCATTTGCTAATTTTATTAGACCTGCTTGTTAGCAGGTTAGGTTAATACTAATTTGATGCAAATGTAAGGTTAAATTTTTTATCTCCAAAATTTTATCTGGATTTTTTTATGTGTGTTTTCTTTTTTTTAGTATTTCAATAGAGTTATCACATAATAATTATCACATAAGCATTTTCAATAAAGTATTTTTTTTATCTTTGCACGAACATAAAATAATTCAATATATGCAACTTCACGAACTTTTAAAAAAATACAGGGAAGCCTGTTTCTTGACACAGGCTATGTTTTCTGAGGAAATTTCAATTAATTCAGATATTAATGATAAATTTTCAATTGGTGTACTTAATGGTGTGGAACGAGGTGGCTCAATAACCGACAAACGATTATTTTATTATTTAAACAAAACTTTTTTATTCATAGACTATGAGAAAAATGAAAAAATAGTCAGCCTTTCATACGACATAGCTAAATATGCAGTTGAAAATAACATAGAAATCGATATAATTAAAGTATTCTCATTTATCAGTTTATACGATATTAATGAATATATCTCAAAGCTTGTAGAGGGTAGTAATGATTTAGAAATCAATTATAAATCTGTATATATCTTATTATCAGAATCTGTTGATATAAAGTCGCCTCAGTGCTATTTTAAAAACATTATAATGAATGACACTGCCATCTTCTGTTTTTCTCTCTGTTCATGGTACTTTCTTCTTTCGAACGAACTAGAGGATATAAACATTGATAAAAAGGATTATAATTCAGAAGAGTTTATTAGATTAGCACAATTGTTTGGATTTTCGGAATTTACTAAAACTTCGGAAAAGGCCAGAGGAAAAATAGCAAGGACAATCTACAAGAAACTAAACTTAGTAAACAATATTTCCGAATTATATAAAACCATAAACTTTGAAGAGTACGCTAAAGAAATTGATAATAATAATATATTATCATATCAAAATGTTTTCTCCAAAACATTAAACTCTTCAGATGAGAATCCTTTAAATGTATTCATATTCAAATCAAAGGACTTTGATTATATGAAAATCGTAGCTAATGAAGATGATATTCTAAAATGGCCACCAGAATCATATCCAACACTTGTTAGAATAATTTTTAACGCTAATTTTCATCTACAACAAATATACAGCTTCTGTCAAGGCCGTATTTTCTCATATTCACCCAATTATATCGAATACATTTATAATAAATTCATAACCAGTAAATTATTCGAATCAGACAGTAGTCTGCAATCAGAAATTGACGATTACATAAAAAAGCTTAAAAAGAAAGCTGGTTCATACTATAACGAATTAGAAGATACAACTGAGGTTAGCTGCGAAGATTGCCAAACTATGTATTCTTATGTTTTACAACAAAATAGACTATTTGACATATACAAGCATTATTATTTGGCTAACCAAAAAAAGGAACTTCTGAAAAAGGAACTAAATAACAACTTATAGTACATCCAGATATAAATCAGCAATATAGTTCAGAAAGAGGTTGTGCCTATTTTGACTCAACCTCTTTTTATATTTTCTCCTCTCACGCCCTCATCTCCCCCCACTTATCAAACTCCTGCTTCAGTAACCACGCCATAGCCTGGGATTTTATGATATACTGGCAAGCATGTTCCGGGATT
>CASFJQ010000006.1 GCA_949295065.1 uncultured Parabacteroides sp. | reverse complement strand
CACACAGCTACAGACTGAGCTCGCGGACGCAGGATTTTTTAAAGGCCAGAGAGTGTTAACGCCCAGACAGGCAGGTATTATAATTTATTGGTTGGGGGAACCGTGAGGAGAGAGACGTCAACTTGTTAACTAACCAAAGAAAGGAGGCATGAAAAACATACAACTATACATTGCTACAATATTATGCATTTCGGGATTAGTGTTATTATATCTCGGTTTTTGGGTTCCACCTCAAGGGGAGATTCATTCTTCCGTCCTGGTTGCCTTCGGCGAGGTTTCGACGTTTGCGGGGGCGCTGTTCGGGGTGGATTATAAATACAGAGACAAGGAGCCAGATACGAGGGGACAAGGGGAATAATTATCAAGGCTGAAGGCCTTGGGTTTATAGGTGGGTGTTGCAAAACATAAACGATGAAACACAAAGGCACAAAGTCACAGAGGTAATATGTTGAGTATAAATAAAATAAAAATCTCTGTGTTCTCTGTGTCTCTGTGTTTAAATTAGTTTTGCAACACCCTCCTATATTAAAGGCTTTCAGCCTTATATTCCACTTGTTTATGTAGCCATGTCAACTAAATTCCCCATAAAATAGACCTTAGGTTTCAAATCAAATGAAACAAAAAAACGAGGGAACAACCCTTTGGCTGTTCCCTCTACCTTAACCTTAACTATGAAATTGTACCACCTCAACTTCACAGCTGATAATGATACTCGTTTATTTGAACCTAAACTATTAAAAACAATGTTTTTTCATAGTAAAAAATAACAATACAAATATAGCTTTTATATCATTCTATCCAAATTTATTTTATATGTTATACAACACAATTCAATTATCACCAAATTTCAATCTATCCGAACTTACTCATTCTCAGACCGCTATTGAAAACGCAATAGATAATACTCCTGATGAAAAAAGTTTGGAAAACCTCAAAAATCTTTGTAAAAATCTTTTGCAACCTTTACGTGATATGCTTGGGAAGCCAATTCATGTCACAAGTGGTTATCGTTGCGAAGAACTTAACCGCCTTGTTGGTGGTGTTCCGACGAGCCAGCACACTAAAGGTGAAGCTGCGGACTGTTATTGTACGGATGGTCCTGAATTTTTGCTTCAAGTTCTTCTTGACTCAGGTTTGGAGTTTGACCAGGCTATTGTTTATAAGAAGAAACGTTTCTTGCATTTGTCTTTGAAAAGGGGTGGCGGGAACAGGAAGATGGTTTTAAGAAAGAATTAATAACTATAGAATAAATCCTTTCCGACGGATTAGTCATCAAGGCTTTCATCCTATTCCACAAACTCCAAATAAGTCCAAATAGGATAATGGTCGGAATATTTTATTTTTTCAACAGTGCAATTATATGATTTCATATTAGGGGAATGAAATATATTGTCGATGCGGAACCAGAACATATTTTCGTTGTAAGAAATGCCCAATCCCCTGCCCGATTCCACAAATGAATCTTTCAGATTACCAAGGATTGTGCGGTGAGTGTAAGACACAGGAGTGTCGTTGAAATCTCCACAAACAACGACATAGTCGGTTTGTGCATTTTCAATTTCCTTAGCGATTTTTTCTGCCTGGCGTGAACGGATTACAAATGCGGGGCCGAGCTTCTGAAGGATTGTTCCCTTCAGGTCGTTGAAATGTTTGGAATCCATCGATTTCATAAAGTCCTTATATCTTGAACGGTCCTCGGTGGTGAGCTTGAACGATTCGAGATGATTGTTTATGAGGGTAATTTTCTTGCCTTTCACGTTCACCTGGTGAATGGATGAACGGTTGGTGTTGCTTTTATATGAAATCTGACGGCTCTTGGAAATAGGATATTTCGAGAAAACGGCAATTCCCGTTTTTTCACCGCTTTTGAATATCGAACGGTAGGGATAGGCTTTAAGTGCCTTGAATATTTTTGAACGTGAAGGATAATCGCGCTGGGTGAACTCCACATATTCCTGAAGGCAGATAATATCAGCTCCGGAATTTGCCAGATATGATATAATGGGATTTGCCTCTTCTGAAGTATGCTTTTTGTATGCGAAACTCATTATATTATAGCTCAACACTTTTATTGTGTTTTCCTTGGGGATATCTTTTTGGGGCGCATTAAGCGGCAAATAGTTTGAAACTGCATGCCAGCAAAGAATCAGTGCCGAGAGGCTGACCAGTATGTATTTTTTCTTACCGAAAAACAGCCAATAAAACATAAAGCACAGGGTGGCGAGGGCAAAAAACGGAAAAAGAAGTCCCATATAGGCGAACGGCAGAAACTTTGCCGGCGACACACAATCCGAGTATGCCGAGGCAACAAAAAGCAAAGCGCAAATCACGTTTGCCGTCAGCACGAATGAATGTAGCAACCACCTAAGGAACTTCATAATTATCTATCCTCCTCAATTTATTTTTTACTTGCGTCGAACAGCTGTTTTTTCTCGTCGGACGAAAGACTTTGATATCCGGAGCGTTTCAGTTTGTCGAGTATTGCGTCCAAATCTGCCTGTTCGCTGTTTTTGCGTGCGTTGTATTCGTAGTCCGATTCCCGCTTGTAGGAAACATGCATTCGCGGGCGGCGGCGTTTGCCTATGTTTACGAGCACGTCGAGCATTTTGTTCAACGGACGCGTAAGGTCACGGCCCGAATTGTTGTAACTAAGGGCAAACAGCACTCCGAACAATGCGCCTCCGATATGCGCCCAATGCCCGCCGGCATTCTGTGAAGTTACGGAAAGCATATCGAGAAACAGCGAAAACAAAGCCAGATAGAGCAGACGGACACGGCCGATAAAAAGAAGGTCCACAAATCCGTTTTTCCATATCAGGGCTATCGAAAATACTATTGCCATGACCGATGCTGAAGCTCCGAGCAGCGAGCTGAAATCTACCACATTGCGGAAATATGGAAAAACATTGTATGCCACCATGAAGAGCAAGGCTCCGGCAATTCCTCCGAAAAGATATACTCCCAGCAGCTGACGCTCGTTCATATAGTCCAGAAACATTTTGCCGAACCAATAGAGCCAAAGCATATTGAACAGGATGTGCAACACATCATAATGTATGAACATATATGTGAATATTGTCCACGGACGTGTTATGAAGACTGCCGGCGATGCCGGAAACTCCAGATACTGCAGGATGAAATCTATATTGGTGTTGAACAGGGTGCAGAATATTCCTATCACCCGTATCAGCAGAAACACGGCAACATTCAGCCATATCAGGCGGGTGAGAATGGAGCCCTGACGGAATGTGTTGCGTATGTTAGTAAAAATATCTTCCATTTTTGAAATCCTTGTTTTTCCAATATTTTATAAGTACGTATCCGAAAAGCATACCTCCGAGGTGCGCGAAATGGGCAACACTGTCGCCGCTGAAATTTGCCACGCCCATAGTCAGTTCGGCAAGACCGTAGAATATCACAAAATATTTTGCCTTAATAGGTATCGGTATAAACATAAGATATAATGGTACGTTTGGGAAAAGCATACCGAACGCAAGCAATATGCCGAACACTGCTCCGGAAGCTCCGACTGTGACAAAGAGGTCATAGAATTCCGGCTTTGTGAGTATTCTGCCTCCGCCGATGTTTATCATTTCCTGAGGTGCGGATATCACATCACGGAAATCGTAAAGCCATGTAAGTTCCTGGATTATTCCGGCACCAATGCCCGTTACCATATAAAATATAAGGAAACGTTTCGGTCCCCACACATTCTCAAGAACACGGCCGAACATATAAACTGCAAACATGTTGAAGAATATATGCGAGAATCCGGCATGCATAAACATATATGATACAAGCTGTATGATATTGAAATCCGGAGCCAAAGGAAAGTGAAGGCCTAAAAGGGCTGTGAGGTCGATTCCCACACGAGGAAGGGCAAGGCTTGCCACCCAAAAAAGGGAATTTATAATTATAAGATTTTTTGTTACAACCGGGATTTGATCCAAAAATCCTCCGCCATTCTGATTCATCATAATTCTATAAAACGATTTTTCTGTTTTTCAAACTTTCAATTCTTTCTCTTATTCAGACAAAGGTATATAAAAAAGTGGAAGTTGCAAGACGTTTTATACGCCAAGCAGTAACGATAAAAGACTCAAAAACATAAAAAATGGAGAAAAAAACAACTTCGGACAAAAAAAGACTCTATTTCTTTTGTTTACAAGCAAATAAAAAGTACTTTTGGGCAGGAGATAGATTGAGGAGGAAAGGAGTTTTTTTTTAATTGAAAATTGAAAATTGAGAATTGAAAATTCCTTGTTAACTCGTCAACTTGTCAACTTGTCAACTCAAAAACTTAAAATAATTTTTCTATGAACAAGACAGATTTCATCAACGCCGTTGCTGAAAAAGCAGGCTTGAGCAAAGCTGATGCAAAAAAAGCTATTGATGCTTTTGTTGAAACAGTATCTAACGAAATGAAAGAAGGCGGAAAAATCGCGCTTCTAGGTTTTGGTACTTTCTCCGTATCTGAGAAAGCAGCTCGCAAAGGTATCAATCCTAAAACAAAAGAAACTATTGAAATTCCGGCTCGCAAAGTTGTGAAATTCAAACCGGGAAGCGAACTTAACGAAAAAGTCAACTAATCAGGCTAATAGTTTTAAAAATGTTCTATATCAAAGGCGTAGGGAATTATTATCCCTGCGCCTTTATTTTTCCGGCGAAGCTCTGCTATTGAATATGTTGAGATAAAAACGTAACTTTGCAGGGGAAAACACAGAGACACAAAGACACAGAGTTTTTTCAACAAACTAAAAAACTTATTAACTCAAAAACTCAAAAACTCAAAATATATGATTATTGAAAAGCAAATATCCAACTCCGTAATTACGGCTATAAAGGAACTGTATGGTGCGGAAGTGAACGAAGCACAGGTTCAGTTGCAAAAGACTAAGAAAGAATTCAAGGGACATCTCACTCTGGTTGTGTTCCCATTCTTGAGAATGTCGAAAAAATCTCCGGAGCAGACAGCTCAGGAAATCGGCGAATATCTGGTGAAAAACGAACCGGCTGTTGCCGAATTCAATGTAATCAAAGGATTCCTGAACCTTACGGTTGCCTGCGGTTGCTGGATTGAGCTTTTGAACGACATCAACTCTCAGGAGCACTATGGCATTGTGAATGCCAACGAAAATTCTCCTCTTGTGATGATTGAATATTCATCACCGAACACTAACAAACCGCTTCACCTGGGACATGTGCGTAACAATCTTTTGGGTTACAGCTTGTCTCTTATAATGGCGGCAAACGGAAACAAGGTGGTGAAGACTAACATCGTCAACGACCGTGGTATCCATATCTGCAAATCTATGCTTGCATGGAAGAAATGGGGTAACGGAGCAACTCCTGAATCAACAGGAAAGAAGGGTGACCATCTTATCGGTGACTTCTATGTGCTGTTCAGCAACAAACTGAAAGAAGAGACTGCTGCCCTTGAAGCTAAAGGCATGACTAAGGAAGAAGCTGAAGCTGCTTCACCATTGATGCAGGAAGCAAGAGAAATGCTTCGCAAATGGGAAGCCGGCGACGAGGAAATCCGCTCTCTTTGGAAAATGATGAACAGTTGGGTTTATGCCGGATTCGACGAAACTTACAAGATGATGGGCGTTGGTTTCGACAAAATTTATTATGAATCTGAAACTTATCTGGAAGGACGCGACAAAGTGCTTGAAGGTCTTGACAAAGGTATTTTCTATCGCCGCGAAGACGGTTCAGTGTGGGCTGACCTTACAGGCGACGGACTTGACGAAAAGTTGCTGCTTCGTGCCGACGGTACTTCTGTTTACATGACTCAAGATATCGGTACAGCAAAACTGCGTTTCGATGATTATCCTATCAACAAGATGATATATGTTGTAGGTAACGAGCAGAATTATCACTTCCAGGTTCTTTCAATCCTGCTTGACAGACTTGGCTTCGAGTTTGGAAAAGGTTTGGTTCATTTCTCTTACGGTATGGTGGAACTTCCTGAAGGTAAGATGAAGAGCCGCGAAGGTACAGTTGTTGATGCCGATGATTTGATGGAAGAAATGATAAATACTGCACGCGAAATTTCTCAGGAATCAGGCAAACTTAATGATTTGTCTGCTGAAGAGGCTGAAAATATCGCACGCATCGCAGGTTTGGGAGCGTTGAAATATTTCATCCTGAAAGTTGACCCACGCAAGAATATGACTTTCAACCCGAAAGAATCTATCGATTTCAACGGAAACACCGGTCCTTTCATCCAATATACTTATGCACGTATCAAGTCTGTGCTTCGTAAGGCTGCAGAACAGGGTATCGTTTTGCCGGAATCTTTGAACGGCAATATCACAATCTCTGAAAAAGAAGAAGGTTTGATTCAGATGATAGCAAACTTTGCTTCTGTGGTTAAAGAGGCTGGCGATACATATAGCCCTGCATGCATAGCAAACTATGCTTATGATTTGGTGAAAGAATACAACCAGTTCTATCACGATTTCTCAATCCTTCGTGAAGAGAACGAAGATATGAAGATGTTCCGCCTTGTTCTGTCGGCTAATGTGGCTAAGATAGTGAAGGAAGCAATGGGATTGCTTGGAATTGAAGTTCCGGAAAGAATGTAAATTCATAAACAAGGAGACAAGTTGACAAGGGTTAATCAGATAATCGAAAGCGAAGTAACAGGTATTTGCCCTTGTCAACTTTCAAGTTGGGCAATTTGTGAAAATTGAAGTATATTATAAATCTGTATTCATAAATTGTTATCTTTGGGATGCAGTAAATATAAAATCTAAGTGCAATGGAAAAATCAAGAAGAACTTTTTTTAAACAAAGTCTGCTGGGAGCATTGGCAATTGGTGGATTGCAAATCTCCAAAGCAACGGAAGCCGATCCTGCTGTGGCAAAGAAGCCCAAGGCAGTGAATCCTTTCAAATTGGGAATGGCAGGTTTTACATTTGTCAATTTCGATTTGGAAACGACGCTAAAAACATTGAAGCGTCTGGATATACATTATTTATGTATAAAGGATTTCCATCTGCCATTAGACAGCTCTGACGAGCAGATTAAGGCTTTTCATGAAAAATGTGCGTCATACGACGTTACGGGTTATGCTGTCGGTCCGATATACATGAAGTCCGAAGCAGAAATAGACCGCGCTTTCGAATATGCGAAAAGAGTTGGTGTAAAGACAATTGTGGGTGTGCCGAACTATGATTTATTGCCTTATGTGGATAAAAAGGTGAAAGAATATGATTTCAATTATGCCATTCACCTTCACGGACCGGACATAGAGACATATCCGGATGCGACAGACGTTTGGGAACACACCAAGGATTTGGACCCGCGCATCGGAATGTGCCTGGATGTCGGTCATGATTTGCGAAACGGATGCGACCCTGTTGCCGATTTCAGGAAATATCACACACGTGTTTTCGACGTGCACATCAAAGATGTTACCGATGCTTCGAAAGCAGGAAAAGGAATCGAGATAGGTCGTGGAAAAATAGATTTCCCGGCTCTTATCAAAGTCATGCGCGAAGTGAACTATACAGGAGTTTGCAGCCTGGAATATGAAAAGGATATGAAAGACCCGTTCCTCGGAATAGCTGAGTCAATCGGATATTTCAAGGCGGTCTGCGATATAATATAATATTGTGAATATGGAAATAAGAAGTATTTGTTTTTTGCTTCTGGGAGCAGTCTGTTCGGCTTGCAGCTCGATGCGCCAGTTTAATGTCGAGACATACAATCCTGCAGATATAACTTATCCCAGAGGAGTTGAGACTGTGTTGATGGTGAATAATGCCGTAGCGCAACCTGCCGACGTTGGCTACACTTACATGCTGCACGGGAAATCGCAAGACACTTGCCGTGCTGAAGCCGACAGCGCATTGATAGAGTTTTGCCGTTCACTGGGAACAACAATTGCAAATGCTTCTTATTTCAAAGATGTGAGATTGCTTGATGAGCCTTACCGACTCGACAGCATATATTTGAGGGAAAGGAAACTGTTGCCTTCGGAAGTAAAACAGCTTTGCGAGCAGAATGGAACCGATGCCATAATATCCTTGGAAAAGATTCTTTTCGTCATGGAAAAGAATATAGAAACTGATTTGAGGATTGGAATGGAGCACGGGACTGTGAAGGTTAATATGACAGGAGTGTTGCGCACGTATCTGCCGGAGAAGGAAAGGCCGATGGCTTCCGTTGTGTTGCAGGATTCCGTTATGTGGGAAGAATATGCTCCGGATGTGCGGATGTTGAATAATTTACTGCCACTTCCAGACCAGGCTTTGCGTGTAGCTGCATCTTATATTGCTTCGACAATGTCAGAGCATTTCATCCCTCACTGGTCGGAAAGCGGACGCTGGTATTATCACAACACAGGAGCGAGATGGAAAGAAGCTTCGGCATTTGCATCTGCCGGAAAATGGGATTTGGCAGAAGAGAAATGGCAGCTTATAGAAAAATCCACTTCAAATAAATCCGCAAAAGCAAAGGCTTGTTCAAACATTGCACTGGCTTGCGAAATGCAGAGCCGCTTTGATGACGCGCTTGCCTGGGCAAAGAAATCCGCTTCGTTTTTTGCAGAGTCAGAAGGAGATGAAGGAGAAAACACAGTGCTTCTGAAAGCATATGTCAAGGTTCTTGAGGAACGTATTTTGGCTGACAAGAAACTAAATATTCAAATAGGTGAATAATTTGTATGTTTTTTTATTACTTTTGACATTGATTAAAGCATAATAAATATGAGTGAGAATAAAGCAAATGTACAGCCTGTATTAGAGTCGTTCTTTACTTCGGCTCTGAATAAGATAACAAACGGAAAAGAACAGAAAATGTTCAGTGATTTGTTTGTTCAGGTGGATTCAGAAAGCGGTGAAGTTCTGCTTTTTGATGATGAGGAACGCCTTTTGGAAAAAACAATCATATTTGACTGGGTGAACAGTCCGGACGGAGAAGAGGATTTCCAGAAGAAAGTCACACCTATTTTGCGGGCGGTATTTTCTATTCTTGCAACGAAAAATATTTTTGACAGTCTGAACTTTATTAAGCCTTTCTCTGTAAGTCTTACAAATGAAGATTTTCTTGTGCTTGAGGAACTTTTGTTTATTGACGACGACACACTTCTTTTGGACGACCCGCTGCTTAAAGATTTGGATGCAGAATTGGACGAATTTCTTGCAAAATTACTTTCCGATGTTGAATAAAATTAATAATTTTGCTTTGTTATAAAATAAAAATTGGTTTGCCGAAATGGCTCAGTTGGTAGAGCAACGCATTCGTAATGCGTGGGTCACGGGTTCGAGTCCCGTTTTCGGCTCAAAGATGTATTTTGTCTTTACAGTCCACGTCAGGAAGTTCACATTCCACTGTGCAGTGTCTTACTCCTTTATCTGCAAACAGTAGTTTTACCTTTTGTTTTCCTGTTTCATAATCCGAAAGATTATTCAATACAATATGCAGAGTTGCTGCATTTTCTGTAGTGCTTATTGCCCATATATGCAGATGATGCCAGCTTTCAACTTCTTCAATATCGCTTAATCCGCTTTCTATTTCTTTTATTGAAACAGATGAAGGAACAGCATCAAGCGAAAGATAAAGGCTTTCTTTCAGTAATTTGAATGTGGAAATGAATATTATCACTACGATGAACAAACTTATAATAGCATCTATAATATATAAATGTGTATAAGCTATTATGATTCCCGAAACCACAACTCCGATAGAAACCAAAGTGTCCATTAGCATATGAAGATATGCGCCTCTTACGTTAAGGTCGTGTTTGTTGTCGCGATTCAAAAGCCATGCCGTAAGTCCATTAATCAGAATGCCGATTCCGGCCGTCCAGCTTATTGCTTCACCCGAAATTACAGACGGATTCTTTAGCTTATAGAAACATTCCAACATAATTGCTCCAACTGCTACAAGAAGGATTATCGCATTAAGTAGAGAAACAAGTATTGTGCTTTTCTTATAACCATAAGTAAAATGTTTGTTGGCCTTTAATCCTGACATTCGGATTGCAATCAGGGCAAGTAACAGACTGAACACGTCGCTTAAGTTGTGTCCTGCATCGGAGAGCAATCCCAACGAATCATATAAAATACCTACAGTAGCTTCTGTAACAACATAGATGCTGTTCAGCAATATACAGAAAATAAATACACGGTTTAATGTGTAGTTCCTATGATGATGTTCATGTGTATGTGCCATATGTACGTTGTTTTTTGTCGGGTAAATTTATGGTAAAAGGGGATAAAAACAAAGGACAGAATGTATAAATCATAAACTGTATTATTGCCTCACAGATACAAAACTTGTATGTATAACAAAAAAGCTTCTGATATCAAGTATCAGAAGCTTTTTTACTTGTAGCGCGTCCGGGACTCGAACCCGAGTTTCCGCCGTGAGAGGGCGGCGTCCTAGGCCACTAGACGAAAGCGCCAAGTCATAATTTGTATAGAAAGTCTGTTTTTCTTAAGACGTTGCAAATATAGTGATTATTTTAATTAACCAAATATTTTTGCCAGAAAATTATTTATTTTACCTTTGCCACAGTAATAAGAATAAACTCGAGTTCCGTAAAGTTAAACTTGCTTTAAGTAGTCAAGAAGTTTGGAGGTCTTTAGATTAATACTTCTTGTTTGCTGGCAAAGCAAAACTTGTTAACTACTTGCTGATTTACTTTCGAAATTTGAAATAATAAAAATAATTACTAATACCAGTATTATAAATAACTATTATTATGGCAGAACAAAAAGAAAAACTTTTCTCTGAATTCGCCCCGGTCTCAACAGAAGAATGGGTTGCGAAGATTACGGCCGACCTTAAAGGCGTTCCGTTTGAGAAAAAGCTTGTTTGGAAAACAGGAGAAGGATTTAATGCAAATCCTTTCTATCGTTTGGAAGATTTGGAAGGTTTGAACACAACAACATCTCTTCCTGGTGAATTCCCATTTGTTAGAGGTACAAAAAAAGACAACAATTGGTATGTTCGCCAGAACATTGAAGTTTCTTGTGTAAAAGCTGCTAACGAAAAAGCATTGGACGTTCTTAACAAAGGTGTAACTTCTTTAGGTTTCATCATTAAGGGCGACGATGTAACTGCTGAAAACATCGCTGCATTGTTGGAAGGCATCTGTCCGGAATGTGTTGAGTTGAACTTCAACACTTGCTTGTGCAAGGCTGAAAAATTGATCGGCATTTTGGCAGAATATTTCGCTTCAAAAGGCGTTGATGCTTCTAAATGCGTTGGTTCTGTAAACTACGACCCATTCAAAAAGCCATTAATCAAAGGCCACAAGAATGAAAATTGGGTTGAAACTGCATCTGCTGTGCTCAAAGCAGGTAAAGCTCTTCCTAAATACAAAGTTTTGGCCGTTAATGCATTTGAATTGAACAATGCCGGTGCTTATATCGCTCAGGAATTGGGTTATGCATTGGCTTGGGGTAATGAATTGTTGGCTAAATTGACAGACGCTGGTTTCTCTGTTGATGAAGTCGCTAAAGCTATTAAATTCAACTTCGGTATCAGCTCTAACTACTTCATGGAAATCGCTAAGTTCCGTGCTGCTCGTTGGTTGTGGGCTGAAATCGTTGCTGCTTATAAACCTGCTTGTGACTGTGCTTGCAAAATGGCTGTTCATGCTCAGACTTCACAGTGGAACATGACTGTTTATGATGCACACGTTAACTTGCTTCGTTCTCAGACTGAAGCAATGTCTGCTGCAATTGCAGGTGTTGATTCAATCACAGTTCGTCCATATAACGAAACATTCGAAACTCCGGATGAATTTGCTGAACGTATCGCTCGTAACCAGCAGTTGTTATTGAAGGAAGAATGTCATTTCGACAAAGTTGTTGACCCTGCTGCAGGTTCATACACAGTTGAAGTGTTCACTAACTCAATTGCTGATGTTGCTTGGAAATTGTTCCTTGAAACAGAAGAAAAAGGTGGCTTCGGTGCATTGGCTAATGCTGGTGAAATCCAGGCTGCTGTTAACGCTTCAAACGTTGAACGTCATAAAGCAGTTGCAACTCGTCGTGAAACATTGCTTGGTACTAACCAGTTCCCTAACTTCACAGAAGTTGCTGCTGAAAAGATTAAGAAAGAAGAAGGTGCTTGCTGCTGCGCCGGTGCTGCTCACAATGATTGTGGTTGCGAAGGTGTAACTAAACTTGACTTCTCTCGTGGTGGTTCTGACTTTGAAGCTTTGCGTTTGGCAACAGAAAAGAGCGGTAAGACTCCTAAAGCATTCATGTTGACTATCGGTAACTTGGCAATGCGTTTGGCTCGTTCTCAGTTCTCTTGCAACTTCTTTGCTTGTGCAGGCTACAAGACTATCGATAACTTGGGCTTCGATACAGTTGAAGCTGGTGTTGAAGCAGCTGTAAACGCAGGTGCTGACATCGTAGTTTTGTGCTCAAGCGATGATGAATATGCTGAATTGGCTCCTGCTGCATTCAAGGCTTTGGCTGGCCGCGCTCAGTTCGTAGTAGCTGGTGCTCCTGCTTGCATGGAAGACTTGAAAGCTCAGGGTATTGATCAGTTCATCAATGTCAAGAGCAATGTATTGGAAACATTAAAGGGATTCAATGCTAAACTTGGAATATAATCAATCGGTTTATTGAACACAGAGGACACGGAGACACAGAGTTAATCATCATATTATGAATAAAGAGTGGTACAATAATATCAGTGAGTCAATTATAGGTGCAGCTATTGAAGTTCACAGAGAATTGGGTCCTGGATTATTGGAATCTGTTTATGAGGCTTGTATGGTTAAGGAACTGGTGAAACGTGGTCTTCGGGTACAAAGCCAAGTAGAATTACCTGTAATTTATAAGGGAGAAGTCGTAGATAAAAGTTTTCGTGTGGATTTGTTGGTTGAAAATCATATTATAGTGGAATTGAAATCAATAGATCAGTTGTTGCCAATTCATGAGGTTCAACTTTTGACTTACTTGAGATTGGCAAATGAGAAGTTGGGATTGTTGATAAATTTCAACGTTTCTGTATTAACGAAAGGAATCAAACGAAAGATAAACGGATTTATAGAGTGAAAAATATAAACTCTGTGTCTCTGTGAACTCTGTGTTGAAAAAAAGTATCAAAATATGAGACCAAATTTTAAAGATATAGATATTAAAAACGCCGGTTTTGCTGCAACTAACGCAGCTGAATGGGCTAAAGCCAATGGCATCGAAGCCAATTGGAAAACTCCGGAGCACATCGAAGTGAAGCCGGTTTATACAAAAGAAGACTTGGAAGGCATGGAACACTTGAACTTCGTTTCAGGTCTGCCTCCATATTTGCGTGGTCCGTATAGCGCAATGTATCCATTGCGTCCTTGGACAATCCGTCAGTATGCCGGTTTCTCAACAGCTGAAGAATCTAACGCATTCTATCGCCGTAACTTGGCTTCTGGTCAGAAAGGTTTGTCTGTAGCATTCGACTTGGCTACACACCGTGGTTACGATGCTGACAACGAACGTGTTGTTGGTGACGTTGGTAAAGCCGGTGTTTCTATATGTTCATTGGAAAACATGAAAGTTTTGTTCGACGGTATTCCATTGAACAAGATGTCTGTTTCTATGACAATGAACGGTGCCGTTCTTCCTGTTATGGCATTCTACATCAACGCTGGTTTGGAACAGGGTGCTAAATTGGAAGAAATGGCTGGTACAATCCAGAACGATATCTTGAAAGAGTTCATGGTGCGTAACACATATATCTACCCACCTGAATTCTCAATGCGTATTATCGCTGACATCTTCGAATATACATCACAGAAGATGCCTAAGTTCAACTCAATCTCTATCTCAGGTTACCACATGCAGGAAGCTGGTGCAACAGCTGATATCGAAATGGCTTACACATTGTGCGACGGTTTGGAATATCTTCGCGCTGGTGTTAACGCAGGTATCGACATCGACGCATTTGCTCCACGTTTGTCATTCTTCTGGGCAATCGGTATGAACCACTTCATGGAAATTGCCAAGATGCGTGCTGCTCGTATGTTGTGGGCTAAGATTGTTAAGAGCTTCGGCGCTAAGAATCCTAAATCATTGGCATTGCGTACTCACTCACAGACTTCAGGTTGGTCTTTGACAGAACAGGACCCATTCAACAACGTTGGCCGTACTTGTATCGAAGCTATGGCTGCTGCTTTGGGTCACACTCAGTCATTGCACACTAACGCATTGGACGAAGCTATCGCGTTGCCAACAGACTTCTCTGCTCGTATTGCTCGTAACACTCAGATCTACATCCAGGAAGAAACTAAGGTCTGCAAACAGATCGACCCATGGGGCGGTTCTTACTATGTAGAATCTTTGACAAACGAATTGGTTCACAAAGGTTGGGCTTTGATCCAGGAAATCGAAAGCATGGGTGGTATGGCTAAAGCTATCGAAACAGGTCTTCCTAAGATGCGTATCGAAGAAGCTGCTGCACGTACTCAGGCTCGTATCGACTCTGGTGTTCAGACTATCGTTGGTGTTAACAAATATCGTTTGCCAAAAGAAGATCCAATCGATATCCTTGAAATCGATAACACAGCAGTTCGTAACGAACAGATTGAATTGTTGAAAGAGTTGCGTGCTAACCGTGACGAAGCAGCAGTTCAGGAAGCTTTGGCTGCAATTACTGAATGTGTTAAGACTGGTAAAGGCAACTTGCTTGACTTGGCTGTTAAAGCAGCAGGTTTGCGTGCATCTTTGGGTGAAATCTCTGATGCTTGCGAAGCAGTTGTTGGTCGTTATAAAGCAATCATTAGAACTATTTCAGGCGTGTACTCATCAGAAACTAAAACAGACGCAGACTTCCAGCGTGCTTGCGAGCTTACAGCTGAGTTTGCTAAGAAAGAAGGTCGTCAGCCTCGTATCATGATCGCTAAGATGGGTCAGGACGGTCACGACCGTGGTGCAAAAGTTGTTGCTACAGGTTATGCAGACTGTGGTTTCGACGTAGATATGGGACCATTGTTCCAGACTCCGGCAGAAGCTGCTCGTCAGGCTGTAGAAAACGACGTTCACGTAATGGGTGTTTCTTCTTTGGCTGCAGGTCACAAGACTTTGGTTCCTCAGGTAATCGAAGAATTGAAGAAACTTGGCCGTGAAGATATCATCGTTATCGCTGGTGGTGTAATTCCGGCACAGGATTATGACTTCTTGTATAAAGCTGGTGTTGCTGCTATCTTTGGTCCTGGTACTTCAGTTTCTAAAGCTGCTTGCCAGATTATGGAAATTTTGTTGGGCGAATAATTCGTTAACAATATATTCTGATATGAATAAAGCCGGGTGGATTGTTTCACCCGGCTTTTGTTCTTATAACTCTCTTCTAAAAGTTTCTATCTTATATTTTGTATATATATGATATATTTTTACATTTGTAGAAATCAAACAAAACCAATTATGAAAAAAGAATTAGGAAAATGGCTTATGGATATTGCCAAATATTTAATGACGGCAGCGATATTATCTTCAATAATTGCCGATATGGGTAAAACTTGGTATTATTATCTGTTGTTAATGTTCGTTGTAGTGTTAATCCTCGTTATAGGCTTATTGCTTGTGCGAGAAAAAAAAGGAAGGAGTTTAATATGTTGACAATTATTAGTAGTTCAGTTCTTGTGATAATAGCAATTGCAGGTCTTCTATATTTTAATTATCAGGAAAAAAAGGAAATGAAGCGTACGCATAATGATAAATAATTCAATGTTTTTTTGACATTATTCATTTAAACCGTCGTTTTTGCTAACATCTCCTTTTGCAATTCAGAGCGTTTTTAATATAAAAATTAGCCAATAAAGAGTTTGTACTAAATTCTTATCGGAAGAAAATTTACTTATTTACGGCCCCATTTCTATTTATATATTACAGTAAATACCGTTACTTAAGTAAATATATCCAAATATGTCTATATATAAACCGGGAAAAGAGAGAAAGAAGATGCTGTCACGCATGGAATGAGCTTCTAAAACGAACAAAAACACAGTTTTTCTCTTTTTTTCTGCACATTTTCCCTATCCTTTTGTAATTGGCATTTTGATTGGTTTTGTGTTTTTGTTTCTTACTTACCTTGATTTTCCATCCGTATATAATAGAAAAACTCTGACAGTAAAATGTTAATTTGCGCATAAAAGTGACAAGTTGAAAAAGCTTAACTCTTTCTCCTTGCGATAAATTCTGCATGTCTGTACTTTCATCCGAAAAAATCAATTCTCAGAGAGTTGATTTGACAGAATGTCAAAAATCTGCAAAACTATTATGCATTGACATTTTGACAGATAATAAAATACAGTTCCAATCCTAATTCATTCAAGGACCGGAACTGTAAATCCAACTAATATAATAACGATTATGCCTGTAAGTTATGCCAATGAACAATAATATTTCTTTTTAGCTATTATATGCTGATTCACCGTGTTCGTAAACATCCAAACCTTCTTCTTCAATTCTTTTGTTTACTCTCAGACCAAATAGCATATCCAGGCCTTTGAATATTACGAATCCCATAAATGTTGCCCAAAGACCGACAATTATAACTCCGAAAATCTGTGCTCCAAGGAATCCGAAACCTCCTCCATAAAGCAATCCTTCTTCCGTTGCAAACAGACCGGTCAGTATTGTGCCTAAGCTACCACAGACACCATGAACTGATGATGCGCCGACAGGATCATCTATTTTCAATTTCTGGTCAATGAACTCGACTGCAAAAACCATAACAGTACCACAAATTGCACCTATTATTATTGAACCTGCTGGAGAAACAAGGTCGCAACCGGCAGTTACGCCAACCAAACCGGCAAGTACGCCATTCAGTGTCAGTGACAATGATGGCTTTCCGAATTTAATCCAGCTGACAATCAAAGACATGAAACCACCGGCACAAGCAGACAGGTTTGTTGTAAGGAATACATGTGAAATGGCAGTCTGGTCGGAACTTCCTGCTGCGGCAAGCTGTGAACCAGGATTGAAGCCGAACCAACCGAACCATAGAATAAACACACCGAGACAAGCTAAAGTAAGACTGTGTCCGGGAATAGCTTTTGACTTGCCGTCTTTACCATATTTCCCGATACGCGGGCCAAGAATAAATGCACCAATCAAGGCAATCCATCCTCCAACAGAGTGAACAACTGTTGAACCTGCAAAATCATGGAAAGTTGTTCCGAACATTCCCATCATAAAAGAATCTGAATCGCTGTTCATAAGCCAGCCTCCACCCCAAGTCCAGTGGCCTGAAATTGGATAAATCAGTACGCTTATGGCAACAGTATATAAAAGATAGATTGAAAATTTAGTTCTTTCAGCCATGGCTCCTGAAACAATAGTTGCAGCTGTAGCGCAGAAAACTGTTTGGAAAATAAGGAAGCCTTCGATTGGCAGTCCGTTGTTGATAAGTTTGCCCATTTCCTCTAGGCTGAAAAAATGTGGTATTCCGACGAAACTTCCTTCGCCAAACATAAGTTCAAAACCTATGCACCAGAATAACAACGAACCGAAAATAAAGTCAACAAGATTCTTCATCAGAATATTTGCCGTATTTTTGGTTCTGGTAAATCCTGCTTCGACAAGAGCAAATCCCGGCTGCATGAAAAATACCAACATTGCTGCCAAAAGCATCCATACTGTATTTATACCTGTACTTAGTTCTGAAACTTTATCAGATAAAGCAGCAGCATCTGTAGCAGCTTCTGCTGCAATTGATTTTAATGGTAATAGGGTTGATGCTATTAAAAGTGTCGCAAATCGGACACCAGCAAAACATTTTGATGTATATGTTTTCATAATCTGAGTTGTTAAAGTCATAATATAACAGTTTGCTATTTCTCATGTTCGGCATTGTAGAGAGCTATATCTCCGCGTTCGCCAGTTCTAATTCTTATTGAATCTTCAACCGGGATTACGAAAATTCTTCCGTCACCGATTTCTCCGGTCTGAGCTGCGGACATTATAGCATTCAATGTCTTTTCAACATTTTTGTCCCTTACGACAATTGATATTAGTATTCGCTCAATAGAACTGGTGTCGTATATTACACCTCTGTAAATACGTCCTTCCCTAGTTTTTCCAACACCTCTTACTTCATAATAGGAGAACCATTCGATGTCAGCTTCAAGTAACGCATCTTTGACATCTTCAAATTTTGTCCTACGGATAATAGCTTCAATTTTTTTCATGACAATTCTTATTAAAGTTTCTACAAAACAAATTCTAATTTCAAATACTCAACCCGAATACGAAATAGGCACCTTCTGTTGCAGGATTCCATATCACTTTGGAAAATATCGGAATACTGAATTTCTGATTTATTGAAATAGTTTTTCCTGCTTCAATGCTTATTTCTGAAAATGTAAATTTCTTTTCGCTGTTCATATAAAATGTGTTGCCCCATGGAGTTGCTCCAACGTTTGCTTTCCAGTCCAATCCTCCGAGTCTGAACGGTGCGGTAAGACTTATGAAAGACGAATAAGCTCTTTTCCCCTGAGGTGTTAATCCGTCATAACCGGCAAAATTTGTGTACCAGTTAATAGCTACAAATTTGAAATCATAGCCTATCTGAGCCTCAAATGTGTGTTTTGTATTTTCTCCTTTGTAATGGAAATAACCATCACCGCCGGAAAACCAATAGTCAGTTACTGAAATACTGAAGTTTTTATATGTATAACCTAATGTAAGGTCAAACTCTTTTGTGTCTTCTTTTTCAAAACCAACAGAGCCCCATGCTGTTAGATATAAATTTTTATAAGACAATGAAACTTGAGGCTGAATGCTTACGCCACCAAGGTCTTGACCTCTCCATATATAACTGCTCACAATACTTCCTCCAACGTTCGCTTCAACTTTATCTTTAGCTTCTGCCCAAAATGGAGCAAATAAAAGACTAAGCAGTAAAATTTGCCTTAAATAGTAAAACCTTTTCATATTTCCTCTTTTAAATCATATTTATTCAAAATGATTTCAAACATGTTTGAATAATATCAAATAGCAAGCATAAACCCGGTTTTGCTGTTACAAATAAGTGATCACGTCGCAAATATATATCATTATGATATTTACAACCTTTATTATTGCGATGTTTTGGTTAAGAATGTTTTATTTGTGACAAAACGCAGCTTTTAACCCTTATTTTTATATTATATTGTAATAATATTGTTTAATTATGCGTCATAATGAAAGTATAAGCGCGGTTATACAGGAAAATTTGATTATATAAACAAGGCAGCCCGGAACTTTTTGGTAAAAACCAAAAGTAATCCTGCTGCCTGCTATACCTATCCCAATTTTACATAATTAGGGTTTTGTGAAATGAACCACATTACATTTGCGTAGAATCTGGTTTCTACTGAGATAGGAATATATTTATGAAAAGAAGTTTTATTTATTTGCTGCAAAGATATTATGTTTGGGACTTACTTTATTTGCCAATAATGCAATAACATTTACAAATTAAGCCTAAATTCGGAAAAAGTTTATCTGATTACAATATCATTTATAACTGTTGCTCCGGCATGTTTGTTCAGGCTGGCAATAAGTTTGCTTTTTGTAAGAATTAGCTCATTTCTTAACACCGATGATGACAGAGAAACATAAAGAACTCTATCTTCTACATATAAATTAGTGGTATATTGGTTTATTACCGGTCCTAAAGTATCTGTCCACGCATTTTTTATTCTTATACTCATTATTTTCTCATAGATTTCAATGTTGTCTTCAAAGAAATCTCTCAGCACTTCTCCTATAGATTGTGTATTTCTTCTTTGCATAGATATTAAATTTTTTCGTTGACGTTAAGTTGATGAATATTTCCTTGTTCAACCTTGAACAGTCTGTAATCATGTTCCATCGCTGCAAGTATAGCATCCAGATATTTCCTGTTAGTATCTGTGATAAAAATCTGGCCGAAAGAGTCGCCACTTACGAGCTTGATGATTTGCTCAACCCTCATTGCATCCAGCTTGTCGAAAATATCATCCAGCAGAAGGACAGGTACTGTTTTGCCGCTTTCTGCAAGCAAACTGAATTGAGCAAGTTTCAGAGCAATCAGGAAAGTTTTGTTCTGCCCTTGCGAACCGACTTTTCTTATCAATGATTCACCAAGATTCATCTCCAGCTCATCTTTGTGAATACCTGACGATGTATAACCAAGAATCAAATCTCTCTGACGTGTGTTGCATAGCTTTTCTGCAAGATTATTCTCTGATAATTGAGAAACATAGTTCAGGCTTACTGTTTCGGCAGACTGGCATATTTTCTGATAATAAGAATTAAACACTGGCAGAAACTTATCCACCGTCTTTTTTCTCATATCATATATAATCTCTCCATACATTGAAAGTTGCATTTCCAGGACCTCATAGAGCGAAGCATCAGTGCTTTCGTTTTTCAGCAGCGAGTTTCTTTGCTGTAAAGCTTTATTATAATTGATAAGCGCATGCAAATAATTCGGGCTTTGCTGCGAAATGATAAGGTCGATGAATCTGCGTCTTTCTTCACTGCCACCTTGAATAAGGTCATAGTCAGCCGGCGAAACCATTACCAGCGGCAATAAGCCGATATGTTCCGACAGCTTGTCATATTCTTTCTTGTTTCTCTTGAACTGTTTCCTCTGTCTGTTCCTTATCGCGCAGAAAATTTCTTCATCCCTCAGTTCATAATCATATAGTCCTTGCAGAACACATAAATCTTCGCCGTTTTTTATTATCTGGGAATCGGGAGTGTTTTTATGGCTTTTGCAGAACGAAAGATAGTATATAGCATCCAGGAAGTTTGTTTTTCCCATTCCGTTGTTTCCGAAGAAACAGTTCATTTTCGGAGAGAATTCAACTTCTGCCTGAGTGATATTTTTATAATTGAGTACAGAAAGCTTTTTCAGAATCATTTTGAGAGATATTAATGCCTGCAAATGTAAAAAATATACTTCTATTTATCGTTTATTCAGCAAAAAAAACTACTTTTGCGCTTTGTATGAGAAAGAAGCATCATATGCAAGCATCTCTTACAGTTTGACGAAAAGGAAATTAATAAAATAATAACTATAAATAAATTATGACAACTAAAGGAAAGGAACCAGAAAAGGAGTTAGTTGAAGTTGAAGAACTCGTATCTAGATCTGAATTGTTCATTGAAACACATTCCAAAAAGATTATTTTCGCCATTGTTGCAGTTGCTGTGATTGTTGCTGCTGTTTTGGGATATAAACACGGATATGCTATTCCGCAGCAGAAAAAAGCTGAAGCTGCTTTGTTCAAAGGAGAACAGTATTTTGCAAGAGATTCATTTGCTTTGGCTTTGAATGGAAACGGAACAGATTATTTAGGATTCACAGCTATCATCGACCAATATGGAAACACAGATGCCGGAAACTTGGCAAAAGCTTATGCCGGAATCTGCTATTACAAAATGGGAGAATATGAAAAGGCTATGGATATGTTGAAATCTTTCAGCTCAAGCGACAACATGATTTCTCCGGCTATTGTCGGACTTATTGGTGACTGCTATGTGAATATGGGCAATGCCAAGGAAGGTATTTCATATTTCGAGAAAGCTGCAAAATCAGCAAACAACGAAGTGGTAAGTCCTGCATATCTGAAGAAAGCTGGTATTGCTTACGAAAGCTTGAACCAATATTCAGATGCAGTTAAGGCATATACAACTATCAAGGAAAAATATTACAATTCACTTGAAGCTTCTGATATCGACAAATATATTTCTCGTGCATCTGCACAGGTGAAATAATAAAATCTATATTCCATATAAACCTGAAGACACAGAACTCACGGAGAAAATAATCTCAGTGTCTTCTGTGTCTTTGTTTTTTCTCAGAACTTCTTTATTTTAGAATAGAAATTAAATTCAACACATAGTTTATAGAAGCATAGATTTTTATGAAGATTTTTTTCTGTGCTCTCCGTCTCTGTGTTGAAAAGTATGAAAACTCAAAAACTCAAAATAATGGCTACAGCTTATCAGAATTTATCAGATTATGATTTTAACAGCGTTCCGGACGCTTCGGATATGAATATTGGCATTGTCGTTGCCGAATGGAATAAAAATATTACTGAAAAGCTTCTTGAAGGAGCTTGCAACACTTTGGAAAAGCATGGTGTCAAACCGGAAAATATCATTGTAAAGAGAGTTCCGGGAAGTTTCGAGCTGACTTTCGGAGCAAAAAAACTTGCCGAAAGCAAAGAATTGGACGCTGTAATCGTTTTGGGATGTGTCGTAAGAGGTGATACTCCTCATTTTGATTATGTTTGTTCAGGTGTTACTCAGGGCATCACTGAACTTAATCTTATGTATGATATCCCATTCATCTTCGGTCTTTTAACTACAGACAACATGCAACAGTCTGAAGACCGTGCCGGTGGAAGATACGGCAACAAAGGCGATGAAGCTGCAATTACTGCAATAAAAATGATAGATTTTTCTTGCAAGTTAAAAAATTAATATCTATCTTTGCATCGCAATTGAGAACAAGAGGGGCAGTTACCAGAGTGGCCAAATGGGGCTGACTGTAACTCAGCTGGCTTACGCCTTCGGTGGTTCGAATCCATCACTGCCCACTCTCAAAGTTTTCAATTAGTATTGCGGAAGTAGCTCAGTTGATAGAGCACTAGCCTTCCAAGCTGGGGGTCGCGGGTTTGAGCCCCGTCTTCCGCTCTAAGATAGGAAAGAGGAGAGTCGAAAGATTCTCCTCTTTTTTTTCTTTATTTTTAATTCCACAGGAAGCAATATTTCTCCTTATATTTCTCGTCTATCTGAGAACTTTTCAACTAAAAAAAGCTTCTTCCCAACCTTATTATATCCATTCTGTATATTTCCACATTATCCACCATAAGCCAACAAAAAAACGAGTTGACAAGAATTCGCATCTTGCCAACTCGTCTCTGTAGCCTTGTCAACTATAAAATTTATTTTTTCAAAGCCGCAATACTTTCCTCAATAGATTTAATCTTTGATTCAGCATCTGCCTGCTTTTTACGTTCCATTTCGATTACCTTAGCCGGAGCCTTGCTAACAAAGTTTTCGTTGCCCAGCTTTTTCATTACTGAAGCAAGGAAGCCCTGCTGATATTTCAGTTCTTCTTCAAGCTTAGCCAATTCTTCTTCAACATTGATAAGGTTGCCAAGAGGAACTGCATATTCAGTTGTTCCAACCATAAATGCTGCTGCACCTTCTGATTTAGCCTCAACAACTGAGATAGAAGAAAGATTACACATTTTCTCGATAACTGCATTCATTGAAGCAACCGGACTTTCGCCCAAAACTTCAAGAGACAAAGCTTCTTTCTGAGCAATTGCCTTCTGCAAACGAATTGTGCGGACACCGCTGATTACTTCCTTCGCTACTTCCATAACAGAAAGCAAAGCTTCATCAACAGTTGTATCTTCCTTCATAGGATCAACCATCAAGCTTTCACCCGGTTTGCGTTCAACAAGCTGCTGCCACAATTCTTCTGTGATAAATGGCATGAACGGATGAAGCAGGTGAAGCAATTTGTCCATAAAGCCTAATGTTGCCTGATATGTCTTGGCATCGATTGGCTGTCCGAACGCCGGTTTGATCATTTCCAGATACCAGCTTGAGAACTCGTCCCAGAACAATTTATAGATTGCCATCAAAGCTTCGCTCAAACGATATTTGTTGAACAAGTCGTCAACTTCTGCAGTAACAGCATTTATCTTTGATTCGAACCACTTAACTGCAAGTTCAGCAGAAGCAGGAGTTGCAACTTCTTCAGATACAGACCAGCCTTTAATCAGACGGAAGGCGTTCCAAATCTTGTTGTTGAAGTTACGTCCCTGTTCGCACAATGCGTCGTCGAACAAGATATCGTTACCAGCCGGAGCCGACAACATCATACCCATGCGGACACCGTCAGCACCATATTTCTCAATCAAATCCAGTGGGTCAGGTGAGTTACCCAATGATTTTGACATCTTGCGTCCGAGTTTGTCACGAACAATACCAGTGAAATAAACATTTCTGAATGGCATATCACCCATATATTCGTAACCAGCCATAATCATACGCGCAACCCAGAAGAAGATAATATCCGGACCAGTCACCAAGTCGCTTGTCGGATAATAATATTTCAATTCTTCGTTGCCAGGATTGTTGATACCGTCGAACAATGAAATTGGCCACAACCAAGAAGAGAACCATGTATCCAAACAATCTTCGTCCTGACGCAAATCTTCAACTTTCAAAGAATCATTGCCAGTCTTTTCTTTTGCAAGCTTCAATGCTTCCTCAGCTGTTTCGGCAACTACGAAACCTCCTTCAGGCAAGAAGTAAGCCGGGATGCGGTGTCCCCACCACAACTGACGGCTGATACACCAGTCTTTGATATTTTCCAACCAGTTCTTGTATGTATTCTTATACTTTGGAGGATAAAATTTCAACTCATCGTTCATTACCGGTGGCAAAGCCATGTCAGCGAAATGCTGCATCTTGAGGAACCACTGCATTGACAGTTTCGGTTCGATAGCAACATTTGTACGTTCTGAGAAACCAACCTTGTTTGTATAAGCCTCAACTTTTTCCAACAAATCAGCAGCTGCAAGATCTTTTTCAATCTGCTCGCGAACGTCGAAACGGTCCATTCCTACATACATACCTGCTGCTTCGCTCAAAGTTCCGTTATCGTTGAAAATATCAATTGAAGGCAAGTTATATTTCTCGCCCAACATATAGTCGTTCACATCGTGAGCCGGAGTAACTTTCAAACAACCTGTACCGAATTCGATATCTACATAATCGTCCTCGATTACCGGAATAACACGGTTAACAAGAGGAACTATCACCTTCTTGCCCTTCAACCACTGGTTCTTAGGGTCGTTAGGATTGATACACATTGCAGTATCACCCATGATTGTTTCCGGACGAGTTGTAGCAACCACTGCATAACGTCCTTCAGGATCACCCTCAACTTTATAGCGAAGATAGAACAACTTGCTGTGTTCTTCCTTGTAGATTACTTCCTCATCAGAAAGAGCAGTCAAAGCTTTCGGGTCCCAGTTCACCATACGTACGCCACGGTAAATCAAGCCTTTGTTGTAAAGGTCAACAAACACTTTGATAACGCTTGCGCTGCGTTCTTCGTCCATAGTGAAAGCTGTGCGGTCCCAGTCGCATGAAGCTCCAAGTTTGCGAAGCTGCTTCAGGATGATTCCACCGTGTTCGTCAGTCCATTCCCATGCATGTTTCAAGAATTCCTCGCGAGTCAAGTCTGTTTTCTTGATTCCCTGCTGAGCCAAACGGTTTACGACCTTTGCTTCTGTAGCAATAGATGCGTGGTCTGTTCCAGGAACCCAGCATGCATTCTTACCTTTCATACGTGCGCGGCGCACAAGGATATCCTGAATGGTGTTGTTAAGCATGTGTCCCATGTGAAGCACACCTGTAACATTTGGAGGAGGAATAACGACTGTATAAGGTTCACGGCCGTCTGGTTTTGAACTGAATAGTTTGTTGTCCAGCCAATACTGGTACCACTTTCCCTCTACATCTGCGGGATTGTACTTACTTGCTAATTCCATTTGATTTATCTGTTTTTCTTAAATTTCTGTTTCATTAAGCCGAAAGGGCTCAGCTTTTCCGGAGAACAATCTCACGCAAGCCCTTCCCTATTAGGCTCATTAGCTCGCAAAATTAGTGAATTTAAATGAATTTACAGCTTGACTTTCTTAGATTTTCCGTTACTTTCGTTGTGAAAGCGGTCCACAGCCGTAACCACATATTTGTATTTCACCTTTCCGTCGTCATAAGGAAGCTTGTAAAAGCAGTTTCGGGTGATTTTCACAATCTTTGCCGGATTGCTCAAATCAACTGTTTCCTTGTTGTCGAATCTGTAAACTACGAAATAGTTTGCCAGCTCCGGATTTGTCTTGCTCTGCTCTGCCTGCCAGTGAAGGATATATCCGTCGGCAGTCCATTCGGTTTTCAGTTTCTTCACTTCCTCAGGAGCTTTGTCGTGCATATGTGTATATGCCGGAATAAGAGCCGGATAGCGGTGATAATTCCGTTTAAGGCTGTCGGCAACTCCGCCATTGTCCCAAAGAATTTCATTTGCCGGCCAGAAGCAGTTGCCGCCCACGTTTGGAAGTCGTCTTTCCATACGCATCTTGCGTGTGAGCTGTTCTGCCTTCATTGTGCGTGCCACATCCTGACCGAAATACAGATGTCCGCCATATGCATTGTTGTTCCACCATTTTGCAAGAGTTGAATAGTCAGCAGCAGGATGACCTATCTCCCAATAAATCTGAGGCATATTATAGTCAATCCATCCCTGTTTTACCCAATGAAGAACATCGGCATACAAGTCGTCATAGTTCTGCAATCCTTTGGTTTTACTGCCGGAACCGTCCGGAGTGCTTCGCTGGTTACGATAAATACCAAACGGACTTATACCGAAACGCACCCAAGGTTTAATCAGAAGAATTGTTCGTTTGATTTCGCTCACAAGTTTATTCACATTGTCGCGGCGCCAGTCTGCACGCTGCGATTCGGTGAATCCTTCCGGAATTCCGTATTTTCGGAAACTGTGCTCGTCAGGGAACGACATTCCGGCAACCGGATACGGATAGAAATAGTCGTCCATATGGATTGCGTCAACGTCATATCTAGTAACAATATCCCTAATCACACGGCAGATGAATGCGCGGCAATCAGGAATTCCCGGGTCAAACAATATCTGCTTGTTGTAAGTCACGAACCATTCCGGATGCTTGTAGTAAATATGGCTGTCGGCAAATTTAGTCTTTCCTGCTG
Organism: uncultured Parabacteroides sp.; assembly: GCA_949295065.1. Taxonomy (GTDB): domain Bacteria; phylum Bacteroidota; class Bacteroidia; order Bacteroidales; family Tannerellaceae; genus Parabacteroides. The sequence continues at coordinate 57,789 of CASFJQ010000006.1, read as the reverse complement.
TGCTTGCCCTGTAAGGATTCAGCCATGCGTGAAATTCCATATTGCGCTTGTGGCATTCCTTGATAAGAAAAGCCATCACATCGAAATTTCCTTCCGGAGCAACACCTTGTTCGCCTGTATAGAAACGGCTCCAAGGTTCAATCTTTGAGCGATAGAATGCGTCGGCTTCCGGACGAACCTGGAATATTATGGCATTGATGCCGCAACGCTGCAAATAATTCAGCTTGCGGATAAAACTCTTTCGCATCTCGGCAACAGACATTTCGCTGTATTCACTTTGGAAAGCAGTCTGTATCCAAGCTCCACGGAACTCTCGTTTCGGACTTTTATAAACATTTTCCGTGCTCTCAATATGTCGGCTGGAAGAACACGATGCTGCCAGCAAAACCAAACAAGCCCATAAAAGGACGGCCAATTTATTAGTCTTCATCTCAAACTTGGTTTTCAAGGAAAAATGCCTTTCTATATAGCCAAAGACCTGTTTCCTTTAATATCTAAATTTCAATCTATTACATTTTCAACGTAATTCTCCGCCGTGAAAAACTTTTTTCATCGGGAAGAAAAAAGTTTTTCATCTAAGAGAAAATAAATTTTCATCCGCATGAAAAAGTTTTTCCATCCGAACCTATGACAATCAAATATCGGAATATCCAACCACTGGTTCCGGAAATTTGGCAAAATTAGCCTATTCTGCTCAAAAAACAAAAGATTTGCCAGGGTTCATGTTTTTATGTAGTTTTGCATACATAAGTATAAAGGTCACAAATATTATGTCTGAGAATAATTCCATTTTCATAAAAGGAGCGAGAGTAAACAATCTTAAGAATATAGACGTTGAAATCCCGCGCGACAAGCTGGTTGTGATAACAGGATTGTCCGGCAGCGGAAAATCTTCACTTGCATTCGACACGCTTTATGCCGAAGGGCAGAGACGCTACGTCGAAAGTCTTTCAGCTTATGCCCGCCAATTCCTGGGAAGAATGAGCAAACCGGAATGCGACTATATAAAAGGCATCCCGCCTGCAATTGCCATCGAACAGAAGGTTACGGCACGAAATCCGCGCTCAACTGTGGGAACTTCCACTGAAATATATGAATATCTCAGACTGTTGTTTGCCAGAATCGGTAAGACTTATTCTCCGATTTCGGGCGACGAGGTAAAGAAACATCAGACTAAAGACGTTGTCAATGCCGTGATGGAATATCCTTCGGGCACACGCTTCGCTGTGTTTGCCCCGGTAATCTGCAACAACGGGCATTCACGCAAGGAGGAATTGGAAATACTTCAGAAAAAAGGATATACCAGACTGTATATTGACGACAAAACATACAGGATTCCGGAAGTTATTGCCGACGAAGAATTGCTCAAAAAGGATATAGAGCTGATGATAGACCGACTTGTGATTTCGGACGACAAGACTTTGCTGAGCCGCCTTGCCGATTCTGTGGAGACTGCATTCTTCGAAGGCTGCAACACTTGCCGTGTAAGATTATATCTTCCGGAAGAAACCGTATGCAAAGAGTTTTCGATGAAATTCGAGGCCGACGGAATCAAATTTGAGGAACCGACGGAAATGATGTTCAATTTCAACAATCCGCTCGGTGCCTGCCCTAAATGCGAAGGATATGGCAAAATCCTTGGAATTGACGAACAGCTTGTGATTCCGGACCAAAGTCTTTCGGTTTATCAGGGTGCTGTGGTTTGCTGGAAAGGAGAAGTGATGGGCGAATGGCTCAAGGAATTTATCGCGGCTAGCCAGAAATACGACTTCCCTATTCATCGTCCGTACAACGAGCTGACCGAGAAAGAAAAGGATTTGCTGTGGCACGGCGCTCCGGGTATATATTCTATTGATGATTTCTTCAAACATGTGGAGGAAAATCTCTATAAAGTGCAATACAGAGTGATGCTTGCACGATACAGAGGAAAGGCTACTTGCCCGGAATGTAAAGGGAAAAGGCTGAAGAAAGAGGCTCTATACGTGAAAGTTGGAGGAAAAACTATTGCCGACCTGGTGGAAATGCCGGTTTCGGAACTGAAAGTTTTCTTCGACAATCTTCAGCTTAGCGAAACTGACGCGGCAATCGGTAAGCGTCTGCTTATGGAAATTAATAACCGACTTCAATTTCTTGTTGACGTTGGTTTGAGTTATCTCACTCTGGACCGCCTGTCTGCAACTTTATCCGGCGGTGAAAGCCAGCGTATAAGTCTTGCTACTTCGCTAGGCAGCAGCCTTGTAGGTTCATTGTATATACTGGACGAGCCTAGCATTGGCTTGCACTCACGCGACACGGATTTGCTCATAAAAGTTCTGAGACAACTTAAAGAGCTTGGCAACACTGTTGTGGTTGTTGAGCACGACGAGGAAATAATCCGTGCGGCAGACTATATTATCGACATCGGACCGAAAGCCGGCCGCCTTGGTGGTGAGGTTGTTTTCCAGGGAGATATAAACAAATTGCCTAAGAAAAGCGACAGCTTCACTGTGAAATATCTCACCGGAGAAGACAAGATTGAATTGCCGCCATATCATCGCCCGTGGAATAATTATATCGAAATAAAGAATGCCTGGAAGAATAATCTCAAAAATGTAAACGTCCGCTTCCCGCTCAACATTATGACTGTAGTTACAGGTGTGAGCGGTTCTGGGAAAAGTACGCTCGTAAGAGATATATTCTATGAAGGTGTCCGCCAGAAACTCGACAACGTGAACCGTCTGACTGTGAGCTGTTCGGAAATTTCGGGAGATATTCATCTGATAAAAGATGTGGAATTTGTAAACCAGAACAGCATCGGAAAGAGTTCCCGCTCAAATCCTGTCACTTATGTCGGTGCTTATGATGAGATAAGAAAACTATTCGGCGAGCAGCCTTTGGCAAAGCAATTGGGATTTACTCCTGCTTTCTTCTCGTTCAACAAGGAAGGCGGACGATGCGAAGAATGTAAAGGCGAAGGAAAGATTACAGTGGAAATGCAATTTATGGCAAATATCACTCTGGAATGTGAGGAATGCCACGGAAAAAGATTCAGAAAAGACCTGCTTGAGGTGGAATATAAAGGAGCCAACATTTATGATGTTCTGGAGATGACTGTGAACCAGGCCATAGAATTCTTTGGCGAAAGCAATGGTTCGCAAGAAAAGAAGATTGTGAAGAAGCTGAAACCTCTGCAGGATGTCGGTCTTGGATATATAAAACTTGGACAATCTTCTTCAATCCTTTCCGGCGGAGAAAACCAGCGTGTCAAGCTGGCTTATTATCTCGGACAGGAAAAACAGCAGCCGACTCTGTTCGTATTTGACGAACCGACAACGGGACTTCATTTCCACGACATAAAGACGCTGCTGAAAGCGTTCAATGCTCTTATCGAAAAAGGACATACGGTTGTTATCATCGAGCATAATATGGATGTGATAAAATGTGCCGACTATATTATCGACCTCGGTCCTGAAGGTGGTAAAGAAGGAGGCAATATCGTATGCTGCGGAACACCGGAAGAAGTGGCAAAATGTGAGGCTTCATACACCGGACACTTCTTAAAAGAAAAAATATCGTAAAATAAATGCTGTTAAAAGCTTCTGCTTTGCACGATTTGTCAAATGGCAGTATCTTTGCAAATCATAATTTAAACAGAAAAATGAAACAAGGTTTTAACAAAAAACAACCTTACAGAAAGGACAATACACCGAGGGGCCGCAAAGTAACCATATCAGAAAGCAACACATTGCTGGCTTTCCTGTTTGAGTTGCTTAAAGAACAGAGTAAAAGTTCTGTGAAAGCTCTTTTGGCACACGGACAGATTTTGGTGAACGGAAACGTAACTACGCAGTTTGATGCTCCGCTTGAGCCGGGCGACGAGGTTATGATTAGCTATAACCGCGGAAAGGTTGCGTTCAACAATCCGTTGCTCAACATTGTGTGGGAAGACGAGTTTCTTATTGTTGTCAACAAGAAAGAAGGTTTGCTGTCGGTATCCACTCAAAGGGAAAATGAACGTACAGCATTCCACATCCTCAGCGATTATCTGAAGAAATCCGACCCGAGAAACAAGTTGTTTGTCTTGCACCGTCTGGACCGTGATACTTCCGGACTGATGATGTTTGCCAAAACTCGTGCTGTGCAGGAAAAGATGCAAAGTAACTGGAATGATGTAATTACGGAACGCACTTACGTTGCAGTGGTTGAAGGTCGTCCGGAAAAAGACTCAGGATTGATAAACACTCAGCTGAAAGAAAACGACAAGGCAAGAGTGTATGTTGTGAATGAAGGAGGAAAAGAATCCATAACAAGATATAAAGTGCTGCGCAGCAATGGTAGCTATTCTCTTTTGGAACTTAATCTGGAAACAGGACGAAAGAATCAGATTAGAGCTCAGATGGAATATATCGGTCATCCGATTGCCGGAGATTTCAAATATAATGCCGAAACTAGTCCGGCTGGCAGACTGATGCTTCATGCTCAGAAGCTTTATTTTATCCATCCGGAAACAGGAGAAGAAATGTGTTTCGACACAAGAATTCCGGATTCTTTCAAATCACTTGCAAAATAAAAACTATTCTAACGTATAATTAAAATGAAGAAACTCTTTTGCTTATTGACTTTTACGATTCTAGCTCTGACTGTTCAGGCTCAGATTCTGACTCCAATAAAATGGAAGTTCTCATTGACTGACTCGGAAACAGCAGAGAAAACTATCGTATTCAGTGCTGAAATCGACAATGGATGGCACTTGTATGACATGAATTTGCCTGAAGGCGGACCAGTTTCAACATCATTTATCTTTGAAGATATAAAAGGAGCTGAACTTGTAGGAAAGCCTACAGCTTCAAAAGAAGCGACTACTGTATATGACGAACAGTTCGCAATGGATTTGAGATGGTTTGCCAAGGAAGTGAAATTCTCACAGACCATCAAAATCACAGACCCTAAGAAATTCAAACTTGAAGGTGCAGTTGAGTTCATGGCTTGTAACGACGAGAATTGTCTTCCTCCGGAACAGGAAAGTTTCTCATTCGACAAGAGTAATATAAATGTAGAAAAGACTTTGGCTGCTATTTCCAACTCTGGAAAAACTCCTTCGGAAGAAACTCCAGCAGTTGAGCCGGAAACAGAAGAAAACAACGTAGCCAGCGTTGTATCTCCTACAAATCAGGAAGAGAACAAACCGGAAGTAACTACATCTACTGAAATTACATCTGCCAAAGAATTGTGGACTCCGGTAATCGAAGAGCTTAAAGCATTTGGTGATACTACAGTTTCAGCAACGGATACAAGCTGGCTGTTCATCTTCTTCGCCGGATTCCTTGGTGGTTTGGTTGCATTGCTTACACCTTGTGTGTGGCCGATGATTCCTATGACTGTAAGTTTCTTCCTTAAGAGAACTAAAGACCGTTCAAAAGCTATACGTGATGCTTTGACATACGGTATGTCTATCATTGTTATTTATCTTGTATTGGGATTGCTTATCACTGGTATATTCGGTGCTAGTGCATTGAATGACTTGTCAACAAATGCAATATTCAATATTATATTCTTTGCTTTGCTTGTACTTTTCGCTGTTTCGTTCTTCGGAGCATTCGAACTAGTGTTGCCGTCCTCATGGACAAACAAACTCGACAGTAAGGCTGATTCTACAACTGGTATTATCAGTATATTCTTCATGTCGTTCACTTTGGTGTTGGTTTCATTCTCTTGTACTGGTCCGATTATCGGAACATTGCTTGTGCAGGCGGCATCAATGGGAAGTAAGATTGGTCCGGCAATAGGAATGTTTGGTTTTGCATTGGCATTGTCTATTCCTTTCAGCTTGTTTGCAATCTTCCCTAATATGCTTCAGAGTATGCCTAAATCAGGTGGATGGTTGAACTCAGTTAAAGTTGTTCTTGGTTTCCTTGAATTGGCTTTGGCTTTGAAGTTCCTTTCTGTTGCGGATTTGGCTTACGGATGGAGATTGTTGGACCGCGAAGTATTCATCGTGCTTTGGATTGTAATATTTGCAATGCTTGGAATGTATTTGTTGGGCAAAATCAAATTCAGCCATGACAGTGAGCTGAAGTATGTTTCTGTTCCACGATTGTTCATGTCTATTATTTCTTTTGCATTTGCAATATATATGATTCCTGGTTTGTGGGGCGCACCGTTGAAAGCGATAAGTGCATTTGCTCCACCTTTGTACACTCAGGATTTCAACTTGTATGATGATGAAGTTCACGCTGCATTCGACGACTACGAAAGCGGTATGGAATATGCGAAGAAACAGAATAAGCCGGTAATTATCGACTTCTCAGGTTATGGTTGCGTAAACTGCCGTAAAATGGAAGCTTCAGTCTGGACAGATCCGAAAGTAAAAGACATTCTTGAAAAAGATTATGTTCTTATCACTTTGATGGTGGACGACAAGACAAAACTTCCTGAGCCTATCACAATCGAAGAAAACGGCAAGACACGTAAACTGAGAACTATCGGTGACAAGTGGAGCTATCTGCAAAGAAGCAAGTTCGGAGCTAATGCTCAGCCTTTCTATGTTCTGTTGGATTCTGAAGGCAAACCGCTTGCTCCTTCATATGCTTTCGATGAGGATGTTGATAAATATATCCAATTCCTGCAAGGCGGATTGAAGCAGTTCAAAAGCAAATAATAAGTAAACAAGTTGACGAGGGAACGAGTTGACGAGATTTTAATATAATAAAAAGGCACGAATTAGAATAAACAACTGAGTTTACTAATTCGTGCCTTTAACCTATACATAATATTATCATGAGTACAAGACAGGAAAAAATGGAAGCCTTCGGGCAATTACTTGATGTATTGGACGAATTGCGAGTTAAATGTCCATGGGACCGCGAGCAGACAAACGAAAGTCTGAGAACAAACACCATCGAAGAAACTTTCGAGCTCTGCGAAGCTCTTATGAATGAAGACAACACAAACATAAAGAAAGAACTTGGCGACTTATTGCTGCATATTGTCTTCTATGCTAAGATTGGAGAAGAGAAAAATGCCTTTGACATTAAAGATGTTTGCGACAGTCTTTGCCAGAAACTGATATATCGCCATCCGCACGTTTTCGGCGACGTTGAAGCTAAAACAGCAGGAAAGGTAGAACAGAACTGGGAAGAACTTAAGCTAAAAGAAAAGGGCGGAAACAAAACCGTTCTCGAAGGTGTGGCAAAACACTTGCCATCTTTGGTGAAAGCTCACAGAATACAGGACAAAGCCCGCAACGTAGGTTTCGACTGGGAAAAGAAAGAAGACGTGTGGGACAAAGTCAATGAAGAATTAAACGAGCTTAAAGCTGAAATCAACAATATGGATTCCGACAAAATGGAAGCAGAATTCGGTGATTTCTTCTTCAGCATAATCAATGCTGCCCGTTTATACAAGATAAATCCTGACAATGCTTTGGAAAGAACGAACCAGAAATTCATCCGCAGATTCAACTATATTGAAGAACACACTATCAAACAAGGAAAATCTCTGAAAGAAATGTCTCTTCAAGAAATGGATAAACTTTGGAACGAAGCCAAAGAGAAAGGGCTATAAAAACAAAAGGGGAACCGACATCCCGTCGCTACCCCTCCCTTAACTTAAACGCCAAAACTAAATCTAAACAAAAAACACAAATAATGATAATATATTTTATAGCATAATTATGAACTTATTTTTTATTTCCAGATGAAAAGAAACTACGGGCAAATTTAAACTCCGCTGAACGATATTTATATAACTTTTCAGGGGAAAGAATTTTACCGAATTTTTCGTAATATTCTTTTTCCAACTGTGCTTCTTTCAGTTTAACATCCAAGCACACTTGAATCACCTTGTTGTAATCTTCATCAGAAACTTTTTCTTTGTGTCGCACACTCTTATAAAGTTTCTTACATTCACGGCTATTCTCAAATTTCTTTCTTTCCAATTCTTCTGTGAGAGGAATGAAAGCTGCAGCTTCATCTGGTGTCAGCTTTAATTCTGCTGTGATAAAAGCATTTTTCTTAGCCTGGAATGTTTCTTTATCAATGTGAGACTGTTGTTTTTTATCCTGTGCGCTCACAGAAATAGCAAACAACATTGACAACGCCGCAAATATAGAAATAAATATTTTATTCATACAATTTTTTATAAACTTTTTTTATTGATTTTGATATAAATCATTGTTTATTGTCCGAGAATACTTTCAGATATCAAATTCTTCAAATATTGTTCTTCCTGAAATTCCATATATTCTCTATCAATATCCGAAATAGAATCTTCCTCGTTCAAGACATCTTCTTCCATCTGCTCGACCATCAGTTGTTCGGATTTTTCATCATAATCCTTTGGCATAACAGTTTTGAAAAAGAAGCCTAGTCCAACAAAAACGGCAGCCAAATACAACAAAGGACGCAAGCGATCCCACATGGTAACAGAAACTGCCTCTGTTTCCTCCATCTCCTTCTCAGGCAAATTCTGCATGATATTACTCGTCAAATTATCAAAATAGCCTTCAGGAACTTTGAAAGGTTCTTTATCCTTCAATTGTTCTAATTTATTCTGTTTTGTCTTCATAGCTATCATGTTTTATTGCTTAGACAAACATTGTATCAATAGGTTTAAATATCCGATGTTAAAAACTCCTCTATTTTTTTTACAGCATGATGATATGATGCCTTAAGCGCACCGACTGAAGTTCCAAGTATCTCCGACATATCATCATATTTCATATCTTCATAATATTTCAACTGAAAGACTAATCTCTGTTTTTCCGGCAAGCGAAGGATTGCTTCCTGTAATTTAAGTTGTATATCATCTCCATCAAAATATTCATCTCCCTTCAAGCGCTCAAGCAAATAAACATCTGTATCATCTATGGAGATATTATTCAATGTGCGTTGTCTGTTCAGAAAAGTAATACATTCATTTATTGCTATGCGATAAAGCCAAGTAGATAATTTAGCTTCACCTCTGAAATAAGAAAGATTTGTCCAGGCTTTCATAAATGTATTCTGCAACAAATCATTTGCATCATCATGGGCCAAAACCATCTTTCGGATTTGCCAATACAGTTTCTCTCCATAATGCGAAACAACCTCGGCAAACGCTTTGCGCTGCTCCGACGGATTATGGAGACGAGCCACTATGTCTTCTTCTGAATATTCCGTTAGCATATTATCTTTTTATGAGGTGAAAATAAGAAAAAGGATGTATCAAGTAAGCTATGCAAAGTTATACATTATTTTATTGTTTACAAATTTATCTACATTTTTATAGTAGAAACAACACTAATGTTATTAAACGAAAAAAAACGGTCGCCTCCGGAAATCGAAAGCAACCGTTATTTATTATCTGTAGTCTAATACCTAATTTTCATTTCGGAATTACATCATTCCGCCCATACCGCCCATTCCTGGGTTCATTGCCGGAGCTGCCGGAGCTTCTTCTTTCTTGTCAGCGATTACGCATTCAGTTGTCAAGAACATACCAGCGATTGAAGCTGCATTTTCCAAAGCAACACGAGTTACTTTAGCCGGGTCGATTACACCTGCTTCACACAAGTTTTCGAAGCAGTCCTTACGAGCGTTGTAACCATAGTCGCCTTTACCTTCTTTAACACGCTGAACGATAACTGCACCTTCTTTACCAGCGTTAGCTACAATCTGACGCAATGGTTCTTCGATTGCACGTTTAACGATTTCGATACCTGTTGTTTCGTCTTCGTTTTCACCCTTCAAGCCTTCCAAAGCAGCGATTGCACGGATGTAAGCAACACCACCACCAGGAACTGTACCTTCTTCGATAGCAGCGCGAGTTGCATGCAAAGCATCGTCAACACGGTCTTTCTTTTCTTTCATTTCAACTTCAGATGGAGCACCAACGTAAAGAACTGCTACGCCGCCTGCCATCTTAGCCAAACGTTCCTGAAGTTTTTCTTTATCATAGTCAGATGTTGTGTTTTCCATCTGAATCTTGATCTGTGCGATACGAGCCTGGATAGCTTCTTTGTCACCAGCACCGTTAACGATTGTAGTGTTATCTTTGTTAACAACAATCTTTTCAGCTGTACCAAGCATATCCATTGTAGCGCCTTCCAATTTCAAGCCTTTTTCTTCTGAAATTACAGTACCACCTGTCAACACTGCGATATCTTCCAACATTGCTTTACGACGGTCGCCGAAGCCTGGAGCCTTAACAGCACAGATCTTCAAAGAACCACGCAAGCGGTTAACTACCAAAGTAGCCAATGCTTCGCTATCGATATCTTCAGCGATAATCAACAATGGACGGCCGCTCTGAACTGTTGGTTCAAGGATTGGAAGCAAGTCTTTCAATACAGAAATCTTCTTGTCATAAATCAAGACATATGGATTTTCCATCTGGCATTCCATTTTTTCTGTATCTGTTACGAAGTATGGAGAGATATAACCACGGTCGAACTGCATACCTTCAACTACGTCAACTGTAGTTTCAGTACCTTTAGCTTCTTCAACTGTGATAACACCTTCTTTCTTAACTTTCTGCATTGCTTCAGCAATCAATTTACCGATAGCTTCGTCACCGTTAGCAGAGATTTTAGCAACGTGTTCGATCTTTTCAAACTTGTCACCTACTTCTTCAGCCTGGTCTGCGATGCTTTCAACAACTTTAGCAACAGCTTTATCGATACCACGTTTCAAATCCATTGGATTTGCACCAGCAGTTACGTTCTTCAAACCAACACCGATGATAGCCTGAGCCAAAACTGTAGCAGTTGTTGTACCGTCACCTGCGTTATCATTAGTCTTAGATGCAACTTCGCGAACCAACTGTGCGCCCATGTTTGCAAACGGATCAGCCAATTCTACTTCTTTAGCAACTGAAACACCGTCTTTTGTGATGTGAGGAGCACCGAATTTCTTTTCGATGATTACATTGCGACCTTTAGGGCCTAATGTCACTTTCACTGCATTTGCCAATTCATCAACGCCTTTTTTCAAAAGGTCGCGGGCATCCATATTATATTTTATATCTTTAGCCATAATTTTGAGTTTTTGAGTTTTTGAGTTTTTGAGTTTTTTTCAGTTGACGAAGCGGTGATAGTTTTTAACCTTGTCAACTCGTTTCCTTGTCAACTTGTTCCTTTTTTAGATAATAGCGAAAATGTCAGACTGACGCATCATCAGGTACTTTTCACCTTCGAATTCGATTTCTGTACCTGCATATTTGCCATACAAAACATTGTCACCTACTTTAACAACCATTTCTTCATCTTTTGTTCCGTTACCTACAGCAACAACTTCGCCTTTTAATGGTTTTTCTTTTGCTGAATCCGGAATGATGATTCCGCCTAAAGTCTTTTCTTCTGCGGCAGCCGGTTTAACCAATACACGGTCTGCTAATGGTTTAATATTCATGATCTATATAATTTAAGTGTTATTAATTACTTATTTTATTTCTCTATGCGAGTTTGCTTTTTCTAAAACTCACGCTTATCTTATAGCGAATAGCGTGCCAAACTTTTTCAAAGGCATCTTTCTGCCAATATTTCAGAATAATCGTGACGCACCGCCGAGTGTTTGCGACATTGTGACAGATTCAACATGACAGACTAGGGCAAAGCTTCAAAAAGCATTAACTATTACGAGGAGAATGTTCAAAATAATATGGCTAAAAACAGAGAAAAACAGACATTTTATAACACACTATATTTCAAGCTATTACATTTTCACGATTTTTCCAGAGGCTGAAAAAAGTTTTTCATATATTATGAAAATAAATTTTCATCAGCATGAAAAAGTTTTTCCATATATTATGAAAATCTTTTTCCACATATTATGAAAAAATTATTCCATCAGCATAAAAATCCTGATATATAAGAAAAGAAAAGCTGGAATATTCGGGAGATAAGTCGAATATTCCAGCTTTATATATAAAGTTGACAAGGAATAGAAAATATTTTATCCAATACGTTCAATCAATTCTTCCAATGAAAGAAGTGACTGTTCGCCAGTAATCATATTTTTCAAATTAATCTTTCCTTCTGCCATTTCAGTTTCACCAACGATTGCGACGAAAGGTATTTTCTTTGTGTCGGCATATCCCATCTGCTTTTTCATTTTTGCAGATTCCGGATATAATTCAGTTCTGATTCCTGCGGCACGAACCTTTGCCACCAATGGCAAAAGATATGCTTCCTCGGTTGCTCCGAAGTTTACGAACAGAAGCTGAGTTGTCTGCAATGCATCTTTCGGATATAAATCCAACTGGTTAAGAACGTCGTAAATTCGGTCAGCTCCAAACGAAATACCAACACCAGAAACTCCGTCCATACCGAACACTCCGGTAAGATTGTCATATCGGCCGCCACCTGTGATACTTCCAATCTGAACATCCAAAGCTTTCACTTCAAAAATTGCTCCAGTATAATAATTCAAGCCACGAGCCAAAGTCAAGTCAAGTTCAAGTTCTGCACGTAAAGAGAATTTATCGATTCTGTCAAGGATAAATTCCATTTCCTCTATTCCCTTCAAACCTGTTTCAGAAGTAGCAAGAACTTCTTTCAGTGAAGCAATTTTCTCACGGTTAGTTCCGCTAAGCATAATAACCGGCTGAAGTTTTTCGATAGCCTCATCGCTCAAGCCTTTGCTGCGAAGTTCGTCGTTCACTTTGTCAAGACCAATCTTGTCGAGCTTGTCGATAGCAACTGTAATATCCACAATCTTGTCGGCAGCACCAAGAATTTCGGCAATACCGGAAAGAATCTTGCGGTTGTTCATCTTAATGCAAACGCGAATTCCGAAACGGTGGAACACTTCATCCATAATCTGGATAAGTTCCACTTCGTTAATCAATGAATCAGAACCTACAACGTCGCCATCACACTGATAGAACTCGCGATAACGTCCTTTCTGCGGACGGTCAGCACGCCAAACCGGCTGAATCTGATAACGCTTGAAAGGGAAAGTAATCTCGTTGCGGTGCTGCACCACGAAGCGAGCAAAAGGCACAGTCAAATCATAGCGCAAACCTTTTTCGCAAGCTTTGGCTGCAAATTTCACCGGATTCTTCTCTGCAAGTTCTTCTTCAGTAATACCGGAAAAACAATCTCCGGAATTCAGAATCTTAAACAGAAGTTTGTCTCCTTCCTCGCCATATTTTCCCATCAGTGTTGAAAGATTCTCCATTGCCGGAGTTTCAATCTGCTGGAAACCGTAAAGGTGATAAACTTCTCTGATAGTATTGAATATATAATTACGTTTCGCCATTTCCTCAGGCGAAAAATCTCTTGTTCCTTTAGGTATTGAAGGCTTTTGCATATCTTTATTAATTATTTTCTGTTATTCAGCCAACAAAAGTACAAATAAAACGAGACTTGCGAAACTTGAATTAAGTTATAATTTTGATATTGTCCGAAGAAAAACATACATTTGTAATAATCAATTTAAGTTTCGGAAGTTGCTCCACTCTTAATTATCTTAAGACTCTTGTCAACTCGTTAACTGAAAGTTGATATTTCGGGACTTGAATAATTAATCATTTTTTTAAACGGTATAATACATGGGCAATATTTATCCGGTTGGAATACAAAGTTTCGAGGAAATCCGCAAAGGCAACTATATATATATTGATAAAACCGAATATATATATGAATTGGTTAAAAGCGGAAAGTATTATTTCCTGAGCCGTCCGCGACGTTTCGGGAAAAGCCTTCTTATTTCAACGCTGGAAGCTTATTTCCTTGGGAAAAAAGAACTTTTCAAAGGGCTTGCAATGGAAAAGCTCGAAAAGGAATGGATTGAATACCCCATATTGCATATAGACCTGAATACCAAAAAATATAACAGTAGGACTTCTATTGAAGAAATACTAAACCAACATCTTGAGGTATGGGAAAGTTTATATGGAAATGAAAAAAGTAACAGATCTCCTGAAGAAAGATTTACATATATAATCAGGAAAGCTGCAGAAAAAACCGGAAGAAATGTTGTAATCCTCATTGACGAATACGACAAACCCATGTTGCAGGCTATTGGCAACGAAGAACTTCTGAATGAATACCGGAGCACACTAAAAGCTTTTTATGGCACCATGAAAAGCTGCGACAAATACATTAAATTTGCTATTCTGACAGGAGTAACAAAATTCAGCAAAGTCAGCGTGTTCAGCGACCTGAACAACCTGATGGACATTTCTTTGTCCAGACGATTTGCCAGCCTTTGCGGTATCACAGAACAGGAACTTCTTCGCGACTTAGGAGAAGATATCAAAGTTATGGCACAAAAGAATGATATCGGTGAAGAAGAAATGAAAGATACACTCAAGAAATGGTATGACGGATATCATTTTGCCGACAAGAGTGATGACATTTACAATCCGTTCAGCATTCTGAACGCTTTTGCTGAAATGCAAGTCGGAAGCTACTGGTTCGAAACAGGAACTCCTACTTTCCTGGTGGAACTTTTGAAGAAAAGCAACTACGATTTACAGCGTTTCAACAAAGAAATGGCTTCGTCTGACTCTCTTGGGGGAATAGATTCTATGTATACTAATCCTGTGCCTATTCTTTATCAAAGCGGATACCTTACTATTAAAGAATACGACAAGGAATTCAGAATATATTATCTAGGTTTTCCTAATCGTGAGGTGGAGGAAGGTTTCACCAGATTTATTTTGCCTTTCTACGCTTCTGTAGAAAACAACAACTCTATGTTCGAGATAAAATCTTTTATCAACGATGTGCGTGGAGGCGACATTGATTCTTTCATGCAGAGACTGCAAAGTTTCTTTGCAGACACAACCTATGAACTGGCCAGAGAACTGGAACTTCATTATCAGAATGTACTTTTTATCGTGTTCAAACTTCTTGGTTTCTACACGGAAGCTGAATACCATACATCGAATGGAAGAATTGATTTGGTGATAAAAACTGATAACTACATATATGTAATGGAATTCAAACTCAATGGCAGCGCAGAGGATGCCATGCGGCAAATCAACGAGAAAGGGTATGCATTGCCTTTCGCTTCTGATAAACGTAAAGTTTTAAAGGTTGGAGTAAATTTCAACAATAATGTCAGAGGAATTGAAAAATGGGTGGTTGAAAAATAATTTTTGCCGCAATTATTTTGCCTTTTTATTAACAAACCAATATATTTGTAAAGTCTGTGTAAACAGAACACTTTGAGTTTTAATGTAAATAATTTGTATAACCAACTAATCAAAAAAACCATGACAACTCGTAGAGATTTCCTCCGTCAAGCTTCGCTCCTTGGAGCTGGTTTAACTTTCAGCCCGTTTCTTATTCAGGCTGGCAACAGTGTAAGTGCAAATGACAAAATCCGTGTAGGACTTATTGGATGCAACGGTATGGGATTCGAAGATTTGAAAGCATTCCTTCGTAATCCAGAAGTAGAATGTGTAGCTTTATGCGATATCGATGATAACGTATTGCAAAGCAGAGCTGCCGAAACAGAAAAGATTTCCGGAAAGAAAGTAAAGAATTTATATAAAGACTGGAGAAAAGTAATCGACAACAAAGATATCGACGTTGTTATCGTAGGTACGCCGGACCATTGGCATTGCTTGCAGGCAGTTTACGCTTGCCAGGCAGGAAAAGATGTATATTGCGAAAAACCTCTTGGAAACAGTATTGAGGAATGTAATATAATGGTTCGTGCCGCACAAAAATATAACAGAGTTGTTCAGGTTGGCCAATGGCAGAGAAGCGACCCTCACTGGCAGGATGCGATGGCATTCGTTCACAGTGGTAAATTAGGTAAAATCCGCACAGTGCGCGTGTTCTCATATCAGGGCTGGTGTCCTTCAATCCCTGTAAAACCGGACCAGGCTGTTCCTGCCGGAGTTGATTATGACATGTGGCTGGGCCCGGCACCGGAACGCAAGTTCAACCCTAACCGTTTCCACTTTACATGGCGCTGGTTCTGGGATTATGCCGGAGGTTTGATGACAGACTGGGGCGTTCACCTTCTCGACTATGCATTGTATGGAATGAATGTTACTGCCCCAAACAGCGTTATGGCTTCGGGCGGTAAGTTCGGTTATCCAGATGATGCTTGCGAAACTCCGGATTTGCTTCAGACAATCTATACATTCGATGGCTTCACAGTTCTTTGGGACCATGCAATCGGTATCGACGATGGTGCATACGGACGTAATCACGGCCTTGGTTTCGTCGGAGAAAACGGAACATTGGTTGTTGACCGAGGCGGATGGGAAGTTATTCCTGAAAAGGTAAACGGCAAACCAAGAATGGAAGCTGTTCCTTTGAAGAAAGCTTATGGCGAAGGCGGCTTGAATCTTCACGTAAAGAATCATTTGGAATGCATCAAGAGCAGAAACCGCAACTGCAACGCAAGTATTGAAATCGGTGCTCACATCGCCAAATTCTCACAGCTTGGAAATATTGCATACCGCACAGGCAAGAAACTAAGCTGGGATGGCAAGACATTCAATGATGCTGAAGCTGATGCTTTGTTGTGCAAACAGTACAGGGCACCTTGGGAATTGCCAAAGATTTGATTCAGTAATCCATGATAAATAAAAAATACAGGCAAAGTTTCAATGAATCTACAATCAGAAACTTTTGCCTGTATTTTTTATATTAACGTCCTTAAAATTACAAATGCAAATAATCTTTCAACGTATTGACGTAATCTTCGAAAGCCTTGCGTCCTTTGTCTGTCATCCGGCAAGTGGTGCGAGGCTTTTTCCCTGAAAAACCTTTTTCTATCTCGATATATCCTGCCGTAGTAAGCTTTTCAAGCTGTACACTAAGGTTTCCCGCCGTAGCATTTGTCTTTTCCTTTATAAAGACAAAATCAGCTTCCTCGACAGACATCAGGATAGAAACTATAGCCAACCGCAATTGGGAATGCAACAACGGATCTAACTCTTTCAACATAATTCTTTTGCTTTATGATTTATAACATGACCCGGAATTATCATCACAAATATGAATGAAAGGGCAAAAAGCAGGAGCATCATATCATCCATTCCTTTCGACGGAACATAATAAAACATATAAATTCCTGCCAAAAAGCCCAGATAACTTGTATTGAATATTTTTTCCTTCAAAACTACTCCTGTAACACAAGAGCCCAAAGATATAACAATCAGAACAAATGCCGGAACAATACTGCAATCTTTAAACACAATCATGCTCATCAGCAATATCAGAACGGTTGACACTGTTCCCATTACTTTCCATATTGCCTCTATTATACGGTCGCTATATGTAGTTACATTATTTTCTCCGTCCTTGGATTTATAATAGTATGCAACCGGAAATCCTATAACTGGAATAATAAAGAACAGGTAATATGAATATGCCGACTGTGTCAACATTAGCGACAAATAAACCGACAAGGTTGTCAGCACCGTCAGATATCCCCACAAAAGGAACTGGTTTCCATCGCCTACTTTCAAATTGCGCTTCGTTGTCTGTATCATTGAAGTTATCAACTCCAAACTTTCTTTTTCTGTAAACTTGACGTTTTCCATAATCGAATTAATTTAAATGTTCCTTACTAAAGTAGTTTATTTTATAAACCATGCATGGATTAAAAAAGTGCAAAAGAACTGCGCATTATTCCTTTGCACATCGCAAATATAAAGAGGTTTATTTTATAAACCAAATATTATTATGCTTTTTTTACAAGAAACAAGGCTACAGATACAAGTTATTTTTCTCATAAACTTGTATCTGTAGCCTTGTCAACTTGTCCCCTTGTCAACTTACTCCTACTGATTATCTCCAATAATCATCCCGCTACCATAACAAAGATGATGATCCTTATCATAAATCACTCCATATTGTCCCGGAGCAATTCCCTGAATTTTATCATCACTTTCGATACGGTAAAGGTCACCAATACGGCGTATATAACCATGAGTAAATTCCGGAGTGTGACGGATTTTGAATGTTATTTCCTTTGCATCGTCAAACTCGCCCCAAGGATCTTCAGTTATGAAATCAAAACCTTGAAGGTTTACAGTCTTTCCGTATTGTGTTTCCGGATCATATCCGTTGGATACATATATTATATTACGCTTTATATCTTTCTTGATAACGAACCACGGACCGCCGCTCAAGCCCAAACCTTTGCGCTGACCGATTGTGTGGAACCAATATCCGTTGTGCTTGCCGAGAACCTTTCCTGTTTCAAGCTCGATTATTTTTCCGGTACGGCGTCCCAGATAACGCTCAATAAAATCATTGTAATTGATTTTACCGAGGAAACAAATTCCCTGACTGTCTTTTCTCTTTGCGCTAGGCAATTTCTGAGCCTCAGCAATAGCGCGCACTTCGCTTTTCATCAGATGTCCGATAGGAAACATCAGTTTCTGAATCTGCAAGCGAGTGATTTGTCCAAGGAAGTCTGTCTGGTCTTTCACCGGGTCTTTAGCTGTTGAAAGCCACACTTTACCGTCAATCTCGGTTGTTGTGGCATAATGTCCGGTTGCAATCTTATCGAAATCCTTTCCCCATTTTTCTTCGAAGCAACCAAACTTTATAAACTTATTGCACATCATATCCGGGTTTGGAGTCAGACCACGCTTCACTGATTCGATAGTGTAGCTGACAACTTTCTCCCAATATTCATCATGCAAGGAAACTTGCTCAAAACGGCAACCATATTTCTTGGCGATATATGAAGTTATTTCAATATCTTCCTCAGCCGGACAATCAATATATCCGTCTTTATCTTCCATACCGATACGGATGTAGAAGATTGTCGGGTCATAACCCGCCTCCTTTAACTGATGAACAACAACAGAGCTGTCCACTCCACCTGATACTAATGCTGCTATTTCCATAAATCTTTATCCTTTCGTCTGCAAAGTTACATATTATCCCTGAATTAGGAAGTATATTAGAAGTTCATAGAAGCATAAATGCCACAGTGTCCGTTTCCGGCAACCGGACTGATAGTAAGATTATGCTTTTTGGCAAAAGGTCTTGTAAATATATATGAACTGCCAACGCCAATCACGGCTCCCGCAGCCACATCCCACCAGTCGTGTTTCTTTCCGTAAACGCGGCTCCAGCCGACATAAGTGGAAAGCAAATACGCCGGAACTCCCCATTTCCATCCGTAACGTCGCTGTATGAATGCTGCTCCGGCAAAGGAAACAGAAGTGTGCATTGAAGGGAAAGACTGGAAATCACTCCTGTCCGGGCGCTGCTTATCAACTATTAATTTCAGAGCATAAGTAACACCAACCGTTGTCACACCAGCCAAAGCTCCTTGCTTCAATCCTTCCCAATCCTGAAGGGCAAGAACAGTGGCAAGACTGGCAACCGGAGTAACAAACACCAACACATCTCCCGATGTGCGCACAGCCTTCCTGGCTCCGGTAACCTGTATTTCCTGTGCCGTCACCGAAAAGCCACAGATAACAAGCATTAATGATAATAAAATTTGCCTCATTGATAATGTATTTATAATTGAAGTTGACAAGACTACAGATACGAGTTGACAAGGATTATATTCTATGCTAAATAAGCGCAAGTATTTTAGGAATAAAAATAATCAATCCTACTGTTGCAGCAGCAATAGCCAGAATCAGAACCGCTCCTGCGGCAAGATCTTTAGCTTTCTTTATTGCCTCATTATAGCCGGGCGACACAAGATCGCACAACGCCTCGATTGAGGAATTGACAGCCTCAGCAGCCAAAACCATTCCTATGGCAACCGAAACAGCTATCCACTCGTAACTTTCTATATCCAGCAAAAAGCCCAAAACGATAACACATACAGCTGCAAAACAATGTATCCATGCATTATGTTCATTCCGGATAAGCATATATATGCCATTGAAAGCATAGGTAAAGCTTTTCAACCGCTTTTTCAAGGTGAAACCTTTATTGTCCATAAACAAGAGAGTTGAAAGATTAAAGTTGACAAGGCAACAGAAACAAGTTGACAAAGTAACAAGAGTTAGTGTTTTAATCTTGTCAACTCGTCCCTGAAGCCTTGTCAACTATCCTAGTGTTTTATAATCATCAGCGAGAAATAAGGGAAAACCTTGCTTATCAGTTCTTCCTTATCAGTTGTATAATATTCTCTTTCCGGCAATGATGCGTTTTCAATATAATGATAATTCAGCTCCGGATGATTTACTATATATTCTTTCACCACATCCTGGCATTTCGACAGCTTCATAATCACAACAGTATGGTTTGTTGCAAAATAACTGTCTAATTCTTCTGCTGTAACATTTCCAGGAACAACAACCAGACGTTCATCCTGTTCCACCATTTGCAACTGCGCACATGCTCCGGCAGCAATAAAGGAAGGAACACCACTTATCTGAGATACGGGAATATTCATCTCCTTAAGGAAATCCATAATATAATGAGTTGATGCATAAATGCCGGCATCACCCTCAACAGCCACAACAATACGTTTTTCCTGCAATGAAAATTCGTTTATTTCATCGGCTATGGCTCTATATACTTCTAAAGCTTTAGTACGGTCTCTTTCCATCGGAACGATAAACAGACGGATACATTTCTTCAAACCAAGGTCGCATATCAAATCATTAGTACGCGAAATCACATTGCCATCCTTGTTTTTAGTAGCCGGACAAAATATAATATCTGCATCAGAAAGTCTTCTAAGTGCCTTCATTGTAATATAGTCCACATATCCGGGACCGAGGGAAACAAACGAAACTGTTTTGCTCATAATTGTTGGTTCTTTTATATTTTCATAGTGCAAAAATCAGTAAAATAACTAAATGAAACAAGATAAAACCGATTATCTTTTAATAAGAGAGAACACGCTTAGGGAAAGCAAAATCAAAAACAAGTTTTTTTTCCTATCTTTGCCAACAATAAAAAACACATCAATGAAGAATCTATGGTTTGCATCCATGCTGTTTGCATTTTTAGGTCTAATTGGTTGCCAGGAAAAAACAAACTCTACTAGCGGACAGCATAACACTACAGTTATATCAGATACATCATCTGTCAGAATTTCTCCTTCTTACGCAAAAGGATTCAAAGTGTCGTATCCAAGTAATGGAGTCAGACTTGTTGATATCCAGGACCCGCAAGGAAAGCAAGGCGGAACATATCGCTATGCTCTTGTGAACAAAGGTGCCGGCACTGATAATATTCCCAATGAATATACAGTGATTGAAGTCCCTATCAAAAAGACTATTTGCATGACTTCTCTACAGCTTTCCAACTTCATAAAATTGGGTGCTTTGGATTTTGTGGCAGGAATCACCAGCACCAGACATCTTTTCAACGAAGAAATGCAGGAAAGACTGAAAACGGGAAAGACTGCAAAAATAGGAATTGAAGGGAATTTCGACAATGAAATTATTATAGCTGCAAATCCGGATGTTATCCTTATTTCTCCTTTCAAACGTGGAGGATATGACGCTCTGAAGGAAGTAGGTATTCCTCTGATTCCTCATCTTGGATATAAAGAGATGACTCCTCTGGGCCAGGCTGAATGGATAAAATTCGTCGGTATGCTCACCGGAATGGAGGAAAAAGCTAACAAGAGTTTCGAGGCTATAGAAAAGCGATATAATGAACTGATGGCTCTTTCACGCAGTGTTGACAAACGTCCTGTCGTGTTCAGCGGTGAGATTAGAGGCGGAAACTGGTATGCTGTCGGCGGACAAAGTTTCCTTGCCCAGCTGTTCGAAGATGCCGGAGCCGATTATTTTCTGAAAGACGACCCACGTTCAGGCGGTGTAACTCTCGATTTCGAAACAGTTTACAGCCAGGCTGCTCATGCCGACTACTGGAGAATCGTAAACAGTTTCCACGGTGATTTTTCTTATGATGTTCTCAAAGACGAAGACCCGAGATATACAGATTTCGACGCTTTCAACAACAGGAAGATTATATATTGCAATATGAGACTTATCCCGTTCTATGAAAGTATGCCGACAGAACCGGAAATCGTGCTTGCCGACCTTATAAAGATTTTCCACCCGGACTTGCTTCCGGAGCATCAGCCTAAGTATTATACACTTCTCAAATAAACGGTTATGAGCAGGAAAGTTGTCATTTACATGCTTCTTTTCACAGCATCAATATTTTTCTTTTTCTGCCTGAATCTGCTTTTGGGTTCAGTTTCCATTCCGTTCCGTTCGATTTGGAATATTCTTTGGGGCAGCGGAGATTCTCCGGTAATTTGGGAGAATATTGTTTGGAAATCCAGAGTTCCGCAAGCTCTTACTGCATTGGTTGCCGGAGCCGGATTGTCAGTCAGCGGATTGCAGATGCAGACTGTTTTCCATAATCCTCTTGCCGGACCGTCAGTTCTTGGTATCAGTTCCGGAGCCAGTATGGGAGTTGCCTTTGTTGTTCTGCTTTCAGGCAGTATCGGAGGTGTTGCCCTCAGCAGCATAGGTGTGATTGGAGAAGTGGCGCTCACAATAGCGGCAATCATTGGTTCGCTGTCCGTAATGGCGCTGATTGTTTTCGTGTCGCAGAAGGTACACGGAAATGTAACTCTTCTTATTATCGGTGTGATGATTGGATACGTAGCAAACGCTGTAATCGGAGTTCTGAAATATTTCAGTGTGGAAGAAGATATCAGAGCCTACGTAATCTGGGGTTTGGGTAGCTTTGCCCGTGTTTCAGGAGACCAGATGAATCTTTTCATCTGCCTTATGGCAATACTTCTGCCATTATCTTTCTTACTGATTAAGACTATGAATCTGCTATTGCTCGGAGAGTCGTATGCACGAAATCTCGGTCTTAATATCAAGCGGGCAAGACTTATGGTAATCGGTAGTGCCGGTATTCTCACGGCTATAGTCACTGCTTATTGTGGACCTATTTCCTTCCTCGGACTTGCAGTTCCGCATTTGTGCAGAGGAATATTCCAGACATCAGACCATCGTATTCTTATGCCTGCATCACTTCTTGTCGGGGCATCACTTGCGCTGGTGTGCAATCTTATTGCCCGTATGCCGGGATTCGAAGGAGCATTGCCGGTCAACTCTGTAACTGCACTTATCGGAGCGCCGGTTGTTATGTCTGTATTGTTCAACAAGCGTAAAGAATCTATACAAGAATGAAACAGGCTGCCATAAAATTAAGAGATCTCACAACCGGCTATTCAACTAAGAACAGTACAAAAATAGTAGCCGACAAAATAAACGCTTCTATCTACAGTGGCGAACTGACTTGCCTTTTAGGTTCAAACGGTGCCGGCAAATCCACTTTGCTACGCACACTCTCTGCCTTTCTTCCTGCAATATCCGGAGATGTGGAAATTCTTGGGAAAAGTCTTTCCCTTTATTCGGACAAGCAGTTGGCACGCATCATCGGTGTAGTTCTCACCGAACGATGCAATATCCGCAATATGTCAGTCATAGAACTTATCGGTTTGGGCAGAAGTCCGTACACCGGCTTTTGGGGAACTTTGGATAAAAAAGACCGTGAAATTGTAGACGAAGCTATAACCCTGGTTGGAATCGAAAGTCTGCGCAACCGCATGGTGCATACTCTAAGCGATGGCGAACGCCAAAAGGTGATGATTGCAAAAGCCCTTGCACAGCAAACTCCGGTGATTTTCCTCGACGAGCCTACTGCTTTCCTTGATTTCCCTAGCAAGGTGGAAATGATGCAACTCCTGCATCACCTCTCCCGCACTCTGAACAAAACTATTTTCCTTTCCACTCACGACCTGGAACTAGCTCTTCAGATTGCCGACAAAATTTGGCTGATGGATAAAGAACGTGGCATTGCCATAGGCACTCCCGAAGACCTTTCCCTCAGCGGTAAGTTAAGTTCTTTCTTCTCCCGCAAAGGAATTTCATTTGATATGGAAAGCGGACTTTTCCGTATCGACAATGATTTCAACCGTGAATTGCGCCTCGTAGGTTATGGCTGCAAATATTCAATGGTAAGAAAAGCTCTGCAAAGAAACGGTATCAAAGCCGGCCGTCACATCGATTCCAAAGATTTCATCGAATGTGGCAATATGGAATCGGATTGTTTTGTGTGGCATCCGGAGAGTGGGGAGGAATTGAAGGTGGGAAGCATTGAGGAGCTTTTGGAGGCAGTAATAAAAGCATGAGTTTCACAACATTGAATTTCAAAAAGCAAAAAGGCAAAATCTTTATTTTCTACAAATAAATATTCGATAAGATATTATACAAGTTGGCATGGTTTATCAAACCGCATTCTCCATTCATTATAATAAAATGAATATCTTTGCCGTTATATAACTATTATTTACAGAGGTTTCGTATGAAACATATAATCATCCATACATTATACATATTTACAATCGCCTCATTATTATTCTCGTGTAAATCAGCAAAACTAAGTGATGCTGAAGAAAAACACAGAATTGGAGAATATTATGAAGCAGCAGCAATTTACAGAAGAGTTTACACCAAGACATCTCCTAAGAAAAGAGATTTGCGTGGTTATATAGCATTCAGAATGGCGGAATGCAACAGACTGATAAACAGTACACCTAAAGCACTTAGCGGATATATGAACGCATTAAGATATGACTATCCGGACAGCATTGTATATTTAAGGATAGGACAAATGCAGCATAAAAGCGGGAAATATGCCGAAGCCATAAAAAATTATGATTTATACCTGATGCACGATCCGGGAAGCGAACTAGCTATGAACGGAGTTGAAGGAGCACAAAAAGCTCTGGAATGGAAAAAGAATCCAACACGTTATGAAGTGAAGCGAATGGATAAATTCAATTCCAGACGTGGGGAATTCAGTCCGATGCTTGCCGGTACAGACTATGACCAGTTGTATTTCGCCTCATCAAGAAGCAAAGATAAAGAAGCTAAAATCAGTGCAATAACCGGACAGAACAATAACAATTTCTATCTGGTAAAAAAAGATGAACAAGGGAACTGGCTTGCTCCTGAAGAACTTGAAGACGAAGTAAACACTGAATTTGACGAAGGAACACCGTCTTTCTCTCCTGACGGAAATACAATGTACTATACTTATTGCTCACAGGCTCCAGATGGAGACAGAACTGCAGAAATATACCAATCGTCCCGAAGCAGTGCCAAATGGGGAAAAGGGAACAGAGTTGCTTTGGTGAAAGACTCAGTGACTCCGCTTGCTCATCCGGCAATGTCTCCTGATGGTAAATATATATATTTCACTTCTGACGTAGTGGGCGGACAAGGAGGAAAAGATTTATACAGAGCAAGGGTGAAAGGTAATGACTTCGGACCCATGGAAAACTTAGGCGAGGAAATAAATACTCCAGGAGATGAAATGTTTCCTTATGTGCGTGATTCCGTAACACTATATTTTGCATCAAACGGACATCCGGGAATGGGCGGTCTGGATTTATTCAAAGCTACACTAGACAGCACAAATCATTGGAAAGTGGAAAATATGGGATGGCCTATAAATTCTTTTTCCGATGACTTTGGAATAACTTTTGAAGGAAAGAATGAAAAAGGATTTTTCTCGTCAAACAGAAATGATGCCCGGGGTTACGACCACATATATTCTTTTGAATTGCCGACTATTACGGTTAAAATTGAGGGTATTGTATTCGATGTTGATGAAGTTCCAATTGAGAATGCAACTGTGAGAATCGTTGGCCGTGACGGTATGAATGCAAAAGTTCAGACTTTGAAAAGCGGAAATTATTCCGTTGAGTTGGAACGAGACATTCGCTATGTGATGATGGCAAGCGCACGTGGATATCTTAATCAGAATTTTGAGCTGAAAACTGATGCAGAGGAAAAGAGCGAAACATATATAGTGGATTTCTACCTTTCGCCTATCAGCAAACCAGTCGTAATAGAAAACATATTCTATGATTTCGACAAGGCAACTCTACGTCCGGAATCAAAGAAAGGTCTCGATGAGATGATAAAGATGCTCAACGACAATCCTAACGTAACAATTGAACTGGGAGCACATACCGACCGCAAAGGTTCAGACAAATATAACGAGAAACTTGCACAGCGACGTGCACAGTCTGTCGTTGACTATCTGATTGAAGGCGGTATTGCAGCAGACCGTCTGGAAGCTAAAGGCTATGGAGAAAGTGTTCCTAAAACTATAAACAAGAAAATGGCTAAGGAATTTGACTTTCTGAAAGAAGGTGATGTACTTACAGAAGAGTTCATTCTAAAACTTTCACCGGAGCAGCAAGAAGCAGCAGACCAAATCAACAGAAGAACAGAATTCAAGGTTTTGAGAACAAATTATAATTTGTTCTGAGAAACAATATAAATAAGTGAGTAAATGGGAACTATCCTGCTATATAGTTTCCGAATTATTTAGAATATACAAAAAGGCATGTGAGAAAGAACGAATAAGATTCTTGTCACATGCCTTTATTTTATGTATGAATATTTGTCCTGCTATTACTTAACCAAGAACTTATAGATACAATGGCTGTAATATTTTTGTCCAGGTTCAAGAATAGTTGAAGGGAAATCAGGATGATTTGGAGAATCAGGATAATGCTGTGATTCCAGACAAATAGCACCACGACGAGGATAAGTTGCACCTTTCTTTCCTGTTTCTTCTTTCATCATGTTACCACAATAAATCTGCAATCCCGGTTCATTTGTATAAACTTCCATCAAGATACCACTTACAGGAGAATATACAGTAGCAGCAACAGCACTATCATCACCCTTTGTGTTAAGCACCCAGTTATGATCGTAACCACCAGCTTTAGTCAACTGGTCAAAATCATCATCAATGTGAGAAGAAATAACCTGAGCTTCGCGCAAATCCAGAGGAGTTCCGTCCACCTTAGCTATTCCAATTGGGATAAGTTTATCATCAACCGGAGTATACTGGTCTGCATTTACATATAATTCATGATCCATGATAGTTGAACCAGGAACACCAGACAAGTTGAAATAACTGTGGTTAGTCAGGTTGACTACAGTTTTCTGATCAGTAGTTGCTTCATATTTGATATCAACGGCATTGTCGTCAGTCAAAGTATAAGTTACCTTTATATTAAGATTGCCTGGGAAACCAGCTTCACCATCTTTAGATAAATAAGTAAGTTCAACAGACTGAGGAGAAACCTGATTTGCGTCCCACATCTGACGGTCGTATCCGTTAGGCCCACCATGCAGACAGTTTGTTCCGTCGTTCTGAGGCAAAGTGTATTCTTTTCCGTCAATTTTGAATTTACCTTCAGCAATACGGTTGCCATAACGGCCAATCAAAGCTCCGAAATTTCCAGAACTTGCAATATAAGCCTGGATGCTGTCATAACCAAGTACAACGTCGGTCATCTTTCCATTCTTGTCCGGAACCATAACTGAAACCAAACGTCCACCCCAGTTGGTAACACAAGCCTCAGCTCCTTTTGCATTTTTAAGAACATATAGTTCTGTCTGTTTGTTTTCAACTGTTGTAGCAAAATCTGATTTGTACAAACCTGATAAAGTTGCTTCTTCCTGTGGAGCCTGCTGCTGTTGCTTGCCTCCACAAGACATAAGCACTGTCATTGCCATTACGGCGATACTTAATTTATTCATATATTTTTAGTTTTTGAGTTTTTAAGTTTATTAGTTGATGAGTTAACAAGTTGACAAGGTTGATTATAGAGACTGATAGTATCGGCTTTTAACACCTTCTACCTTCCAAAAATTCCTCCTTAACTTCTTGACTTCTTACCTCCTTAACCCCTTGATTTCTTATCCACTTAACTCCTCAACTCCTTACTCCTATATTCTACTTTCAAAAAAATTCCCCCAAATATATCGAGTTTTTTGCTATTTTTGTCGGAAAATGTAGAAAAATGAAACAATATATTGAATTGCTTAATCGTGTAATGAACGAAGGCACTTTTAAAGGAGACCGTACAGGGACAGGTACGATTAGTGTTTTCGGTCATCAGATGCGCTTCAATCTTGAAGACGGATTTCCTCTTCTCACGACTAAAAAACTTCATTTAAAATCTATTATTCATGAGTTATTATGGTTTTTGAAAGGTGACACTAACGTGAAATACCTTCAGGAAAATGGTGTGAGAATATGGAATGAATGGGCAGATGCTGATGGTAATCTTGGTCATATCTACGGTTACCAGTGGCGTTCGTGGCCGGATTACAAAGGTGGTTCCATCGACCAGATAAGCGAGGCTGTGGAAACAATAAAGAACAATCCTGATTCAAGACGAATAATTGTAAGTGCTTGGAATGTTGGCGATCTGGACAATATGAATCTTCCTCCGTGTCACGCATTCTTCCAGTTTTATGTTGCAAACGGAAGACTTAGTCTTCAGATGTATCAGCGAAGTGCAGATATTTTCCTTGGTGTTCCGTTCAATATCGCATCATATGCTTTGTTGCTGCAAATGATGGCACAAGTGACAGGATTAAAAGCAGGAGATTTTATCCACACTTTGGGTGATGCACATATTTACAGTAATCATATCGAACAGGTAAAACTTCAGTTGACTCGCGAACCTCGCCAGTTGCCTAAGATGGAACTTAACCCGGAAGTTAAAAGTATATTTGATTTCAAATATGAGGACTTTACGCTTACGGGGTATGATCCTCATCCGCATATTAAGGGTGTGGTTGCAGTGTGAGAGGAAGGAGTCAAGAAGTTAAGGAGTCAAGAAGTTAAGGAGGAGTTAGATGCCGATACAATTCAGTCACTAAAATAAACCTTGTCAACTTGTTAACTCGTCAACTTGTCAACTCAAAAACTAATAAACTCAAAAAACTATTCAAATGCCGCAGATTACAATAATAGCCGCAGTAGCAGAAAATGGTGCTATCGGCAAAAATCAGCAATTATTATGTCATTTACCTAATGACATGAAAAGATTTAAAGAACTTACAACTGGTCATGCAGTAGTAATGGGCCGTAAAACATTCGAGTCACTTCCAAACGGAGCACTGCCTAATCGTAAAAACGTAGTGCTTACAACAATGCCTGAAGCAGGATTCGTCAATTGTTTCCCTTGCGATTCAATGGCTGATGCCTTGGAACTTTGTGAAAACGAAAAAGAAATATTCATTATCGGTGGTGCATTGGTTTATCGTCAAGCATTAAGTAAGGCTGATAAAATGTATATAACAAAAATACATGCTGAATTTAAAGATGCTGACGCTTTCTTCCCTGTTGTTGACTGGAGCCAATGGGAAGAAACAGAAAGCCAGGATTTCCCTGCCGACGAAAAACATCAGTATGCATATAGCTTTATTACATATGTAAGAAAGGGATAAAAAGCTGTATTTATGCTTTATTAACCCTAATCTTACAACTTTTTGCTCTTGAAATCAATCTAATAGTAAAGAAAGAAGTGGAGGAGTCAAGGAGTTAAGGAGTTAAGAAGTAGTTATTGGAAGTTAGAAGGAGTTAAAAGCCAATAGTTTTCAGTCATTACTATCAACCTTGTCAACTTGTTCACTCGTCAACTACTAAAAACATTGCCTATGATTTCAAGAGCATTTTTTATATCTTCACTTTTGGCTATAGGAATTGCCGGAAGCAGTACATTCATTTATGGTAATTATAAGAATTACGATAAGAATGAAATCAGTGAGATTATCCAAAGCAAGGATACGGAGAAACTGATAAAAGAACTTGTTACGAGAATAGATGAAAATCTGGAAAAGGATACGGACAAGTTCCCGGAAATTATCGTAGAAACAGAGAAGTATATAAAAGATGTGGAAGAATCCGCATCGACTGCATTTTTGCATTCGCTTTTAGCGGAAATGTATTCCATATATTATAATGCCAACAGATGGACCATCGACCAACGCACTTCTCTACAGGATTTTGTCCCGGAAGATATAAGAGAATGGAGTGCAAATATTTTCGACAAGAAAATTCGGGAAGAACTAAAGGCTTCCCTCTCTCCTGCCGAGATATTGCAAAACACCAAAACTGAATCTCTGGGAGATGTTATCAAGAAAGGCAAAGATTCAGAAACTCTACGCCCGACATTATTCGACTTTCTTGCATTCCGTGCCATAGATATCAAAGCTGATAACGAATGGTTTGAAATGCTAAAATCTTTTCATCTGAAAGATGGCAATAAAGATGCTTTGATTAATGTGGAACTGGAATATTTGGATTTCCGCAGAAGGAATAAACCTTACCTCAACGATACAGAATACAAAACTGCACTGGATAGTCTTGCTAACTCTGCAGGAAACAGTCTTCTTGCCATTGAGATTGCCATTAAGCAGTTTAATTTATATGAACAGTCTGTTTATGCAAAAATTAGCGACCGCAATTCAAGAACTTCTGCCATTTACAACAAATGCAAGGAATACATAAATATATATAAGGATAATCCAAGAGTGGCAATCTTCGAGAACAGACTTGCGGAAATTGAACAGTCTTTTATTAGTTGTTCCGGTAATAGAAATGTATATCCGGGTAAAGATTTGGAGCTGAATTTGGAATACAGAAATCTGGATAATGTGAAGGTTTGTATATATCAGAACACAAATCTGCCGATAAATGCCACCAGAGATGAAGATAAACACAAAGGCAAGAAAGTAGCTGAAAAGAGTTTTGCTTTGAATCATCCGGATAAGTTCAGCCAAATGGATACGACATTACATATCCAAATGGATAAGCCCGGATTATATATTTATGAAATAAACGACAGCAAAGGAAAGCTGAAGACTAACGGTACGTTCAGTGTCAGCCGCCTTGCTATGGTTACACGTCAGCTGGAAGACGGGACAACTGAAGCTATAGTTACAGACTTCATGAGCGGTAAACCGATTGGAGGTGCAACTGTCATTACTTATAATGTAAGCAGGAAATGGATTTCACAAAAGTTAGAGACCTACAAAACTGATAAAAACGGGAAAGCTATTCTTTCTGCAAAATTCAGGAAAAAACGTGAAGTTGCAAGAGCTGTTTATGGCAACGACACTTGTTCTCTGAACAATGTATTACCATATTATTATGTCAACAATCCGACAAAAGGAGATAATATGGAAGTTGAACTGTTCACGGACCGAAAGATTTACCGTCCGGGACAGACTGTTTCCTTCAAAGGCGTTTGTTATGTAAGGGATTATAAAAAGCCTTATGTTCTGGAGAATAAGAATGTTTCTGTGATTTTCCGTGACGGAAACTATAAGGAAATTGCACGCAAATCATTCCGGACAAACAGTTTCGGTTCATTCAACGGTTCATTTGAAATCCCGGAAACTACAAAGAACGGGAATTTCACTTTGTCTGTGGATGAGAGATATTTCAACAATATTATGGTTGAAGAATACAAACGCCCTTCATTTCTTGCCGAGTTCGAACAGATTGAAAGAGAAGTGTTCTTCGGAGATGAAATGTCTCTGAACTGCGTTGTCAGGACATATTCAGGAGTGAATCTGCAAGATGGAAATGTTAAATGGAGAATAGAAAGACATCCTATATGGAGATTTGCAAGATATACATCCTATGACAGCAGCAGCCGTCAAGTGGCTGAAGGAAATACTGTAATCAATAGCGAAGGTAAGTTCTCAATACATTTCACTCCGAAAAAAGATAATGACTTCAATGGTAATAATGATATACAATACAGATATATTGCCTATGCGCAAATAATAGACAGCAAGGGCGAAACACAGGATTGTGAGGTTTCTTTCTGCGTCGGTGACAAAGGTTTGAATATTGGTATCAGTGCAGCAACCACATTAGATAAAGATAATTCTGATATTATAATCTACACTCACACTGTAAACAGCAAGATTGTAGATAAAGAAGGTATGCTCAAACTTTATGAGGTTGATAACAATGGCAAGGAAGGAAAAGAAGTGGCAAAATGCAATTTCATTTCCGGAAAAGTTGTTGACCAAAAGTTTATTTCTTCTGTTCCTTCTGGAAAATATTTACTCAAGGCAGAAACAACGGATTCAAAAGGACAAATTTGTTCTAAAGAAAGAGAGATTATAATATATGGAAAGACGGACAAACGTCCGCCGGTGTTCAGACACACTTGGCTGATAAAAGATAATAAAGAATATTTGCCGGGCGAAAATGTAGAATTTACTTTCGGCACATCTGACTCATCTGCCTACGTTCTGTATGAATTGTTCGATTCCGAAGGCAAGCGTTTCTATTCCGACAGATTTATCCTGAGTAATGAGAATAAGAAATTCAACTTTTCTTTTGAAGAAAAACATGGAAAAGGATTCACTGCTGCTTTTATGTTTATAAAGAATGGAAAGCTATATCAGGATTATTTACAGGTAAAACGTAGGCAAGAAGACAGAAAGATTAATTTCCACATAAATACATTCCGTGACAAATTGTTGCCGGGAAGTAATGAACATTGGAGCTTCAGACTGACAGACAAAGATTCTCTTCCTGTTAAAGCTGAAATTCTTGCCGGAATGTATGATATGTCACTCGATGATATTGCAAAGTTCAACTGGAATTTTAACCCGAATGTTTCTGTTACCCTTAAATTCAAATCATTCAACGGCGGTTGGGCTTTTGAGAATTATAACGGATACGACAGTGAAAAGATTAAATACAGGGCAATTATGGAATATTCGTTCGACACGATGTATGAAGACTGGTACAAGGCTCTGAATAATCTAAGCTATGGAAGGAACTTTGCATTGCGTGGAATGGTATTGAGCAAATCTATGGCTGCAGCTCCAATGGGAAATAGTGCAATCGAAGTCAGAGAAGACGCAGCAGTTATGGAAGAAAGTGAGGTGACAAGTGATGAAAAAGCCTTCTATTCAGTTGAACAATCCGCCATGACTGGAAATACCGGCAGCCCAATGTCAATAAGAAAGAATTTCCAGGAAAATGCTTTCTTCTATCCTGTGCTGGTCAGCAACGAAAATGGAGATTTTTCGTTCGACTTTACTATGCCGGAGAGTAACACGACATGGAAACTGCAAATGCTTACATGGACAGACAGCCTGAAATATGGTTATATCCAAAAAGAAATAGTAACATCCAAGCCGCTTATGGTCCAGCCTTCACTGCCGAGATTCTTCCGCGTAGGCGACATTGTATATATTTCATCACAGATTATAAACCAAAGTGGAGAAGAAGCAAAAGGACGTGCCCGCCTTGAATTGTTCAATCCGGAAAACGGAGAGCCGGTAGTTTGCCTAACAAAGTCGCAGAAAGTATTCGAACTTGCTGCAGGAGAAATTACAACTGTCAGCTGGTCGTTCCAGGTTCCGGAAGTAAAAGATGGTGTAATCGGCTGCCGAATTATTGCAGAAGGAGATAAATTCAGTGACGGTGAGCAAACACTTGTCCCGGTTCTGTCAGACAAAATCATGCTGACTGTAAGCAATCCTTTCTTTATAAATAAAGAAGGTAAAAAAGTGATTTCACCAAAAGAAGAACAGGATGGCAAAATTATTCGCAGCATTGTTGAAATATCTGCAAATCCTGTATGGTACGCCGTTCAGTCGTTACCGGCATTGAGTGAAGCTCGTAACGAAAGCAGCCTTTCTTGGTTCGCTGTATATTACAGTAATATTCTTGCAAATCATATTGCCAACAGTAACCCGGAAATCAGTAAAGCTATAGAAATATGGAAGGCGAAAGGAAATTCAGACCTTATCTCAAATTTAGAGAAAAACAAAGAGATAAAGAATATTCTTCTTGAAGAAACGCCTTGGGTCAGAGATGCAGAAAACGAAACAGAAAGAATGCAGCGTCTGGATTTACTGTTGCAGGCAAACCGAGCATCACAAATGCGACAGACAGCTTTGGAAAAACTTATTTCCAAGCAAAATCCGGACGGTGGATGGAGCTGGTTTGAAGGAATGAGAGGAAACAGATTCATCACCTTGCAAATTCTCAAAGGAATGGGGCAGCTTGTTGAAATGAATGCTGTGGAATATAAGCAGGAAGAAAAGGAAATGCAAATCAAAGCTCTCCGTTTCCTTGACAACGAAATAAGAAAAGAATATGAAAGACTGACGAAATCTGGAAATAATATCAAAGATTACATTCCATACGACGAACAGATTGAATATTTGTTCGTAAGAAGTATGTATCGTGATATTCCTGAAGGTGACGCACGCGATGCCTCTCGTTTCTATACAGAGCAAGCCAAGAAATATTGGAAAAAGCTTTCAATCCATAACCGCGCTGCATTGGCAGTTCTTCTGTGGAGAAATGGAGATAAGGAAACGGCTCAGGAGATATTGAAGTGGTTCCGAAAAACTGCAACCGTTTCTGATGATAAAGGTATGTTTTGGGCAAACAACAGAAGTACATCTTACAGCAAATATTCTGTAATCGATACTCATTGCCTTATTATGCAGGCGTTCCGTGAAAGCAAATCTGATAATGCTGAAATAGACTTGATGAAGCAATGGTTGCTTGCCCAGAAACGTACTCAGCAGTGGGAATCAGAGCCAGCAACAATGAATGCAATCCATTCATTGCTAACTGACGGTACAAACTGGCTTAGTGAAGGAAACGAATGTATTATTTCGTGGAATGGAGAAACTTATTCAACTGAAAATGAAGGCAACATTGTTGGATACAGCAAAATTGTAAAGGAAAATGAAGTTTCTGGTAATGTATCTTCAGACATTGTTGTTGAAAAGAAAGGTAATGCACCAGCTTGGGGCGCTGTATATCAGCAATATTTCGTACCTCTCGATAAGGTAAGAAAGAACAAAACAGACCTCAACATCGAAAAGAAAGTTTTCGTTGAAGTAAATAACGGAAAGGAAATCCAACTGAAAGAAGTTACAAAGGATAATCCTTTGAAAGTTGGCGACAAGGCTATAGTCCGCCTGACTGTCCGCAGCGGAATGGATATGGACTTTGTATGTATAAAAGATTTACGCGCCGGCTGCTTCGAACCTGTTTCACAAGTTTCAAAACAGGAATACCGTGAAGGAATTTCATTCTTCCGAAGCCCTAAAGATGCATCAGAAAATTTCTTCATTGATTTCCTTCCTGCCGGAACTTTTGTTATTGAATATTCGGTTTATGTAAGTCGCGAAGGTGAATACTCCGGTGGAATTTGTACAATCCAATGTTTGTATGCTCCGGAATTTATATCCAATACGGAAGGTTACGAAATTGAATCCACCGGCAATTAAGTTCTGAAAAAAAGATGCCGATGTTTTTTCGGAAAAGTGCCGACGTTTTTTCTTGAACACTGCAGTGTTTCTACAGAAACGTCGGCACTTATTTTATATAATATATAATAGCCAGAAATTCAAAGACTTTCAAACCTTAATCATTTTTCTCGAATTCCCGAAAAACATCATTATCATAGAAACAAATATGATTCAAAGGAGAAATCCATGCCTCAACAGAAACACTATCTGTATTTAAATATAATGTTGGATGCTTGTATAAATATTTTCCGTTTGTAAGAATAACAGAATCCCGGGTTGTCTGCAAATCCTTATCATAAACTGTAGTTTTAGTTGTAATAGTAAAACTATCTCCAGTAAAATAAATTATTTGATCTTTAGGAAATTCAACTGGAGACAAAGATTTATCACTACTATAATAATACTCTTGAATGCCTATCCATTCCGTATCATTTAAAACCTGTTCTTCACCATATTTCATGTCCTGTTCATCATTTGTACAGGCAAAGAAGCAACATGAAAGAATTAAGAATAATAATTGTCGCATAGCTTATTTTATTTGAGGGATTATTGCTTATGACTACATATTAAAAACAATTTATACAACACTTTTGTTTTTAATAAAAAACATTTAACCATAAAGTATCAGCTTCTGATTAATAAATTCATATTCCGAGCCTAAAATCACAGGATTAGACTGTTATTCAAATATTTGCAAATTGTGTGAAATATAGCTCCGGAAACTTCCTGTATAGAAAAGATACAAAATATGGGAATAAGACAAAATATATACGGATGCAGGCACAAATAAATACGGACGTATTTCAAAATATATACGGAAGGACGTAAACGCGGGTTCGACCCTAGAAATTTTATGTCCGTACCAAAACAAAACTTGATACGGACATATTTTGACTGACTTATTTCAAAATATTTTTTATTTCCTCTTCTGTCAATTCAGTAATTTCAGCAATATCCTCAATTGGGTATCCTTTTTCAAGCATTCTTCTGGCATTGTTGATTTTTTCTTTTTTCTGACCTTTTTCAATTCCTTCAGCCAGACCTTCTGCCAATCCTTCTTCTTTACCTTCCTTCAAAGCCTGTTCCTTCATATAGTTCCAGGCGTTATAATTGTCACGATACACTTTTAGGCATGCCTCATATTCATCCCGCTCTTTCTTGTTCATATTGACAATACGGGCTAGCTCTTCCAGACGCTGGAAAAGTGCCTTCTGCCCTTTGAACTCTAAAGATTCCAATTTTTCCATGTGCTTCAAATTATATAGCCAATAATCCAATGGCGTTTCACATTCACTTTCTGTTTTATTGAACAGTGGGAATTCTATAAAGATTTCCCTTATCATTTTCGATACCGTTTTCCCAGTTTCTTTATCGGCTAGAATTATGTCCGTCTTAACTTTGTCGGATTTACCGCTCTTGAAATTCAGGAAGAAAATTCCATAAACAGGGACAATATCGAATTTCCATCTGTCGCCTATCCGGTCCTGTCCGGCTATTGCCCTACAAATATAATAAAGACCACGTTCATAAATATAAGGCTGGTTGCAATTTTGCATTTCCACCAGGAAAATACTTCCGTCTTTATCCTTACATCTGAGATCAAATAGCGCAGTCCTTCCATCTGCTGTTTCCGGAGGCAATTCATTGTTCATATACTCCAAATCTTCGATATGTCTCTCGCCTTCCAATAAGTCATTGAGCAAATCTATGAGCAGTTCTTTACTGTTTTCCTGTCCGAAAAGAATTTTGAATCCTCTGTCTACAAACGGACTTATAAATATTCCTTTTTCCATAATTATGGTTTTTAATGTTAATATTGCAAGTATAGGAAAAATACTTTTACGGAACAATATAAAATTTGAAAAGTTTTGTTTCTCAGTCAGTTTTATAGCTTTTAGTTATATTAACTATAAATATTAGTTCATAAACTATATTTTCTCGTTATTTGTAAAAACGAAAGAGGTTATGAAAAGATTAACAGCCAAAGAAGAAGAAATAATGGAGTTTTTCTGGGAAAAAGGTCCATTGTTTGTAAAAGAGATACAAAAATTCTATGATGATCCCAAACCTCATTTCAATACACTATCAACAATAGTAAGAGGTTTGGAAGATAAAGGATTTCTGGCACACGAAGCATTCGGAAACACTTATCGTTACTATGCTAATGTCAGCAAAGAAGAATTCAGTGCAAAAACACTGAAAGGAGTTATAAGCAAATATTTTAATAATTCATATCTGAGTGCTGTTTCAACATTAGTAAAAAAAGAAGAAATATCAATTGATGAACTGAAAGAACTGATTCGTAAAGTTGAGAATGCTCACAACAAAAACGAATAAATAAAACAAATTACCATGGGAGTCTTCATTGCATATATCCTTAAATCAAGCTTTTGCCTCGTCATATTTTATTTATTATATAAATGGATGATGGCAAATGAAACTTTTTTCAGGCTTAACCGTACTATTATCTTATTTTTTTGGCTATTGGCATTTCTGTTGCCAGCAATAAATCCAAGTGAATTGCAGAACACAAACCTAGTAATGGATATAACAAGTGGCAGTGTCGATATGAGTAACTATGCAGCACTGGATAAGAATTCAGATAAAATACAAACCGACCACCAATCTTATATTATATATTCACTGATATGTGTGGTGTATTTTATCGGATTGTTGATAATCACAATAAAACAGATAATAATATGGTCACAACTTTTCAGGCTTATCAGAAAAGGAAAACATATAAACTACGATTCTTATTGTCTGGTTATAGTTGAAGGAGAACAATATCCGTTCAGCTGGATGAAATATATTATAATATCAGAAAAAGACTATAAGGAAAGCTATATTGAAATTATTGCTCATGAAAAAGCACATATACAGCATAAACATTCTTTGGAATTACTGATAGTAGATGTACTGCTTCTGCTGCAATGGTTCAATCCTGCAGCATGGTTGTTGAAACAGGAAATGCAGTCAGTACATGAATATGAAGCAGATAATGATGTGCTCTCGGCAGGTATAGATGCTAAATCTTATCAATTATTACTAATAAAAAAAGCTGTCGGCACCAGTCGCTACACAATGGCCAACAGCTTTAATCACAGTTCACTTAAAAAACGTATCACTATGATGTTAAAAGAAAAATCAAATCCGTGGGCTCGTGCAAAGTACATTATGGTACTTCCACTGGCAGCCCTGTCTGTGGTGGCTTTTGCCCACCCAAAAGTTTCAGAAGTTTCAAAAACTTTCAGTGAGTCCAAAATTAGTGAATTATGGACAGATCCACAAGAAAAAAAGCCTGTTGAGAAGGCAAAATTTCCAGGCGATGAAAAAGAGGCTTACCGTTTCATTGCCAAGAATATCAAATATCCTGCCCTAGCACAAGAAGCAGGAGTTGAAGGGCGTGTTGAATGTCTTGTAACTATCGGTACAGACGGAAGCATAAAAAATGTCCGGATTACCAAACCAGTAAACAAATATCTGGATAAAGAAGTTATCCGCATTATGAATGAAATGCCTAAATGGGAACCGGCACAAATTGACGGCAAGGCAGTTGAAAGCACAATTCCTTTCGGAGTAGTATTCAAATTCGACGGAAGTAATATACAATCCGAATCGGATACGGATATTATTGTGGTGGGATACGGACCGAAAAATATTTGATTGATAATTATTTGTGGTTGACAAGGCTTATATGAGATAAGACCTTGTCAACCCATAACATATCCAGTCAAAAATCCAAAATGCCTGCCGCTTTCAAATATTCCGTTTCATAAATTTTATATTGAGTTTGAGCCTCAATCATATTACTTTCAGCCTGCTGCCATTGAGATTGGGCATCGAGCAAATCCGTCAGAGGAGCCATAGACGCGGCATAACGATTACGCATCACTCGCAGATTTTCTTCGGCTTGCATCAATCCTTTTTCAGCTGTCTGAATAAGTCTGTATCCATCCTGCACATTCCGGATTGCTTGCTGCAACTCTATTGAAAGTAGTCTTGAGTTCTTTTGCAAGTCCAGTTCGGCATTATGCAGTTCCAACTTTGCCTTACGGACTTTCTTAAGATTTTCTCCCCAATGGAAAATCGGTATTTTAACAGAAAGCATGGCGAGACCAATTCCGTCGCGCAATTCCTGTGAATACGGAATCATTGTTCCATTATACTCAGTAACACCATTCAACTTCACATTCCCATAATATATATAACTGGCAGTAAATCCAACTGTTGGCAGCATTTCAGCTCGAGCCATTTTTATCTGTTCCTTTCCTGCGGCGACTTGTTTTTCAAGAAGTTTGACTTCTGGACGAGAACTGATTTCCGAAACAAAGTTATCAGGTTCAGAAACAATTAATGTAGTATCTACTGCTTCAATATCTGTGTCGAAATCGGCTCCAACAATCTGGCAAAGCGACATACGGCATAAATCTGCTCCGTTTTGTACTTTTTGAAGTTGATAACTTATTTCCGTACGTTTAGCTTCAATGCGTAACAGGTCGTTTTCTGTTGCCATACCTGCATTCAATGCCACTTCAGTCTGACGATGCAATGTATCCATCTGAGTCTGGTAAGTTTCAAGCATTTTTACCTTACGTCCTACAGCTATGTATGTCCAATAGGCGTTGTCGGCTTCCAGCAGCACATCCATTCTGGTCATACGATAACGGTCTG
Source organism: uncultured Parabacteroides sp. (assembly GCA_949295065.1). Classification (GTDB taxonomy): domain Bacteria; phylum Bacteroidota; class Bacteroidia; order Bacteroidales; family Tannerellaceae; genus Parabacteroides. The sequence goes on along the minus strand of CASFJQ010000006.1, from coordinate 18,090 downwards.
CAGCTGCTTCCTTGCCAATATTCGCCAACTTATTTCCAGTTCTTATTTTACCACCTGTATAAATCGGCTGAACCAAACTTAGTCCTGCCATATACATGCCACGCATCCTCAACTCTATGCCCAACATATCCATATCAGGCAACATATATGCTCCGGTTGCCATACCGTCAATTTTCGGGAGATAAGCTGCCGTTGCAATTTTTTTATCAAGCTCAGCCTGCTTAAGGGCATTATCGGCTTTTTGCAATTCTTCGCTATGTGAAAGTGCCATTTTCCGACATTCGGACAAAGAAAGCCGAAGTGAATTTTGTGCCGAAACATTTATGCCAGAGAACAGAACCAGACAGCAGAAAACAACTATATTTATCTTGCTCATATGATTATCATTTTATAAATTTACAGGTTTACTAATGCGGAACAATGCTGTGTAGAAAAGTGGCAGCAGAACCAGAGTTATAATTGTACCAACTGTAAGACCTCCCATAATAGTTATTGCCATAGAACTATACATTGGATCTCCCAATAACGGAACCATACCGACTATTGTTGTAAGAGATGCCATCAGAACCGGACGAACACGGGAAACGGTAGCCTCAATCACAGCCGTATAAGGAGAGATTTTCTCTTCTACTTGAAGTCTGTTGATTTCATCTACAAGCACAATAGCATTCTTTACCATCATACCTATAAGTCCTAATAAACCTATAATTGCCATAAAAGTCATCGGTTGTCCGCTAAAAAGAAGTGATGGAGTTATTCCACAGAACACAAACGGGAAACACAACAGAATAAGAATTACCTTACGCCAGCTATTAAACAACAACAGCAAAATGCCTATTATGAGAAATACTGTCAACGGAACATATTTCAACAGATTGATCGTAGCTTCATATTGCAATTCACCTTCACCAACCCATCTCAAAGTGTAACCATCTGGCAAAGGAATAGATTCTATCTCATCCTTGATGGAAGCGACAACCTTTGCAGGAGTTGCGTCGTCGCGATACGGATTCGGGTCGCATTCCGCCTCAATCACTCGCCTGCCATTCATTCTATAAACTACATCTTCGTTCCAATCAAGACGAAGACTATCTGTGATGTTACTTAGCGGAGTGGCACGAAAGAGCTTGTCCTGCAATTCACTGACGGCATCACCTCCGGCAAGTGCTCCTTGTAATTCATCATTAGTCAAATGAACATTCATCATGCTCCATACCGGAATATTGCCTAAATCGCGGATACGGCTACCGTCAGCATTACGGACCTGCAGGTTGAGAGTTACCATGCGGTCTTGGTCGTTCAATACACCAACTGGCATGCCGTCAGTAGCAGCTAACAATGCGTTGCCTACATCACTGCGGCTGATTCCGGAACGCAAGGCGTCTTGTTTAACGTAATCAGCGAAGAGAGCTTTTCCCATAGGCTTCCAGTTATTCTGAACCGAATAGGCATCAACATATGGGCAGCGGCGCATGATAGCTTCAGCCTGCGAGCTCAAATTTCTTAATACTGTCGGGTCCGGGCCGGCAAACTCAACCTCTACAGTATGTGTAGTTGCAATGGAAAAATTGTATTTACGAATACGAATATAAGCTTCAGGATATGCCTTGCGAAGTTGTTCACGTACTGAAGGAATCTGTTCCACTACTGTCTTATAGTCCTTGCAATCGATGGTAATCTCTCCGTAGCAATCGCCTCCGGACGTCATAGGGCGTACAAGACAATAATGCGCAGGAGCTGACCCCTGGCTGACTGCTATTCTTTCGATTTCCGGATTCTCTGAGAGCTGCTTGCTCATCGCCAGCAAATTATCACGCACAACGTTGGCATCAGTTGCAGAAGGGAAGAAACACTCAACCACGAACTGTTTATAATCAAAGTCGGGGAAAAACATATTCTTCACACGTGTCATGCCAAAAACACAAAGAACCAAAAGGCAGAACGCCGTGATTATTGTAGCACGTTTATATCCTATAAGAAAAGTAATTGTTCGACGCACAAAGTTGTGTACTGGAGAATTCATGACTGCCTCTTTGTTTCCGTTTCTCTTTTCCCTAACAGGCAACCAGCTTTTGGCACAGACAGGAACCTGAACTAACGCCAAGACCCAACTTGCAAGCAGGCTCACGCACAACACAAGGAAAAGGTCTCTGGCATATTCGCCTGCTGAGTCAGGCGAAAGATAAACACATAAAAAAGTAGAAGCTGCTATTATTGTTGCACCCAACAACGGGAAAGCGGTGTTACGACCAATACGATAAAGATATATTTTAGGAGACAATCCTCGTTTCTTATCAACCAGAATTCCATCCATAATCACAACAGCATTATCAACAAGCATACCCATCGCCACGATGAATGCACCGAGAGAAATACGCTGCAACGTCGTTCCACAGGCAAGAAGTATCGGGAAAGACACAGACACAGTAAGCACCAGCCCAAAGCCTATAATCAAACCACTGCGAAGTCCCATAGTGAAAATAAGAACCAGGATAACAATTGCCACCGACTCTACAAGATTCCACATGAATGAAGTAACAGCCTCATCCACCTTGTCTGGCTGGAAAAAAATCTTTTCTGTGTCGAATCCGGCCGGAATGCGCTTCATAGCCTCAGCCAAACGTTCATCAACAGCCTTACCGACATCCGGTACGATTGCCGAGGATTCCATAGCCACGCAAATGGCAAGAGCCGGCTTGCCGTCCACAAAAAAGCCATTACGCTGTGGCTCGGCATAAGTCCGTTCAACACGTGCAATATCACCGACACGTATAGTCTTGCCATCCATAGTCTGAATAAGCAAATTGCGGATATCTTCTTCGTTCTCGACCGGCGAGCCGACATAAAGGGCTATCCGTTCATCTCCGCTTTGATATTTTCCGGCATTCACTATTTTTCCGGCAGACTGCAAAGAAGCCATAATCTGTGTCGGGATTATGCCGTTGCGTGCTATCTGCTCTTTGGAAAGGACAATGTTGATTACCTCATCACGATTGCCGGCAATATTGATTCGCTTTACTCCTTTTACGTCCAGTAACTCACGACGGATATATTTGGCGTATTTATACATTTCCGGATAATCATATCCATCACCTGTGAAGGCATAGAAAATTCCATAAACATCCATCATATCATCTATCACCATAGGATTATAACAGCCTTGCGGCAGGCGTAAAGATGCGTCGTTAACCTTGCGGCGCAGCAAATCAAAATGCTGCTCCAAATCCCGGTTCAGGACTGTCATCTGGAACTCTACGGTAAAAATGGAAGAACCATTCTGGCACTCAGTCTTTACTTTCTTCACATTAGGCAAGGCACGCAACTCGTCTTCCATCACCTGGGCGACTTTCAATTCCATTTCATGCGCGCTTGCTCCAGGCCATAAGACCACAACCATTGCCTGTTTTGCAGATACAGCCGGATCCTCAAGTTTAGGTATCTGCACAAAAGCCAATACTCCTGCTATAAGTATTGCAACGATGAGCGACCAGAACAAAACCGGCCGCCGTATGAAAAACTCCGTCATTTTCATTACAGCAATCCTCCTATATTGGTTTTACCAGGTTTTTCCAACACAACAACTCGCTCACCTTCCTGAAGTACATTCACACCACTCCGAACGATGCGTTCATCTCCTTTCAACCCTCCGACAATTACAGCTCGTCCTTCAGCATCCATTCCTCCAAGCTCTACCTGGCGCTTTGTGACCGTTGAATCAGATTCGAACACCCACACACATGATTCGTTAGTATTGTTATCGCTGAAAACAGAGCATAAAGGTACAGATACTCCACGGGCGGAAGCTGTATTTGTCACCACAATTCCTATTTCAACATTCATTCCTGCTGTCAGCTGCTCTTTGACTTGTTCTGTAAATGCGAGGCGTAACTGATATAATTGATTTCCGTCTGCCTTAGGTGTAAGGCTCAACAGTCTCATTGGTATCTTGCCAGCTGCGTTATTTGCCTTACAATAGTAGCGCATGAATTGCTCACGTTCAAGATATTCTGAAACCGGAATATCTACTACAACTTCCATATGCGACACGTCGAGTAATGTGAACAGTGAGGTTCCGGCATCAACCATCTCAGCCGGAGAAAAGTTAACGCTACGGATGAATCCGTCGGTCGGAGCATAAAGTTTTGTATAATCGAGTTTATTCTTGTTCACCTGGAGTTGTACGCCCAATTGGTTCAATCCCGCAACAGCCTTTTCATAGTCATTTGCAGAAACACTTTTTTGGGCAAAAAGCTGTCCTGTCCTACGAACCTCATCCTCGAGTTGGTCATATTGGATCTGCAAAGCTTTTACTCCCAAAAGATAGTCGGCATCATCCAATTCTGCCAACAATGTGCCTTGCCGCACATAATCACCCTCACGAACGTAGATATGCTCAATCTGTCCCGGCGTTTTGAAACCGAGATTAATAGAATGTGCCTCACGGACAATACCAGGATGAGTTATCACACGAGTGGAATCCAATATTTCCGGTTCCACCAGTTCAACACTTCGTATCAGGGAATGCTCACCCGTTGTTCCGCTGCAGGAACAGAGTATTCCGGCGGCAATAAACATCGTAATCAGTCTTTTCATTATTCTAATTCAATTAAATATTATTTTCTAGCTGCGAAGTTCCTTATTTATACGACATAACTTATACTGTAAATGGAGAGTATTTTGTTCTAATGGATGACAAAATGGAATTATATCAATAAAACATATAAATTTGTTCGTCTAAAAGTAATAGTATTTGACAAAATGAAACAAGCATATTGGAATTTGGATTTGATCAGGCTCTCCGCAGAAGACTCAGCTATCCATCTGGACAAGGAACTTATACTGATTGACAACATCGACGATGCCAATGAACAAGGCTACGCTGATTTCGAATTCGTGAATCACCCGGTGAAACTTGACTTCACCACCGTACTTTTCTGCCTTGCCGGACGAATGCAGGTGCAAGTCAACCTGCAAGAATTCGAACTTCATGCCAATGATATTATAATCGTGCAGGAAGGAACTATCGGAGTTTACCATGGCATGAGTGATGACGTCAAGATTGCTGTGATTGCCTTTTCTTCCGAATATTTCCAGACCACACACCAAATTGAGGCAACAATGTCACTTCAACGAAGGTTATACGCCTCTCCTCTATATCACCTTCCACCTGAAGCAATGGAAGAATCAATGGCTATCTATCACCTGATGAAAGCAAAAATCAAGGAAAAAGACAATCCATTCCGTAAAGGAGCTTTACTTGGATATACTCAGGCGCTTACATACAATGCCTATAAATATCTACTTACCTCAGACTCAACCTATGGTAAAACTTCGGGAAAAAGCAGCAGGCAATTGAATCTCTATACAAGATTTATCGAAGAAGTACAGAAAAACTACACGAAGGAAAGGAGGATTTCGTATTATGCCGACGTGCTGTGTGTAACCCCCAAATACCTCTCGCAGGTAATCCATAAAGTTAGCGGGCGCTTCGCAACGGACTGGATTACTGACTTCGTAATCCTTGAGGCCAAAGCTCTGTTGAAAAGCAGGAAATACAATGTGCAACAAATCTCGGACATGCTGAATTTCGCCAACCAGTCTTTTTTCGGAAAGTATTTCAAGGGAAAGGTTGGTTGCTCGCCTTCGGAATATCAAAAAGGATGAGCCAGGCATTTCCAAACAACTCGAAATTATTTATTTATCAAGTAAAAAAGACAAAAAAGTTCAGACCAGCTGAACGTTATTCAATCCGGTCTGAACTTTCAGGAATAGAGGATGTTGCAAAACTAATTTAAACACAGAGACACAGAGCACACAGAGTTTTTTATTTTATTTATTCTCAATATATTACCTCTGCAGCTTTGTGCCTCTATGTTTGATTTTTTATGTTTTTGTAACACCCACAAGTATATATGCGTGCCGTAAGGAATTAAAGCTCGTTCTGAACCATAGCAGGATTAGCATCCATTTCCTTCTGCGAAATCACGAACTCCCACCGCTTGTCACCAGCAGGGACGGACATGGTCTGACTGACAGCCTCGTCGTGATTTGAATTTGTTCTGTCAAGTGCAAGATTCAAACGCTTCAAGTCTGTGAAACGGAAACCCTCGCCCCAAAGTTCAATACGGCGCTGTGTAAGAATCTCTTCAATTAAAGCTGCACCACTATTGGCCGAAAGCTTATACTCAGGGTCACGAGTCTGAACCAATTCAAGCAATGTATTTTTAGCAGCACCTTCATTTCCGGAACGAGCCTCTGCTTCAGCCTTCATCAGATACATTTCAGCAAGACGCATATAAACTACGTCCGAAACCGGAGTTGAAGAAGATACAGATGTGAATTTCCTGTTCTGATATTTTGCCGGCGTAAAGTTGGAACCAGCCATTGCAGCTTCACCCGTCGGATCCCACCACTGACGGCGCACGTCAGTTTCAGAAATCATATTATACAAACGGTCAATAATACATTTAGGATTCTGTCGGATATTTGTTGAGTTAAAGTTCCAAGACATAAATGCCATAAATGAATAGAAATAGATAGTCTGATCAGACTGTACCAATGAAGCCCACATCCATTCCGGATTCTTTGATGCTTCTGCAAATCCATTCATCAACTCATCGCCGCTCATCAAACGGCGGCCGTTAGCCAAAGCCGTTTCTATTGCCAAGCCTGAATATTTTGCAGCATCTGCCCAATTCTGCTGAGCCAAAGCAACTCTGGCTTTCAAACCATATGCTACTTCCAAAGAGAAATGGTTCAAATCTTCAGCTTTGTAATTCTTCATAAGTTCGATAGCTGCATCCAAATCCTCGTTTGCAAACTGATAAACTTCCTCAACTGTATTACGTGGAGAATCTTGCATTTCCGACTGTTTCTTATAAGGAACACCAAGCTGGTCGTTTGTCTTTCCTGCTTCATAGCGTTTTCCATAAAGCTGTACTAACTGGAAATGTGACCATGCACGGAAGCAAAGAGCTTCAGCCTTTACACCGGTTCTGCGGTTTTGATCCTCACCCGACGCGTCATCTATTGATTCAAGGAAGAAATTCGCATTAAGAATCAGCTTATAATAAAACTCAAACGGATAATAAGCCAAATAAGATGTTGGATTTCTATGGTCTATCCAGCGGGCATTACTGATATACCAACCGTTACCTGTTGAAGAGTTGAGCAAATCTTCGCCCAACATATCACGTTTTATATTCATAGAAGCTTCACCACCCTGGTCCTGGCGGCTATATTGTATGTACATGGCACGATGAGTGCCATTAAGCGCAGTGTAAAGATTGTCCACAGTTTCCTTGATAAGAGCATCAGGCACCTTGTCTGTTGGAGCAGTATCCATAAAATCAGAAGAGCAAGAGCCGAGAGCCGCAGCACCAATCAAGGCAGCGGCAATTGTTGTATATTTTATTGCTTTCATATTGTATTCAATTTTAATTTAAGTTGACGAAACGAATTGACGAGGAGGCGGCAAGGGAACAAACTCCCTGGTGCCTTGTCACTGATGCCTCATCTTCTCGATTTACAATGTTATGTTCAAAGCAAAAGTAAATGTCCTTGAAGGCAAATATGCGTTATTGCTTATACCATTGAATGCCTGAAGCGGGTTCATACCGGATTTTGCTGTAAACATGAAAATATTCTCACCGCTAACTGACAGACGGGCATTCTGAATAGTAAACTTGTTCAAGAACGATTTCGGAAGATTATAGCCAAGAGACAAAGACTTGATGTTGAAATAGTCCGAGCTCATAAGCCAGCGATCCGACTGAGCATTGAAATTAGTTTCCTGTCCGGCATCAAGACGCGGAACATCTGTCACATCACCAGGTTTCTGCCAACGGTTAAGGACATCGGTATGCATCGCTCCACCAAAATTATTCACACTCATCAGATTAGCATAACTAGAGTTATACATCTTTCCTCCTAACTGATAAGAGAACACAGCTGCAAACTCAAATGCCTTGAAACGAAGAGTAGTATTTACACCACCATATACCTTTGGAATGGCACTGCCGGCATAATGATACTGAGCCAAAGCCTGGTCTGTAGTCAGACGTTTACCGTCTCTTTCAAAACAAGTTTCGTCATTCCATTTAATATTAGGATCATTGTCGGCAAATGTATATAGAACAGAACCTGTCTGAGGATCTACGCCGACATAATCCTTAAGCCAGAACTCATATATTGAGTGTCCAACCTCAAGTTTCTTGGTTCCGTCGATAATAGACTCACTTGGCAGACTCTTGATTGTATTTTTCAGGAAGGTTGCATTAGCACCTACATTCCATGTCCAACTATCATTTTTAAGAATTCTATAATCCAATGCTATTTCAACACCTGAGTTACTAACCTTTCCGATATTTTTCCAGATACTTGTCACACCATTAGAAAGTGGAGTTGGCACTTCGAACAACAAATCATCAGACTGTTTGTTGAAATATTCAACGGAACCTGTCAAACGGTCGAAGAGTCCGAACTCTACTGCCACGTCTGAGCTGACCTGTTTTTCCCAAACCAAATCAGGATTACCGAACTTGCCGAACAGAACTCCTGCCTGTGAACCGTTGGCATAGCCCAACTGATAGAGAGTATAATAAGGATAATAGTCGTTCAGGTCGCTTTCATTAAGAATAGCATCATTACCAGTCTGACCATATGAAGCACGGAGTTTCAAACTGTTTATCCATTTTATATCCTCCATAAAATCTTCCTGATCTATTCTCCATGAAAGACCTGCAGACCAGAAATTACCCCAACGATTGTCTTTTGCAAAACGAGATGAACCATCACGTCTGTACGACATTGACACATAATACTTATCTGCATAATTATAGTTTACTCTGGCAAAATAACCTTCTTTACGATATTTATCAGTGTAAGAGCTGAGAGTATTGATTGTATTGAAATTATCAAACTCAAGCAGATTATCCAAAGTCTGTCCCTGGCGCATACCATATGAATACTCATACTGATATGAATAACTTTCATGACCAAGCATAGCTTCCAGATTGTGTAAACCGAACGATTTGTTATATTGCAACAACTGGTTGAAAGTAACAGTAGTCATTCTTGTCTGAGTCTTTGACAAACGTCCGGAACCCTGACCGTCGCCAACCAATTTATTCTCAAAGCTGGTAAATTTGTAATTTGAGTTTTCCAATGAAGCATTCACTGTTGCAGTAAAGCCGTCAAACAAATAGAAATCAGCATAAGTACGAGCATTAACCGCATCACGTGTAGAACTTCTGTCGTTGAATTCTGTTTCGGCAACAATATGTCTTCCCGAAGAAGCTCCTGTTCCACGAGTTCCCATATAATCATAAATCTTGTTGCCATTTGAATCAAGAATATATTCTCCTGTAGTCATGTCATGTTCATGCACAGGATAAACCGGACCTATATTTCTTGAGAAATAAAACGGGTTGTTATAACCGGCGCTGTTATTCTGAGTATTAGCTGTTGTAGATGACGAACGGGTAGCAGCAACATTAAATCCCGTCTTCAACCACTTAGTCGGTTTTATATTTACATTCGCACGTCCGGAAAAACGCTCGAAATCAGATTTGATAACATAGCCGTTATCTTTAAGGTATCCTAATGAAACATAACTGTCACTGTTTTCAGAACTTGTGCTATATGAAACATTATATTCACCACGATATCCTATACGACTGATAGCTTTTTCCCAATCAAGGTCATCACCGTAAAGAAGAGTTGTTGCGGCAGGATTCAATTGTCCGTCGGGCATTATAATCTGATCATTAGGAACACCTTTGAACGGATTATATTTCACCAGGTTGAAAGCATCAGTCACAGCCTGTGTTCCGGCATATTCCGGAGTTTTACCGGAAGTGATATACTGGTTATACTTCTGTTCCCACATCAAAGGATAATAATCCCAAACATTTACACGGTCATATTCTTTAATTGCACGACCGCTAAATCCCTGACTTATATTAAGAGAGATAGAAGGTTTGCCGCTTTTTCCTTTTTTAGTTGTTATAAGAATAACACCGTTTCCGGCACTTGAACCATAAAGAGAAGTCGATGCAGCATCTTTCAACACAGTCATTGATTCAATATCAGAAGGATTAATATCAGCAATCGAACCATTATATATACTGCCATCAACAACATAAAGAGGCTCTGAAGATGCATTTACCGTGCCAAAGCCTCGGATACGAATTTCCGGAGATTCTCCCGGTTGTCCGTTTCCGGACATTATCTGCAAACCTGGAGCTGTTCCTTCCAAAGCCTGTGCAGCATTGTTTATAGGTCGTATATCCAAATCTTTAGCCCCTAAAGAAGTTGCCGAACCCGTAAAAGATGATTTTTTTGCTGTTCCATATGCCACAACAATTACATCATCAAGTTCCTGCGCGTCAGCTTTAAGCAGAACCCGCATATTAGACTTAGCTATGATATCTTGTGTCTGCATACCGACATAAGATATTTGCAACTGTGCATTCTTATCCACATCAAGCGTGAACGCACCATCCAAATCCGTTACAGTTCCAATAGTTGTACCTTTAACAACTACTGACGCGCCTATCACTGGAAGACCATCTTCTTCACTAACCACTACTCCGGTCACTTTCATTTGCTGCGCAACAATGCACTGCATTCCCAAAAGGGAAGAGAGTAATACAAGGGGTAATTTGTGCTTCATAAACTCACTCTTCTTTTTTAAACTATTAAACACATATTATCTTTTTCCCAAACAGTTGGAAATTAATTTCTTTCTGTTTTTTATTCACGTCCACATTTTATCTATATAACAAATTGTTATCAAATAAAATTTCAAGGGATAAATTCAGGTAATAAAGCTTAAATTTTTGATGTCCGCAAGATAAATATTTTCATTAATATTACAAATCAAAATATCAAAATATATTCAAATTTAACATTTTTCGTTCAAATAGTCATTATAATACACCAATAATACACTTATTATAGCTATACAATATAAACAATTGTCACATTTACACAAATAACCGATAATTGAATATATATGATTTAAACACAATGTATAACAATCCGAATCCAACTTTATTTTGTTCCGAGCCCAACTTCATTTGGTTCCGAACATAATTTCAATTACATACGGAACTAAATCCTTTTACTTCCGTATATATATTGAATTACCTTCGGATATATTTTCAGACACAATTTCAGATATTATCTCAATTTCAGATATTGTATCACACTCTATACTGGGACTTTTCAAAACCATGTTTCACAACAAGCTTATTTATTTGATAAACAGAACATTCCTGTGATTCAAGGCATAAAAACGTGAAACTTAACCTTGTTTTTCAAAATATCTCAAAATCACATAATAATATTGGTTTTCTGGATATTATTTCAGAGGTGAAACTACCGAATGAAAACTCCTTGTATAGAACAGCGATTATGAAAAGGAATAATTTTTTTCATAGTATATTTTCAATAAAAAGCTGCCAGTGTTTTTTCAAAAACATAGGCAGCTTTTCACCCAAATATTAGGATTTCGGCAAATATTCAATACTGCTTATTCATAACAATATCAAAAACAAGTTTTTTATTTTGCTCTCCGCATGCCTTTCCGTATATTTGCGAGACGAACTAAAAAACATATAGAAATGAAACAAATTATTTTTATTCTAATGGCAATGTTGATGACAATAGGTGTTGTATCAGCACAGACAAACAAACAAGCTGTTATGTCAGTAAAAGAAAACATATACGATTTTGGAACGATAAAGGAAGATGGAGGTAATGTTTCGCACACCTTTACGGTCAACAACGAAGGAGGAGCACCATTAGTTATTACACGCGTTATCGCTTCATGCGGATGCACTACGCCGGAATGGACAAAAGAACCTATCGCTCCTGGCAAAAAAGGAGAAGTAAAAGTTACTTTCAATCCAAAAGGACGCCCTGGAATGTTTGCAAAAACTATTTCTGTATATAGCAATGGTAAAAAAGGCAGCTATATATTGACTATCAGAGGTAAAGTTGAAAATTAAGTTTTCGGTAACATATCATGTTGATGACTTTCAGACTAAAAACTGTTATATTGGTTTGTGTTATGGCTGCATTCTCCATATCAGCAGCCATAGCACAAGGCACTGCCAAGATAAGTCCGGACAAACAAGTGTTCAATTTCGGAACTATCGCTGAAGAAAAAGGTCCGGCTAGTCACGAATTCATTATCACAAACACAGGTGACGCACCTCTTATCATAAATAGAATCACAGCATCATGTGGCTGTACAAGACCGACATGGGACAAATCTCCAATTGCTCCGGGGAAATCAACATCTATAAAAATCACATATAATCCAAAAGGGAGACCTGGCCCATTTTATAAAACTATTACTATAATTTCAAATAGCGATAAGAAAAGATTTAATCTGGCTATAAAAGGTAATGTAACACCTAAGCCTAAAGAGCCGAAATACGAATATCTGTATAGTATCGGCGACTTAAAGCTGAACAAAACCAATGTTCTGTTCAGTCAAATTATCAGAACTGAAACTAAAGGAGAGAAAATACATATTAAAAACACAGGAAAGACTTCTGCAGTTATACAGATTGGCAAACATCCTAATTATCTGACAATAAACAGCAGGCCGGATACTATTTTGCCAGGCAAGACCGGAGAAATAACTCTGTTATTCGATGCCATGGCTGCAAAGCATAAAGGCAGGAATTATTGCAAGGTTCCTGTTGAAGTTCGTATGGCAGGACATAAATCTGCAAGTGGAATTATTAACGTAGCAGCAAATATTATTGACGATTTTAGCAAATTGACTTCGGAAGAAAGAAAAAATGCACCTGAAGCCAAGCTGTCAGGCAGCATTTTAGATTTTGGAGAAATCAACAATAGCTCAAACTCTGTTTATGGAACCGTTGAACTTACCAATCAAGGTAAGCAGGATTTACATATCTATAGTGTAAGTTCAGAAAACGAATTAATAAAAATATCAGGAGGCAAGAAAACAATCAAGCCGGGTAAAACTGTTATTTATAAAATAAAGATAAAATCAAAAAATATGCCTGAAAAACTTGATGCATTGGTAAATTGGGTGTGTGATTCTCCGAATAATCCAGTTATCACATTGAAAGTGAAGGCTAAGAAAAAAGTAAAAAAACAAGTTTAATTTTATAACAAATACAACTATGGAACATCCTGAAAATGACGATTTATATAAAGGATTAAAAGTAAATAAAGGTGTGGCTGATGTACCTACTGTTAATCCATATATGAAAAAACGAGTTCAAAGACGTCAATATACTACTTCTGAATTTGTTGAGGGTATTCTTAAAGGTAACATAACTATCCTTAGCCAGGCTGTAACGTTGGTTGAAAGCTCAAAACATGAACATCAACAGCTTGCACAAGAAATTATAGAGAAGTGTTTGCCTCATGCCGGTAAATCTGTGAGAATTGGTATTACAGGTGTACCTGGAGCAGGAAAAAGTACTTCTATTGACTCCTTCGGTATGCATCTGATTAAGGAAGGACGAAAACTTGCGGTATTGGCAATAGACCCTAGTAGTGAACGCTCAAAGGGAAGTATTCTTGGCGACAAGACTCGTATGGAATTATTGTCAAGAGAGAAAAATGCATTCATTCGCCCTTCACCATCTGCCGGTTCACTTGGCGGTGTAGCACGTAAAACCAGAGAAACAATTGTTCTTTGCGAGGCAGCAGGATTCGACACAGTGTTTGTTGAAACTGTGGGTGTTGGACAAAGTGAAACTGCAGTTCATTCAATGGTTGACTTCTTCCTGTTGATTCAGCTTGCCGGTACAGGCGATGAACTACAAGGTATCAAACGCGGAATTATGGAGATGGCTGATGGTATTATCATCAATAAAGCAGACGGAGATAATGTGGATAAAGCAAAACTTGCAGCTGCTCAATTCCGCAATGCTCTTCACCTGTTTCCACCTACCGAATCTGGCTGGTTCCCTAAAGTTCTAACATATTCAGGATATTACAACCTTGGTATAAAGGAAATATGGGATATGGTGGGCGAATATATGGAATTCACTAAGAAAAACGGATATTTCGAACATAAGAGAAACGAGCAGGCTAAATATTGGATGTATGAAAGTATAAATGATACATTGCGCGATACATTCTATCATAATCCTGCCGTTGAAGAAATGCTATCATATACAGAAAAACAAGTTTTGCACAATGAAATAAGTTCATTTGTTGCAGCCAAGAGGATGATGGATTTGTTTCTTGCCAATATCCGGAAATAAATATAGAAGAGTTGAAGAATTTGTCCATTATACTCAAAAAAGGTGATTTTGTTCATTATACAATAATATTTACATGATTGCTACAGGAGAAGAGCTATTTTATGTGGCTGCATGTTTTACACTGATATTGACATTCCTTTTTTGCGGAGCCATACGTTGGTGCAATTTGTGGAAACCTTTCAGTAAGGATATGGACCAGCTTTTCCCCGCACGCCGAATAGTAACGATTAACTATTTGGCTGCGGGATTGCTAATACCTTGCCTTATTTATCCACAAAGCCATGACGCATGGTTATTTGCCCGTTGTTTCTTTCTCCTCCATGTTCCCACTTTCAGTATCTTGACATTCTTGAGCTTCTTTTTTTGGAATCATCTCAAAAAAAGAAAACAAATTATAATTATAGGAGCTATACCGATAGGACTTCTGTTATTATTATCTGGTTTTGCATGTGTGGGAGAGAATTTACTTGCCGGACAGCAAAAGGCTATACTTTCAATCGTCGGGATTGTATCTTTGTCATTAACAGGATACTTATGTATGATTATTTTCCAGCTTGGAAAGAAAATCTACTCCTACAACCACAATGAATTTTCCAACGAGGATGATTTTCCCATACATTTCGCTTCGTCAATTATTCTTGTCCCAATCTTTTTACTTTCATTTGCCTGGATAATTTTCCTTACGAATAGCAGATTATTACTATCAGGCTTTATGTTAGTTGCCAGCTTCGCGGGTTTCATAATACTACTTGTCATTCTTCACCCTCAAAGGAAACATGACAATACTACCAGTAATGGAAATACAACCATTAAAGCAATAGCAGAAACTCTGAATGAGGAAAATCAAAAAACTAAATCGGCAACTAATAATCAACCAGAACTTTCAGAAGCTCTACTCGACAAGATAGAGAAACTAATTCGTGAGGTTGTAGAAGGAGAGAATCTTTTCATGAATCCAAACTTCACAAAATCAATACTCGAAAGTAAAATACACGTCAATCGCTCCTACCTCACAATCACTTTCAGAGAACGTTTTATTTCTTTCTACAACTATCTGAACGTACTTCGCATAGAACATGCCTTAAGTTACATTAGTGAACATCCCGAAGCCAAGCAACAAGAAATTGCTGACAACAATGGTTTCGGTTCTCTGCGTTCATACAGCCGTGCCCGTAAACTTTACGAAAAAGGGGAACTAAGGAACGTCTGGGAAACAAAAAAAAACGAATAATTGATTATTTGTCCATACATTTTGTTTTTTTGTCCACTATTTACTAATCTATAACCATAATTTTGCACCATTTATATTAAACATTTATAATTGGTATTCATATTGATAAAAAATTATGGAAATGTATTTATTAAAAAAAATTACTGGAATCAAGCCTATGATGATTCTTGGCTTATCATTTCTTATGTCATGTTCTGACAATGATGAACCAGGAATTCCATCCGAGGACGAAACAATGAAACCTATCTCTGAGGTGAATGTACCTAAACAAAATCCATTCCTAGCAGCTGAACACTACAGCATCACACACTTTAACTCTGCACAAACAGACGCATTCCCCTACAGCGTAAAAGAGGGTACATATAATGTCGATATAAATAAATGCCAAATGGCATGGAGTGGACCGGTCAACCTGATGACTTTATCCTCAACAAATCCAGACTACATGTGGGGAATGGCCAGCGACCGTGTCTCTTACATATATATCGGTAATGGCAATTTTGAGAAAGTAGCCGAAGCTGCATACCCGACAGTTCCAACAAAGTCTCAAGAAGATTTAGAAAGATTGATAGCCAAATACAATTCTGTTAACGAATTGAGCGATGTGGCAAAGGAAATTTTAGGTCAAATACCACAAATAGCCATGGCTAGTGGAAACTACGTGCTTTGCGACAAGGATAATTACGCTTACACGAATTCCTTATCAAGAATCATTCGTTACAAACTAACAGACCCTAATGATCCTTCAAAAGGTATCACACTTGATAAGGAAATCGACATGAAAAATTATTTCAGCAACATAAATACCCTAGTTGGTCTGTCAATGACTTACGATGGTTACCTTGTAGCAACTTTCGCGTCAGGGTTTGCTATTCTCGACAGGACATTGAACAATGTATTAGCTCAATATAACCTTCCTGCCGACCAAATATTAAGCAACTCTATATCCATTGATGAGAACAATGGGATTTACTTGGCAAGCAATAACATTTCCCCTAACGGTAAAGGCTTGATGCAAAAAATCATCTGGACAGGCAGTCAACTTTCTACAGAAGCCGCCGACGGCGCTTGGTCTTCATCATATGATGGAGGTCCTGAAGTTCCTTCTATCAAAATGGGATATGGCACAGGATCAACCCCGACTCTAATGGGATTTGGGAATGACGAGGATAAGCTTGTCGTCATCACAGACGGTGCCAAACATATGGATCTTATAGCTTTTTGGCGAGACGAAATTCCAGAAGATGCCAAATTAATTGACCCTGAAAACCCACGCATTGCTGGAAAAATTGAAGTAACATGTGGACTTGAGGGACAGCAATGGATCCAATCCGAACAATCGGTTGTAGTTGCTGGATATGGAGCTTTTGTAGTAAACAATATTTCTGATGAAATAACAAGTCCACTTCCTGACAAGATTATTGGTATCTTATCTGTTGGACCACTTCTTCCTTCACCTAAGGGCGTTGAACGTTTCCAATGGAACACTAAAACCAATGAATGGGAATCTGTTTGGACACGTCCTGACGTCAGTTCCATCAGTATGATTCCAAGCGTTAGCAGGGCATCCAATATGGTCTTCGTAAATGGATATACGACATCCGACGGTTGGGAAGTAACAGGTCTCAATTGGGATACCGGAACAACAACACACCGCATTATCTTTGGAGATACAAATCGTGGGAACGGAGCTTATGCTATTATTCAATATCTCGAAAATGGAGATTTGCTATTTAACTCTGTTGCAGGTCCGTTGAGAGTGAATATATAGTAACAAATATTTAATAAGCTATATTCGGTAAATTGTATAAAATTTTAGCCAACTAATTCACAACATTATGTACATGAATTAGTTGGCTAATTTTATATAATTTGCTGAATATCCCAAAATGTTGGAAACCCGAAAAGTAAGTGAACACATTGTCAGCATTGACCGTCATTAAATACATACCATCATAAGAAGTAAGAAAATCAAATCGGTCGACTTAGGTGAGAAAGTCATAACATACAAATAGATGGCATATAATTCATCAAACACATCTCATTTAAGTCTTTCAATGAGGATATACGCCGAAAGGAGAGTATCCGAATGCAGCAAAACTCATGAATGTAGGTGGTAAGATGTGTGACTGCAAATTCAATATATACTAATAAAATGCCAACAGATAATTCTGTACGAATATGGAATACCTACTTCTTTCGTACGCTAAGGAACAAAACCTAGTAAAGCTGCTGACATATATTCTCAAGCAGAATCAAAAGAGGTTATCAGACTTATTCCTGAGCGTCATGTTCTATCGGATAAATTATGTGAAGGAACACGAGAAAATTGCACTTAAAATGGCATATGGAGTAATTATGGTCTGTCATCTTAATATAGCATATTATATTTTAGGGATACTTGTTGAAATCCCTAAATAACTTCACTGAGTTTATAAACAAAAAAGACCCGATTCCTTTCGGAACCGAGTCTCTTCACTTTCTAAAACGGCGGCGACCTACTCTCCCACTTTTACGCAGTACCATCGGCGTGATTGGGCTTAACTTCTCTGTTCGGAATGGGAAGAGGTGGAACCCCAATGCTATAACCACCTT
>CASFJQ010000005.1 GCA_949295065.1 uncultured Parabacteroides sp. | reverse complement strand
ATGTCTATACATTATTTTCTGATTTTGCTGCGATTTTTAATATGTGATGTTTCAATCTGTAATTTTTTAAAATACTCGTTTGAGTTTTGCAACACCCTCCTATGCAAAAGGCTTTCAGCCTTATCCATTGTCTCTGAAACCTTGTCAACTCAAAAATTCAAAAATTCAAAAACTCAAAATGCACCCATTAATCCAATTCAAATTCTGCCCCAAATGCGGGTCGGAACATTTCGTCGAAAATGACGAGAAATCAAAGAAATGCGAGGATTGCGGATTCGTATATTATTTGAATCCCTCATCAGCCGTAGCCTGTTTTATCAGGAACAAAGACGGAGAATTCCTTGTAGTTCGCCGAGGAAAAGAACCTGCAAAAGGAACTCTTGATTTACCCGGCGGATTTGTTGACAGATTCGAAACTGCCGAAGAAGCCGCATGCCGTGAGGTGAAGGAAGAAACCGGTTTGGAAATAGATGAATGCCGTTATTTATTTTCCATCCCCAATATATATATGTATAGCGGTTTTGAAGTGCATACATTGGATATGTTCTTCATGTGTGAGATGGATGATTTTTCCGGAGCTGTTGCCGCCGATGATGCCGCTGAGATTCTGCCGTTGAAACCTGAGGAAATGGATTGGCGGAAGTTCGGGCTGAGGTCGATAAGTGAGGCGGTGGAAAGGGTTGGGAAGGAGTTGAGGAGTTGAGGAGGTTTTCCTGTGGCTGATGCAAAAACATAATATATTAAACACAGAGGCACGAAGCCACAGAGGATATATATATTAATTCTCTGTGTCTCTGTGTTTAAATTATTTTTACAACACCTCCAACTGAATGCTTTAAGCCTTGAAATCCCTTGTCAACTCGTCCCCTTGTCAACTCGTCCCCTTGTCCCCTTGTCAACTTTTAAAGGCAGTTAGTTGACAAAGTTTCAGGAATTATTCCATAATAAGCCCTGAAAGGGCGGAATATATATAGCCTAGGGTTTCAACCCTAGGTCATAGATGCCCCCACCATAATTTAAGCTCTGAAGGAGCGACACTAAAAACCGGATTGTGAAGTATAAGGTAATACGTAGAGAGTGGTTGTTGCAAAACATAAATAATCAAACACAGAGGCACGGAGGCACAGAGGTAATATATTGATAATAAATAAAATAAAAATCTCTGCGTCTCTTTGTGTTTAAATTAGTTTTGCAACACCCACCTAAAGCAAAAGGCTTTCAGCCTTGAAATCCCTTGTCAACTCGTCCCCTTGTCAACTTTTAAAGGCAGTTAGTTGACAAGGTTTCAGGAATTATCCGGTGATGACAGTTCTGTAACGAGCTATAATTCTTTTGCTTTTCATACAGATATACAATGGTTTTTGTTACCTTTGCATAAAAGGTCTAAAGAATATCACAATGGAATATGATATAAAGGACAAATTGGAATGGACGGTTATCTTCATTCTTGAATTCGGGCGTAAGTATGGACTGACGATGAAACAAGCCTTCAACTATCTGAGTCGCTATAAAGGAATAGATTTCATCGATCGTAACTACGGATATGTGCATACACAGTCGTTTGCCTCAATGGTGGACGATATTGCGGAGTATTGTCATCGTCATGGAGGAGCTTTGGTATGAAACTTTATCATGGAACAAACATGGACTTTGATAGGATAGATTTACTGAAATCTAAACCGAACAAAGATTTCGGACGTGGTTTTTACTTGTCTGCTGACTATGAACAGGCTTTGAACATGGCGCAAGTGAAAGTTGAACAGTTGGAGATTGGCAGTCCAATTGTACAAAGTTACCTTGTTGAGGATGAAATCTTGAATGATCTGAGTGTACTCCGTTTTGATGGCTATTCTGAAGAATGGGCGAAATTTATCCTGTTAAATCGGAACAATCTGACAGAAAAACCTGCACATGAATATGACGTGGTAATCGGTCCCATAGCTAACGATCGGGTGGGAGTGCAGTTGTGGCGATACGAGAACCATACTATAGACCTTCCCACACTTGTGCGTAACCTTCAATACATGAAAGGGGTGACTTTCCAATATTTCTTCGGTACGGAACGTGCTATTAAACTGTTGAAAAGGATATGAGCGAGAAAATGGAAATGATGGCGGATATGGTAAAGAACCTTGCTGCCATGTTGACTGAACAGAACAGCGGAATGACAATGGAAGAGGCTCTTGCCACGGTATTCAATTCGGAAACTTATCGTAAAGTAATGGATGAACGTACGCATTTCTATTATCAAAGTTGCCACTATGTATTTGCTTTCCTGAAGGAGGAACTGACGAAAGGCAAGTTCGAATGATATTATATGAAAGCACAAAAGTTGAAATTACTTTCTTTTTATTCTTATCTTGGGCGGATACTTTTTCCTAAATACATTGGAATGTAGTTGACAAGGTTTCAGCCTTGAAATCCCTTGTCAACTCGTCCCCTTGTCAACTTGTTCACTATTTATTTCACTATCTACACTCCTTTCACTATCTTTGCAAAATATTTATAAAACAACTTATTGGGTTTGTTTGTTATAAAATAGAACATAGAGGGTGCTGTAAAACAGAAAAGCCAAACACAGAGGCACAAAGTCGCAGAGGTAATATATTGAATATAAAAACTCCGTGTTCTCTGTGTCTCTGTGTTTAAATTAGTTTTGCAACACCTTCATACAAATAATAAAGAGTGATGAAAAGAATATTGATTCCTTTGTGCCTGGTATTAGGTAGTTCTGTGGCAATGGGCCAGAGGTCGTATCAGTTCCAGACAAATGACCGTCTTTTCCAAGAAGGGAAGGAGTTTTTTGTCCAGCAGAACTATTCAGGCTGTATAGACAAACTGGAAGCATATAAGAAACATGCAACTGACGCTGATCTTATCCAGGAAGCAGACTATATGCTGGTTTGCTCGGCTTTTGAGCAGGGAAGACCGAATGCAGGCGAATTGCTGAAGAATTATCTGGATGTTTATCCGGATACTCGCCATGCTGATGATATTTGTTTCCGAATTGGTTCCGTTCATTTTGGTAATGGTGAGTATGAGAAAGCTATTTATTGGCTTCAGGAGGCAAATATAGATGTGCTTTCTCCGGAGGAACAGGAAGCAAGCAGTTACCGCCTTGCTTATTCGCTTTTGCAGAAAGGGGATTTGGAGAAGGCAAGAGCCTATTTTGAACGGATAAAAGAGATTGGAAGTACATATCAGGAAGCATCAGCTTATTATGTCGCTTATATAGATTATGCAGACGGAAAATATAACAAGGCTTTGGTTGAGTTCGAAGAATTGAGCAACTTGTCTGCATATCAGGAACAATCGGCTTATTACATCACTCAGATATATTTTATACAGAACAAATACAGACAGGCGGCTGAATCCGGTGAGGATTTGCTGAAGTCATACCCGGACAGTGACAACAATACTGAAATTTATCGTGTTGTCGGTAATTCATATTATCATCTGGGAAATGAGGCTAAGGCAACCAAGGCTTTGGCTAAATATGTTTCTGAAGCTTCTAATCCGTTGAGAAGTGATTTGTATTTACTTGGTGTTTGTTATTACAATCAGGGTAAGTTCAGTGACGCAGTGAGATGCTTCGGAAAGACTGTAAGCGAGAACGACGAGCTGACTCAGAATGCTTATCTTTATCTCGGACAGTCGTATCTGAAACTTAACGACAAGAATAATGCCCGCATGGCGTTTGAAGCCGCGGCAACATCTTCATACGATGAGCAGATACGTGAGGTTGCATTATATAACTATGCATTGCTTATCCACGAAACTGGATTTACTGGATTCGGCGAGTCTGTGACTATATTTGAGGACTTCCTTAATGATTTCCCTAATTCACGATATGCAGATAAGGTGAATGATTATCTTGTGGAAGTTTATCTTACTACAAAGAACTATGATGCTTCGCTTGCTTCGATACAGAAAATCAAGCATCCGAGCACAAAGATATTGGCTGCAAAGCAAAGTATATTGTTCCAGTTGGGAACTCAGTCTTTCACCAACGTAAAACTTGATGAAGCTATAGATTACTTCAGTGAAGCTATCAAGATGGGTGTTTATGACTCTGAGGCTCGCAATGACGCTTATTTCTGGAGAGGAGAATCGTTCTACCGCAAAGGAGAATATGACATTGCTATTTCCGACTACAGAACTTATCTGAACAATACTTCGCAACGCAGCGGCGATATGTATGCTTTAGCACACTATAATCTTGGCTACGGCTACTTCAAGAAGAAGAATTATGACGAGGCTTTGAACCGTTTCCGCCAGTATGTGAATATGGTTAGCGACCAGCAGACAGCTTCGTGTGCCGATGCCTATAACAGAATCGGTGACTGTCTGTTCCACAGCCGTCAGTTTGCTGCAGCAGAGGAAAACTATAACAAGGCTGCGCAGCTGTTGCCTTCTGCCGGTGATTATTCAGTTTATCAGAAAGGATTCGTGCTTGGTTTGCAGAAGGATTACAGAGGAAAAATCAGTACGCTGGACAGACTTATCCGCGAATATCCTGAGTCGCAGTATGTTGACGACGCCCTGTTTGAGAAAGGACGTGCTTACGTGTTGCTTGGTGACGACAATCAGGCAGCTTTGGCATTTGAATCTCTTGTAAAGAATTACCCGGAAAGCAGTCTGGCCCGTAAAGGCGGCATTCAGCTTGGTTTGATATACTTCAATGCCAATAAGCCGGAAAAGGCAGCTGAAGCTTATAAGTACGTTATCAGCAAGTATCCTGGAACAGAAGAGGCGAAGGTTGCGCTGCAGGACTTGAAGTCTGTATATATTGATTTGAATGACATCAATTCGTTTGCGGACTATGTGAACTCCTTGGGTGGAAATATTCATCTGGAAGTTTCGGAACAGGACTCTCTGACATATCTTGCTGCCGAAAAACTGTTTATGCGTGGCGACAATGACGGAGCACGACGCAGTATGCAGAATTATTTGCAGCAGTATCCTAAGGGCGCTTTCAGCTCAAATGCCAATTTCTATCTTGGAAGTATAGCATTCTCACAGAAGAATTATGATGAAGCTGAGACATTCTTTGATTCTGTTATCAATAGCGGCGATATGAAATTTATGGAAGAGGCAGTTGCCCGCAAGTCGGAAATACAATATAACCGCAAGGATTATGCTGCTGCACTTGAGACATTCCGCCGTTTGCAGAAGATCGCTGAGAATCCGGATAACAAGGAAGCTGCGAGCCTGGGCGTTATGAGATGTGCTTTGCAGATTGGCGACGGAAAAGAAGCTCTTTCTGCAGCTAACGATTTGTTGAAGAACCAGAAAGTTTCTCCTGAAATCGCAGCTGAAGCCCGTTATGTGAGAGCCAAGGCTTATATGAATTCGAAGAATGAGGAAAAAGCTCTTGCCGACCTGAAGATTCTGGCTGAAGATACAAGAACGGTGCATGGTGCCGAAGCTTGCTATCTGCTTGCACAACTGTATTATGACAGCAACGAGGACAAGAAAGCTGAAAAAGTGCTTGAGGATTTCGCAAAGAACGGTACTCCGCATCAATACTGGCTTGCCCGTGGTTTCATCCTTTGGGCTGATATATATATCCGTCAGGGTGATGACGTCCAGGCACGTGTTTACCTGAACAGCTTGAAGAACAACTATCATGAAGATGATGATATTGCAGCTATGATTGAAGACCGTTTGGCAAAAATAAATCAAAAAGGAGGAAGCGATGAAAACTGACAAATCGACAAAAGTACTTTGTGTTATAGCGATGTTGGGATGCGCTTCCGGCATCATGGCACAGGAAGATGTAAAGAAAGAAGAAAACAATCTGAACAGAGAAATGACTCTTGAAAGGGAATATGATCCTTCTGTTCAGGATGCAAATAAAGTAAATACCTTGCCTGCAGTGAAGGAGCCGACGGTAAGCAAACGTTCAATTGACTATGCGGTTTTTGCTGTTCCTACTGAACCGGAAAAGCAGATTTCTGTTTTGCCTTCGGGTAAGATTATGGCGGATATGGATTATAACAAGCGCCGCGGTTATCTGAATCTTGCTGCCGGTATGAACCTTAATATAAACGGTGACTTCGGTTATCATATATTGAGTACGGAGAAAGACAATCTGAATGTTTATTTGTCTCACCGTTCGACTAACGGCAATATAGACTATATCCAGATTGACGATAAGGTGAAGGCTAAGTTGAATGATAATCTGGGCGGATTGAATTACAAGCATAAATTTGAGAAGGCTGTATTCAATATCGGTGCAAAATACGGTTATTCGGGTTTCAACTATTATGGTTTGCCTGTAACCGGTAATTTGGAAGAAGCCGGAACAAATCTGGATTTGGCAGACAGAACAACAAACCAGGTTAATCAGACAATAGGTGCAAATATCGGTATTGAATCTGAGGACGAGGAAGCTCCTTTCGGATATATGGTGGACTTCGACTATATCAATTTCTCTCACAAATATGGAGCAGATGCGATGAGCGACGGTCCGACTGAGAATACATTTGAACTTAAGTTTAATTTGTTCGCTCCTTTCGGCGGAAATCAGAAAATAGGTATTGCCGGTTTGGGAGAATATTTCAGCTACAACCTTCCGGAACGATGCTCGTTTGAAAACCATGCTGAAGTTATTTTGAATCCATATTATACTATTGAAGGTGATATATGGAATCTTAAACTTGGTGCAAAGGCTATGATTGTTACGGGAGAAAATAGTAAATTTGCAGCCTCTCCGGATATTGCCTTTGATGTTGAGGTGGCCGACAAGACTGTTTTCTATTTGAAGGCAGACGGACAACTTTACTCAAACAGTATGTATGAGACTGCTCTTGTGAACAGATATGTAAATCCTACTGAAGAGTTGATGCCGTCGCGTAACTGGTTGGATGCAAACTTGGGTGTCAAGAGTGGAGTTTTGCCGGGTTTCTGGTTTGATGTATTCGCAGGCTATAAGATTACAAGTAGCGATGTGCTCTTTTTGCCGTCACGAGTATTTGAACAGAATGGTTTTGGCAACTTTTCTGAAGCGATGAGTGATATCAATACTAAACGCTTCTTTGCCGGAGTTAATCTGAAATACAGTTACCAGAAGTTATTTGAGATAAACCTGAAAGGGGTTTATAATAACTGGAAGGCAAATTATGGTGATTCGTGGGATGGAGTAGAAGCAAATGCTGAGCTTGACAGAGCTTGGGGCAAACCGACTGCTGAAATCAATGCCGGTGTTACTGTCCGTCCTATAGACAAACTTGCTGTAGATGTGAATTATTATCTGGCTACAGGACGTTATACTCAGTTAGGCGGTTATGAGGAAGTGAATCTGAACAATATCAATGAACTGAATATTCGTGGTATGTATAATATAAACAAGACATTGAGCGTGAATGTACAGTTGAATAATGTATTGTTCCAGAAGTATGATATTTATTATGGTTATCCGGCCCAGGGATTTAATGTGATGGGAGGGATTAATGTTAGTTTTTAGGAGTTGAGGAGGTAAGGAGTGAAGGAGTGAAGGAGTTAAGTAGTCAAGGAGTTAAGTAGTCTATTATCCTTGTTAACTTGTCAACTTGTCAACTCGTCAACTTGTCAACTTGTCAACTCGTCAACTGAAAGTAAAGCTTGAAAATATAGATTACAAAACTTTATTTAGTAATATGTGTTTATGTGGCCGGTGGAGTCCTTCGTTGGGCTTCGCCGGTTTTTTTATTTGGAGAATTTGTAATGTACGTGAAAAATGAGATTTCGTACAAATATCCTTAATAATGGATAATAAATAAGTTGATAGTATTATAAAGGTATATATGTTTATTATCTTTGTATAATGGAAATAAGCGAGTTTGTCAGTATATCTAAACTTGGTAATTGGAAAGTAACTTACAAACTCAAAAACTCAAAAACTCAAAAACTATTTTTGCCTATGAGAAAAGAACTATTACTTTTTGCATCTACAATATTGGCTTCATCTTCTGTTTTTGCTGCTGACGGTGATATAGTGAGTGGCAACTATTATAAATTGGGAGAGAATGAAGGCCTGTATATAAACAGAGGTGATTCTGTTTTGCTTGTTGAATCAACAGAGAAGGCATTCAAGACTGACTCTGTTTTCTGGAGTGTTACTGAGAAGAGAGAAGATGGCTCTGGAGCTTATCTTTATAAATTCGTCAATAAGGCAACAAACAAGGCTATAACTTTTGATGCTGCTGAATTTTTCCAGATTGCTGATGGAAACAAGATTACTTTATCTGATGAAAATAAGCAGGTAATCGAATACTTGAAATATTTTATCAGCGGTGAGCAGAAATATGTAGGGAAGAATGATAAAGATGTGTTGAAATCTTTTGATGATGAGTCTAAAGTGTCATCTCAGGGAATGACAATATTCGATGTTGAGCATTCAAGAGCTATGACAGTTGCAGATTTGCATGAGCAGACTACATATTCGATGGATATACTTTCTTCTTTGGAAGGCGTAGCTGATGGAGCATACTATTTTGAGGAAGTTTCTGACGGAGTGTTCAATATCAAGTCTGCAAAGACAGGAAACTATTTGTCGGTAGATTCAGTTATGGCAACAAAGAGTGCTGACGATCCTCAGTTCGGCTTTAAGTTTGCTTTCAAGAAAAAAGAATATGCTTCTGCCAGGGATTTCAAACTTTTGCTTGATGAGGCTACAGATAAGGTGGTAATTGCTGTAACGGGAAAAACTCTTACTTTGGGAGCTGACGATGAAATTACTTTGTCTGATATTACTAATAATGTAATTTTAGGTAAGACTACATTAGATTCTTCTGAAGCTTATGTAACAGTATCTTTTGCTGATGACGCAGAACCTAAAAATGGAGAAAAGCTTTCATTTGACAGACCGTCATTTGGCAAGTCAACAGCATGGACTCCGTCTGAAAAGGCTTATATCATCACAAAAGTAGCAACAGGAGCAAATGCTGCGGAAAACGGAAAAATCTGGGGAGCTGAGTTTGCTAATCTGGATAATGCAGAAAATAAGCTTGGTTTTGTGAAGATGACAGCTTCAGCTTATTTGCCTGAAACTTATAACTACATCGAGAAAATCGAAGAAGACGGAAAAGTAACATATACTATTTCCAACGGTTTTTATAATTCTTCAAAAACTGTTGCTTTGAGAGAAGTTGCCGGTGCTGCCGATACATTTGTGGCATCTCTGTCGGCGACAGCTGCTGCAGATACTTTCAAAGTTCAGTCAATTGATGCTCTTCCCGGCTTTGTCAATCTGACAGAGAAAGAAGCTCAGGATACAAGATGGTCAATGGAGATTATTACTAACTTGGGTAATAATGTCTATGTTGTGGAGAAGGAAGATTATCTGTACGGACAGAATCTTGAAAGCGCAAGTGATGCGTACAGCTTCAAGCTTGAAATAGAAGAAACTGTTAAGTCTCCGTCTGAAAAGACAGAATTTAATGTTTATTCTATGGTTGATGACGAGGGCAGAAAAGTTGGTTTTGACAATAATGGCAAAATGACTTTGAGCAATGATGTGAATGCTTTGCGTTTTGTGTTCAAGACATTGGCTGAAGGAAAGCAGATGGTTATTTATATGTCTGACGAGGCAGATTCAAAGGCTGGTGCAGGTTCTCTGAAAGTTGACGGTTCGCAGAGCAATATCGTGAAACTTGAAAGAGCGGATTATCAGTGGGGCGACTATACTTCATTCAACATTGTACCTCAGGAAGCTCCTGTTTATGAGGTGTTGTCTGAAGGACATTACAGAATGCAGTCTGCATTCAACAACACATTGGCAATTGTCCGTGATGGAAACAAGGCTTTGATGAAGGCTGTATCCGAATTGCCTGAAGCAACAGAAGACAATTTCAAATTGTATGTTGACACAATACAGGTAAAAGATGCTCTTAAGCCATTGTATGCAATTTCTGCTTCATCAATATCAGGAGATAAGAATTCAAGAGCATATCTGTGTGTTGAAGAAAATGACGGAGTTCAGTCTGTAGTATTCAAGGATTATACAGATGCAGAAATGGAAAAAGTTCTTGAAAAAGAAGAAATGAAATCTCTGCTCTGGTCGTTTATGATTGACGAGGAAGGCTGCCTTATCCAGAATGATAAAACAAACAAATATCTTTATCAGGACAAAGAATCATTAGCGTTGTCCGAACAGTCTGGAGCTTTGGTATTCGAGGTTGAAGGTGTAACTGCTCCTACTTCTGTTGAGGCAGTTGAAGAACCTTCAGGAGTTGTTGTTACAACAGTGAACGGTGCTTTGGTTGTGAGAAATGCAGCAGGCAAGAAAGTTCTGGTTTCTGATATTGTAGGCAGAATAGTTGTTGATAAAGTGTTGACTTCAGATAATGTATCTTTGTCTGTTCCTTCAGGCATTATGCTTGTAAAAGCAGGAAAAGAATGCTTTAAGGTTATTGTCAGATAAATAAGATATAAATGAATTTACTTGCAAAGGAGGCTGGTGTTTGACCAGTCTCCTTTTTTGATATTAATGTAACGGGCTTACCCAACTTTAAAGATGGGCAACTGACGAAACTTAAATTATATGTATTACCTTTGTAGTAATATTCTGAGGTTTTGCAACATCCTCTTAACTTTGCTAAACTTGAATTATTAATTAAGAAAAGAAGTATAAAGCAGATGGTAAAAGACATAACACCGGAAGTGATATTGAATGACTTGCGTTATTTGCAATTGTTGTCACGCAGTTTCCCGACAATTGCAGATGCCAGCACGGAAATAATAAATTTGGAAGCGATATTGAATCTTCCTAAAGGAACAGAGCATTTCCTTAGCGATGTTCATGGAGAATATCAGGCATTTAATCATGTCCTGAAAAATGCTTCAGGAGCTGTCAAGCGAAAGGTAAATGAAATCTTCAATAATGCTTTGCGCGATTCCGAGAAAAAAGAGTTGTGCACTTTGATTTATTATCCGGAGGAGAAACTGGAACTTGTCCGTTCGAAGGAATCTGATTTGGACGATTGGTATATGATTCGTCTGAACCAGCTGGTGCGTGTTTGCCGTAATGTGTCATCTAAATATACCCGTTCGAAGGTGAGGAAGGCTTTGCCTCGCGAATTCTCATATATAATTCAGGAATTGTTGCATGAATCTTCGTCAGAGCCAAACAAATCTGCTTATGTGGACCAGATTATCAATACAATAATATCAACGGGCAGGGCAAATGAGTTTATTATTGCCATGTGTAACCTGATCCAGCGGCTTACCATAGACCAGCTGCATATTATCGGTGATATATATGACAGAGGTCCGGGTGCACATGTGATTATGGACACTCTCTGTGATTACCATAATTGTGATATTCAGTGGGGAAACCATGATATATTATGGATGGGTGCTGCAGCCGGAAATTTGGGTAGCATTGCAAATGTGGTCCGGATGTGTTTGCGATATGGAAACCTTGCAACTCTGGAAGACGGATATGGAATAAATCTTCTTCCTTTGGCTACGTTCGCAATGGAAACATATGCCAATGATACGTGTGAACGCTTTATGCCTAAAAGCGGAGCACAGGATACGGCTTTCGATGAGAAAACAATACGCCTTATATCACAGATGCATAAGGCGATAACTGTTATACAATTAAAGATTGAAGGTAATATCATTCGTAGGAATCCGAGTTATGAAATGAATGACAGACTGCTGCTTCATCGTATGGATTTGGATAAGGGAACAATAATATTGGACGACGGAGTAGAGTATGAATTATTGGATTCACACTGGCCAACTATAGATAAGACTGACCCGTACCGTCTTTCCGAAGGTGAAGAGGAATTGATGCAACGCATTCTGCATTCATTCAAGAGCAGTGAAAAACTTCATAAACATATACGTCTGCTGTTTACTAATGGTGGAATGTATAAGGTTTGCAACTCAAATCTGCTTTTCCATGCTTCTGTACCTTTGAATGAAGACAAAACCTTGAAGTCTATAAATATAGCTGGAACTGACTATAAGGGCAAAGCTTTGCTTGACAGGGTGGACCAGCTTGTACGTACAGCATATTTCGGTTCGGAAGATGAAAAGGAATATAATTTTGCTGTTGACTACGTATGGTATTTATGGTGCGGCAAAGAATCTCCTTTGTTTGACAAAAAGCGTATGGCAACATTTGAGCGTTATCTGATTGCAAGTAAAGAGGCTCAAAAAGAAGAAAAGGGTGCTTATTATACACTCAGACAAGAAGAGGATGTATGTGATATGCTGTTGGATGAGTTCGGTGTTGTGGGTTCGCACCGTCATATAATAAACGGGCATGTTCCTGTCCGTTCTATCAAGGGAGAAAACCCAATCAAGGCAAATGGCAAGCTTATAGTTATCGACGGAGGTTTTTCAAAGGCTTATCACAGGGAAACAGGTATTGCCGGATACACTTTGGTATATCATTCGAGAGGTTTCCAGCTTGTTCAGCATGAGCCGTTTGAATCTACGGACAAAGCCATAGAGGAAGGTTTGGACATACGCTCTACTACTATTGTCGTTGAGTTGAGTTCTCACAGGCAAATGGTGAAAGATACTGACAAAGGGTTGGAACTCCAGAAACAGATACACGATTTGGAAAAACTTCTATATGCATATCGTGGAGGATTTATACAGGAGAAGGAAAGAATTAACAGGTTTTACAGAAATTGAGGCAATGCGTAATGTTTTGGTATTCTATCCGCTGCTTGCTGTATCTCTTGTCTTTTTGTTTTGTGTCAGTCTTGTATATGGTTCCGTTTCAATACCGTTTAAATCAGTTTTGGATATTTTATGCGGTAACACATCAGACCATCCGGCATGGAGCCATATAGTTCTGGAATCACGTTTGCCTCAGGCAGTGACAGCGCTTTTGGCCGGAGCTGCGTTGGCTGTTAGCGGACTGTTGTTGCAAACTCTGTTCCGTAATCCGTTAGCCGGTCCGTCAATTTTGGGAGTGAGTGACGGTGCAAATCTTGGTGTTGCTGCAGTACTGCTTTATTTGGGAGGAACAATGGGACAAATAGCCGAGTATGCAATAAGCGGATATCTGCTTGTTGTCGCTGCCGCGTTTGTTGGTGCCGGAGTTATCTTGGGGCTGATAATTTATTTCTCTACGAAAGTCAAGAATAATGTGATGCTTTTGATAATTGGTATTATGATAGGTTATATGACTTCTTCATTAATATCAGTATTGAATTATTATTCATCGGCAGACCGTGTCCATTCATTCGTTATGTGGGGTATGGGTAATTTTTCCGGAGTTTCGTTGGAGCAATTGCCTTTTTTCTCTTTTGCCATATTACTTTCATTGTTGCTTTCCGTATTGTTGATAAAGCCTCTGAATGCTTTGTTGCTGGGAGAAATGTATGCTGTTAATCTTGGTGTGAAAGTACGCCGGGCGCGAGTCCTGATATTGTTTTGTACGGGACTGCTGACAGCAACAACTACGGCATTTTGCGGTCCGATATCATTCATTGGTCTGGCTGTTCCTCATATAGCGCGCTTATTGTTAGGTTCGTCCAATCATAAACAGCTGGTTCCTGTAACAATGCTGGCGGGCTCATGTGTCGCATTGCTTTGCAATATACTTACTGTGATGCCTGGAACTAATTCCATATTACCGTTGAATGCCGTTACTCCTATGATTGGTGCTCCGGTGATAATTTATGTTATTGTAAACAGAAGAAATATTCAATATTTTAACTAGTCTGTATGATAGAAAAAGCAGCTGTTGAAACTCATGGATTGATGATAGGGTATAGCCGTAAAGGACAAACGCCAAAGGTTGTCAACAAAGATTTGAATTTGTCCCTTAACAAAGGAGAACTTACCTGCCTTTTAGGTTTGAATGGAGCCGGGAAATCTACATTGTTACGTACTATATGCGGATTTCAGCCTTCTCTTGCCGGGAATGTTGAGATTATGGGAAAAGATTTGGTTTCCTACAAACCTTTGGAGTTGGCTTTGACGTTAGGTGTGGTTCTTACGGAAAAGACGAATGCCGGAGGAATAACAGTTTATGAACTGGTGGCGTTGGGAAGACATCCGCATACAGGCTTTTTTGCAAGATTAAAAGCGGAGGACAAAAGAATAGTAGAAGAATCTATGTCTGCTGTAGGTATATTGAATAAAGCCGGAAGTTATGTGTCGGAACTTAGTGACGGAGAACGTCAGAAAGCAATGATTGCAAAAACCTTGGCTCAGCAATGCCCGGTAATCATACTGGATGAGCCTACTGCTTTCCTGGATATAACAAGCCGGATTGAAATGATGATACTCCTGCGCCGTCTGGCTGTTGAACAGGGAAAGGCTATATTACTTTCCACACACGATTTGGAGCAAGCCATACAGCTATCAGACAAATTATGGCTTATGCGGAGTATGCCCCAAAGTATTTTGTGCGGTTGTCCGGAAGATTTGATTTTGGGTGGTGAATTTCAGGAATTCTTTGCAAGGGATAATATTAATTTTGATATTTCTACCGGTAAAATGAATGTAAATCTGGAACGAAAACCAGTATGTCTTCAAGGTGAATCGAATACTGTGTTTTGGGTAAGAAATGCATTGGAAAGGAATGGATATTTTTCTGTTGAAGAGCAATCTGTTCCTCTGTTATCAGTATATTGTTATTCTCCTAATAATATTGTTTTGAGAAATAAAGATGGCAAGGAGAAAATTGTCGGCAGTGTCGGAGAATTGATTAGAAACTTAATAGTTGACAAGGTTACAGAAACGAGTTGACAAGAGTGATATAAGCTTTATGCCTCTGTGAACTCAGCGTTTAAAACATCCTGTTGACTTATTTTCTTGTCAACTAGTTAACTGAAACTTGAATTAAAAATCTAAACATTTGAAATAGGTATGTCTAATGAAATTACTTGGCGGTTGGAGAATGATAAAATCAGTCGTCTGTTGGTTTATTATGCAATCCCGGCTGTAATCGGGACAATGGTAAATGCTTTATACAATATTGTGGACCGTGTTTTTATTGGTCAGGGCGTAGGTCCGCTGGCAATTTCCGGTCTTACACTCACATTCCCTATAATGTTGTTCCTGCAAGCATTCGGTATGTTGGTTGGTGCCGGTGCTGCAACAAGAGTATCTATATGTTTGGGAAGGAAAGATATTAATCAGGCAGAAAATGTATTGGGAAACTCATTGGTGCTTACTTTTATATTAAGTGCTATAACTATAATTCCAAGTATGTTGTTCCTTGAGCCTTTGCTTATGGCATTTGGAGGAAGCGAACAGACAATACCATATGCTGCAGATTATCTTTATATAGCGATACCGGCGAATTTGTTTGCTGCCTTGAGCTTCAGTTTCAATGCCGTTATGCGTGCTTCCGGTTATCCTAAAAAAGCTATGTACACTATGCTGCTTGGGGCGGTATTGAATGTGGTATTGGATCCGATATTCATTTTTGTGCTGGATATGGGAATTAGAGGTGCTGCAATAGCAACACTGCTTTCTATGATGGCATGTACGGCATTTGTGATGAGTCATTTTATAAGTGAAAAAAGTCTGGTCCGTTTCAGGAAGGAACATTTCAGTCTGGATAAGAAAGTTCTGCTTAGTATAATAGCAATTGGAATATCACCTTTCTCAATGCAGCTTGCAGGAAGCTTTGTGAACGTGGTAATGAACCATGCGCTGAAAACCCATGGAGGAGATTTGGCGATAGGTGCAAGTGGTATTATAACAAGTTTTGCAATGCTGTTGGTTATGCTTGTGATTGGTATTGCTCAGGGGATGCAGCCTATAGTTGGATTTAATTATGGAGCAGAGCGTCACGACAGAGTTCAGGAAACTTTATATAAGGTTATTTTTGTATCGACAATAATAACAGGAATAGGTTTCATAGCAAGTTATTTTTTCCCGGGAATCATAGTTAACGGTTTTACAGCAGATGAGGAATTGTCTGTTATTTCGGAAAATGGTTTGCGCCTGAATCTTCTTGCATTTCTGGTTGTCGGTTCGCAGTTGGCAATAAGCCAATTTTTCCAGAGTATAGGTATTGCTTGGAAAGCAATGTTTCTGAGTCTTAGCCGTCAGTGTCTTTTCCTGATACCTGCTATTTGGATTTTGCCTAACTTCTATGGCCTTGATGGAGTTTGGCTAGCCGGTCCGTTTTCTGATGTTCTGGCTTCTCTGATGGCATGGATTTTCCTTTGGTGGCACGTCAGAACACTTAAAAAGAAAATGGCATTTGCACGAAATTCCTGAAACTGCTATATTTGTAATAAACAACAAAAATCAGACAGCTATTATGCAATTATCAATAGACCAGAAAGACATAAATAAATTCCTTATGATAGGGGATAAGGTGTTGATAAAACCAAAGAATCCTCAGAGTCAGACTAAAACAGGATTGTATTTGCCTCCTTCAGTACAGGAAAAAGAAAAAATCCAATCCGGTTACGTAATTAAAACCGGCCCAGGTTACGCTCTTCCTGCACAGGAACAGGATCTGGAAGTTTGGGAAAAGAAGAATAAGGATGAGGTGCGTTATCTTCCTTTGCAGGCAAAAGAAGGTGACTTGGCAATATATTTGCAGAATGCTTCCTATGAAATTACGTTCAATGATGAGAAATATTTGATTGTTCCTCATTCCGCAATATTGATGTTGATAAGAGAAGAGGACCTTTTTGAATAATCTCGCTATGTCAATTTAATAAAGTTGACTTTTTTCTGTACTTTTGTTCTACTAATGGAAATATAATATCAATAGCGATTATAAATGAATAAAATTGTAAGTAAAGAGTATTTTTCAGCCAATGTGGTAAAATTGGAGGTTGAGGCTCCTCTTATTGCCCGTTCAAGAAAGGCTGGACACTTCGTCATCGTGAAAGTTGGCGAAAAGGGAGAACGTATTCCGTTGACTATTGCCGGTTCTGATACCAAGAAGGGCACAATTACTTTAGTTATTCAAGCTGTCGGTGCTTCATCACATAAGATTTGTGAACTGAATGTAGGTGATTATATTACTGATTTGGTTGGACCACTTGGACAGGCAACTCACATCGAAAAGGTTGGTACAGTGGTTTGTGCCGGTGGTGGAGTTGGTGTTGCTCCTTTGTTACCTATAGTTGAAGCTTTCCATAAAGCAGGAAACAAAGTTATTGTAGTTCTTGCTGCAAGAACTAAGGATTTGATTATCCTTGAAGAGCAGATGCGTGCAAATTCTGACGAAGTGATAATAATGACAGACGATGGTTCGTATGGAAACAAAGGTTTGGTTACTAATGGCGTTGAATCTGTAATCAACCGTGAGAAGGTTGACTTGTGTGTTACAATTGGGCCTGCGATAATGATGAAGTTTGTCTCTGAACTTACAAGAAAATATAATATCCCGACTGTTGCTTCTTTGAATACAATTATGGTTGACGGAACAGGTATGTGTGGCGCATGCCGTATTACAGTTGACGGAAAGACTAAGTTCGTTTGTGTTGACGGACCTGAATTTGATGCGCATAAGGTCGATTTTGATGAAATGATTTTGCGCCTTGGTGCATATAAAGATGTTGAAAAGAAGTAAGGAGGAACAAACAATGACACAGGAAGAATTAATTGCAGCTCGCCGTTCTGAACCTTGGAGAGAAGAACTGCGCAAGAGTAAAAAGAATAAAGAACGTGCCGATATTCCGCGTGTTCGCATGAATGAACTTGATGCAGAATATCGCAGTCACACACGATTGGAAGAAGTAAACCTTGGCTTGACTCCGGAACAGGCTTTGCTAGAAGCACAGCGTTGTCTGGACTGTCCTAAACCTACATGTATGCAAGGTTGTCCGGTCGGTATCAATATCCCTACATTTATCAAGAATATCGAAAGAGGAGAATTCCTTGAAGCTGCCAAAACATTGAAGGAAACAAGCGCTTTGCCTGCTGTTTGCGGTCGTGTATGTCCTCAGGAAAAACAATGCGAAAGCCAGTGTATCCATTTGAAGATGGGCAAGGAAGCTGTTGCCATCGGTTACCTTGAAAGATTTGCTGCCGATTATGAACGTGAAAGCGGACATATTTCTATTCCGGAAATATCTGAGAAAAATGGTATAAAGGTTGCTGTTGTAGGTTCTGGTCCTGCCGGTTTGTCTTTTGCCGGTGATATGGCTAAGAAAGGTTATTCTGTAACTGTATTTGAGGCTTTGCACGAAATCGGTGGTGTGTTGAAATATGGTATTCCGGAATTCCGTTTGCCAAACAGAATCGTAGATGTTGAAATTGAAGGTTTGCATAAAATGGGAGTGGAGTTTGTGACAAACTGTATTGTCGGAAAAACTATCTCATATGACGATTTGCATGAGGACGGATATAAAGGAATCTTCGTTGCCAGCGGTGCCGGCCTTCCTAACTTTATGAATATTCCGGGTGAGAACTTGGTTGGTGTGATGTCGTCAAACGAATATCTTACTCGTGTAAACCTTATGGATGCAGCAAATCCAGAGGCTGATACTCCAGTTTTCAAAGGAAAGAAAGTTGCCGTTATCGGTGGTGGAAATACAGCAATGGACTCTGTGCGTACTGCCCGACGTTTGGGTGCAGAACGTGCCATGATTATCTATCGCCGAAGCGAAGACGAAATGCCTGCACGTATTGAGGAAGTGAAGCATGCAAAAGAAGAAGGTGTTGAATTCCTTACTCTTCACAATCCTATCGAATATATCGGAGATGAAAAAGGACGCGTAAAACAGATGCGTTTGCAGAAGATGGAACTGGGCGAGCCTGATGCTTCCGGCCGTCGCCGTCCTGTCCCAATTGAAGGTGCAGTTGAGTTGGTTGATGTGGATGAGGTAATCGTCAGCGTCGGTGTTTCTCCAAACCCGCTTATCCCAAGAGCATTTACCGGTCTTGAAGTAAGCAAGAAAGGAACAATCGTTGTCAATGAAGCAACAAACCAGGCTTCATTGTCCGATGTATTTGCCGGTGGTGATATTGTTCGCGGTGGTGCGACTGTTATCCTTGCAATGGGCGACGGACGTAAGGCTGCTGCTGCGATGGATGAGTATTTGAAGAAATAAAATATAACTGTCCATGTTGAAAAACGCCGTAGTGTTTCGTTGGAAACACTGCGGCGTTTTTTCTTGAACACTGCAGTGTATTTCCCGGAAATATACTGCATTTCATTTTAGTATTCATCTGACAACCTTTAAACACACCGGCTTCCCGCTCTCAATATATTTACCTGTATTCTCCAGCCTTCCGTTTTCCGTGTTTCTGGAATATATTTCAATCCTGTTGTCATCGCGGCAAGCCACAAGGAGATATTTACCATTAGGAGTAATCATGAAATTCCTTGGATGCTTTCCTGTAAGAGTATAATCAATCTTGTTTAATTTTCCGTTAGTTTCATCAACTGCGAACACAGCAATGCCGTCTTCTTTAAGTCTGTTGCTTGAATAAACGAATTTACCATCAGGAGAAACATGTATGTCGGCACTGCCTTTTGCTCCGACACTGTCTGCCTTTATATATTGGATAGCGTCCATTTCTCCATTATTATAATTGAATACAACGACTTCGCCGGAAAGCTCGTTGATAAGATATGCATTTTTCTTGTTGGGATGGAAACAAATATGGCGAGGACCGGAACCTTCTTTAATTTTTATGTCCTTCATATTTGTCTGGTCAAGCAATGTGGCTGATGATTTATCCGGATTATTCTCAGCAAAAGGGAACATATGGATTTTATCGGTTCCCAAATCATTAGCCAGAAGATATTTTCCGTCCGGAGTGATTTCCGTACAATGCAAATGTGGTTGTTCTTGTCTTTCCTTGTCGATGCTATTGCCTTCAAATTGTATCAGATTACTTTTCTCTCCAAGTTTGCCATCCTTTTCGACAGGGAAGACCGTAATACTTCCGCCCATATAGTTAGCTGTTATTACGAATTCTTCTTTTGGATCGAGCTTTATATAGCATGGAGCACCACCGTTTGTCAGCTGAGAATTGAGAAGAGTCATTTTCTCATTTTCCAGCAATATGGCATTTGCAGTTGAAGTCAATCCTTCATCTTCGCCAACAGCATAAATATTTTTTCCATTTGAGGCTATAGTTAGGAACGACGGATTTGAAATACCTTTAAGTCCGCTTATATATTTGCTGTCACCAGTAGCCTCATCGAATTTGTATAGCTTTATGCCTTCTTCTTCGGGAGTTGAATAACTGCCAACCAACAGATATAATTCATTTGGATTATCAGTTTCGAGAATATTACCGGTATTTTCTTTTTGTGAGGAGAAACTGCAACCGCAAAGAAGAATGCAACTGCAAATAAAAGCTGAAATTTGTGATTTCATAATACAAATGTTTTGTATAGATTTATAAAGTAAAAAGCCCCGCAATCCCTAAGAATCACGAGGCTTTTTGGAAGCTGAGCGGAAGACGGGACTCGAACCCGCGACCCTAACCTTGGCAAGGTTATGCTCTACCAACTGAGCTACTTCCGCAAATAATTTTCAGTACTCGAAGCGGGACTTGAACCCGCACAGCTGCAATAGCCAAAGGATTTTAAGTCCTTCGTGTCTACCGATTCCACCATTCGAGCATCCATTCGCATAAGCGATGAGCGGAAGACGGGACTCGAACCCGCGACCCTAACCTTGGCAAGGTTATGCTCTACCAACTGAGCTACTTCCGCATATGCTGCTCTCGGTTTCACTTGTTACGAACTATTTCGCTTCCGATTGCGAGTGCAAAGGTAGACAAAATATTTTAACTAGCAAATTTTTTTCATAAAAAATTAATATGCAATATATAAAATATCACCTTGTCTATCTACGGGGTAACGCTTAAGTCCTTCTTTAGCAATCCCTTCTATGGGATTTCCGATGCCATACGATATGTCATATTTTGTTCCGCATTCAGGACATACTGCGTATATTCCAAAGGAATCGACTTCTACTATTATTTTCTGATTTACTTCTACAGGGCAAGCAGCGTCAAATGCATAATAGTTTTCGCTACTACCATCTCCAATTCCATTATATACTAATACTCCTCCAAATCCCGTTTTCTCGTATGCGGATAAAGCAGATTTACCTTTAATGTATATTTTGCTAGCTTGAGGACTTTTTAATCCTCTGTCTTCATACGTTAAATCTAATTCCAAATATACAGGAAAATCAGGGATACTACTCCTGTAAGTACTATTACAGGAGAGTAGTATCATTGTTGTTATTATAGAAAAAAGTCTTTTCATTCTTTAATTAATTTCTTTTCAGCCTCCTCAACCTTTTCAAATCCAAATCCTGCCAAAACTGTTTGCATAAGTTTTGCGATTTCTTCATTGCATAGGTTTCCGATACTTCCTTCGTGAGTGTGATGAACTTCCTTGTTAGGCACAAATTCACCGGCTTCGATGCTGAGGCCAACTTTCTTGTACGCGTCACGGAAAGGAACTCCTTCACGCACCAGGCGGTTCACTTCCTCAACACTGAAGAGCAATGAATATTTGTCGTCATCGAGGATATGCTCGTTTACTTTCACTTCGCGCATCATGTGAGTAACCATTCTCAAGCAATCTTTCAGTTCATCGAATGAAGGAAGGAACACTTCCTTGATGATTTGCAAATCTCTGAAATATCCTGAAGGAAGATTGTTGAAAATAAGAGTAATCTGATTTGGCAATCCCTGAACCTTGTTGCATTTTGCACGAGTAAGCTCAAATACATCAGGATTCTTCTTGTGCGGCATAATGCTTGAACCGGTAGTGAACTGATCCGGCAATTTAATGAAACCGAAATTCTGGCTGTTGAACATACAAGCGTCGAATGCCAGTTTTGACAAAGTTCCGGCGATACCGGCCATAGCAAATGCCACAGTGCGCTCCATCTTTCCTCGTCCCATCTGAGCATAAACCACGTTGTAGTCCATAGAGTCGAAGCCAAGCAAGTCTGTTGTCATCTGTCTGTTCAATGGGAAAGAAGAACCATAACCGGCAGCAGAACCAAGCGGATTGCGGTTGCATATTTTATAGGCTGCCTGCAGAAGCTGCAAGTCGTCCACAAGACTTTCTGCATATGCGCCAAACCAAAGTCCGAAAGAAGAAGGCATAGCCACCTGCAGATGAGTATAACCCGGCAAAAGGACAGATTTATATTTTTCGCTTTGAGCCTGTAAAACTTCAAACAAGCCTGAAACAAGTTCCACCAATTCGCGGATTTCAGCACGAGTGAATAATTTCAAATCCACAAGAACCTGGTCGTTTCGTGAGCGTCCGCTGTGGATTTTCTTACCTATGTCACCAAGTTTTCTTGTCAGCATCAGTTCCACCTGTGAGTGAACATCCTCAATGCCATCTTCAATAACGAAGTTGCCGCTTTCGGCAATTTTGTAAATGTTCTTAAGCTCGGCAAGCAAAGCAGAAAGCTCTTCTTTCTCCAACAAACCGATACTTTCAAGCATTGTGATGTGTGCCATTGAACCAAGCACATCATATTTTGCAAGATAAAGATCCATTTCTCTATCTTTGCCAACGGTGAAAACATCTACTTCGTGATCCACCTGAACATTTTTTTCCCAAAGCTTTTGTGCCATATTATTTAGCAGTTTTTACATTATAATCAATAAGGCAACTTTTCAAGTACAGCTGCAATCTTGTCAATTGCTTCCTGCATTGGTTTTGCCACCATTTGTTTTATAAAAGGATTCAAGTCTGCGCGTGCAGTAAGTTTCATTCTTGTATCCATTTCAGCCACCTGCTTAAGCTGAATCCAGAGGAATAGAGGAACAGGAGAGTTTGTTGTTGCAAACTTGATTGTCTTGTTCGGTTCACGTTCAACAATCTGGAATGTTATTTTGCCAACAGGATTTACTGAAAAGCTGCAAGAGTCACTGTCAAATTCAAATCCCTGGATTTTATCCTGTGGAATTCTGTCTTTTACGCGCTCCAGATTAGACAAGTCGGACAACATCGCAAAAATACGATCGTCATTTTGAGGAATAGCTTTTATTTCGCTTACAAATTCGGTCATATATATTGTGTTATTTAGGTTTCGCAAGAAACTTGAGTTGAAAGTTGACAAGGTATCAGAGACAAGTTGACGAGGAAATTAAATTCTTGTCAACTCGTCAACTTGTTAACTTGTCAACTTAAAATCTAGCCTGCGAATATAGAATTATCATATAATAAAAACAAAGGCAAAGAAACACTGAGACAGAATGAATGTCTCTGTGCTTCTCTGCCTTTTATCTTATAGTTTTGCAAAAATGCTGATTATTTGCTTGGATTCCAAGCAGAAGGATCTTTTCTCCATTCCTGAAGAATTTCAATTTCTGATTCGTCGATGTAGTTTGTACGAACAGCTTCTGCTATTACAGCATCATAGTTGCTCAAAGTTGTCAATGTTACGTTAGCTTTCTTGAATGCTTCAACAGCAACAGGGAAACCGTATGTGAAAATAGCAATCATACCGATTACTTCGCAACCGAAATTACGAACAGCTTCAACTGCCTTCAAGCTGCTACCGCCTGTTGACACCAAATCTTCGATGATAACAACTTTTGAACCTGGTTTCAATTCTCCTTCGATAAGGTTTTCCAAACCGTGATCTTTTGGAGTTGAACGGATGTATACGAAAGGCAAGCCAAGCAAATCTGCCACCAATGCACCCTGGGCAATTGCGCCTGTAGCTACACCGGCAATAGCATCTACATTTTCGTAAGTTTCGCTGATTACACGAGCCAATTCAAGTTTGATGAAACTGCGAACAGCCGGATAAGACAAAGTCTTACGGTTGTCATTGTAAATTGGAGACTTCCAGCCTGAAGCCCAAGTGAAAGGGTTTGCTGGTTGCAATTTTACCGCTTTAATCTTTAATAATTTCTCTGCTACTAAGCTTTCCAATGTTTTCATACAATCCTCTAAATTATGTCTAAATTTTATGCTTATTCAAACGAAATACGCAAGTCAATTTTTATTTGTCAGGTTATAAAGCCTATTAACCTGAAACTTAATTTTTATTTTGCAAAAATAGCGAAAACAAATTATATAATTTCATTATATCTTATTTATTTATTTATCTTTTTTTATGTATGACATAGGGCAAAGAAGTTTATTTCTTTGGGTTTTGCTTCGGCAATTGCTCTGGCACAGGCTTTTATGGTTGTGCCTGTTGTTATAACATCGTCGATTATCAGTATGGATTTTCCGCAAATAGTTTCCGGTTCTTTCACTTTGAAAGCCAAATCCTTGTGTTTCCATCGTTCATACACGCTTTTTTGAGTTTGGGTTTGGTTGTTATATATTCTTTCTATGCAGTTTGTGTTTATTTCTGTTTTCCATACGTGATGCAATCCTTTGGCAATCCAAAATGACTGGTTGTAACCTCTTTTTCTCAACTTCTTTTTATGCAGAGGAACGGGAACAATCAAATCGCAATTGCACAGCGGACTTTCCGCACGCAACAGCTCCTTAGCCGCATATTTTGCCAGACGGTATCCAATTTGAGGTTTGTCTTCATACTTCATTTTGTGAATTAAGGTTTGTGTGCAGCTCCCTTTTTCAAATATAAACGGGCAATAGGCGAGGCTGGGAGGCAAGCCCGGAGATGAAAACAGAAAATTCTCGCTCAGCCCGTTAGCATTGTCATCGCTATGCTGCAGGTTACAAAGGCATTTGAGGCATATGCAATCTTCTCCGCTAATCAGATTCGTATTGCATATACAACATTTTGGAGGATAAATAAGATTAAGAAAATCATAAATAAGATTCATCATAGTCTTCGGTACTGTTGAGAATTTCTTTTATACATTTTGCCGATATTGAGGTTTCAAATCCTCTTCCGGCAGCAAATCTCAGAAGCTTGTAGAAAACGTCACGTTCATCTTTCCCTTTGACCGTTTTCTTCTTGCTCTTCAGAATATCGTAAAGCGTATTTCTGTATTCTTCTTCGTCTATACCGGAAAGAGCTTCTTCCGCATCAATGCCGGAAATACCTTTTCTTTTAAGCTCGAAAGATATTTTTATCCGTCCCCATTTATTGAAACGTAATTTGTCGTTGACAAAAAAACGGCTGAAACGTCCTTCGTCGATGAAGCGTTCCTGCTTCAGCCGTGCGATTATACGTTCTCGAGCCTCATCGTCAAGGTCGGTGTTCTTTAATTTGCTTTCAATGTCCTGGACGCATCTCTCGGCTGTCGAGCAATATGCCGCCATTTTATGCAGAATATTCTGTTCCGTGTTTTCTGTATTCATGTATGTTCGTTGTTAAAGTTTTGCAAGCTAGGTATTCAGTTGACGAGTTGACAAGAAAATTAAGTTCTTGTCAACTTGTCTCTGTAACCTTGTCAACTTTACCTCAAATCATTCCATTCTCAGCAAAATATTTCCAAAGCGGAGCGATTTGCGTTGCTTGCTTTATTTCATCATTATGCATTAATTCCCTCACTTCGTCGAGACTGAGTATATGAATCCTTAAATCCTCGGTCTCTTCCTGATGAGGCTCAGATATCTTTTCCACGTCAGTGGCAACAAAACAGTGAGTATGGTTTGTCATGGAACTGGCATTTGCCGAAACAACCATAATCTTTTCCCATTTGCCATTTCCATATCCTGTTTCCTCGAGCAATTCCCTTTTTGCAGCCTCGAGCGGAGACGAATCCTCCGGGTCACAAACACCGGCACATAGCTCGTATCTTATTTCCTGCAAACCATGTCTGTATTGTCTTACAAATATAAACTTCTTTTCTTTAGTAATTGCTATTGTGCAAACCCATTCCGGATATTCAAGTATGTAATAACTCGGTATTCTCACGCCCGACGGAAGTTCCACACAATCTTTCCGAGCTGTCAGCCAGTTGTCTTTATATAAATATTCACTGCTGATAGTTTTCCATTTCTTCAAATCTGTATTTTCCATAATATGTTGTTAATTTAAAGTTGACAAGGCTTCAGAGACGAGTTGACGAGGGAATTAAGTTCTTGTCAACTGAATTCTAAGCTTGCGAAGCTTGTCCTTTATATTGGAGATAATATTTATTAACGCTATTCATCAGAATTATTGCTTTGAGTTGATTTCGTTATATAATGCTAATCCTTTAGCCGTCAACAAATATTTCTGTCGAGGATGATTTGGCTTGTCTGGATATAACACTTTGAGAACACCCGCTTCTATAGCGGGAGCTATGTAATTTTCTATAAATGTCGGACGATGCTTTAAACCAATCTTCTCCATTATGCCTTTCAAAGATAATTGTTCATTTGACAATGTTAGCAATAAAGAACGAACTTGTTCGGTAACTTGTTCGGTAGGTTGTACGGTACTTGTACGGTTGATATGCTCTGCCTGTTCTGTTATC
Organism: uncultured Parabacteroides sp.; assembly: GCA_949295065.1. Classification (GTDB taxonomy): domain Bacteria; phylum Bacteroidota; class Bacteroidia; order Bacteroidales; family Tannerellaceae; genus Parabacteroides. Next base: position 112,461 of record CASFJQ010000005.1, on the reverse strand, counting down.
AGTGCTTCAGGCGTATTGACAACCATATAACGATTCCGTAACTCATTGTTTTCTCCTAATAACAGATTACGGAAGAATCGTTCCAAGTATTCCGAATTACGCATGATTCCTTTTTGTATGTTTTGGTAGTTGGCTCGTACCAGCGCATTGCGGAAATACCATGAATGATTAGCGAAGAGGTCGTTTGTTACATCAAATCCCATAGAACGTAGATAGAGAATCGTGAACACGGCAGTCGTTCGGGTATTCCCTTCTCCGAACGGATGGATTTGCCATAGTCCGGATACAAATTTGGCTATATGGCTCACTAATCCATTTCTGTCCACTTTTGAATAGTCGAACTGGCGTTCTTGTTCCAAGTCGTATTCGATTGCCTTGCGGAGATCAGGTGCGGAAACATACAACACTGTATCACCACGTAGCACCCATTCTTTTTTTGTAATGTTGTAATCGCGGATTTGACCGGCAAATTTGAATACACCATCGAATATACGACGATGAATAGATGTTAGTCCGACAAGCGTAAAGGCAAAAGTTTTCTCTGTAAGTATTCGGCGAATATTGATTGATGCAGTATCTGCCTCATGCATTTCTGCTATTTCTGGTATACGTGCATCTTTTGACTGGTAGTAACTTTTTATTAGTTGTTCTACTTCATCAATTGTAATTTCTCCTTCAATATCTTTGTGTGCTGTTTCAATTAAATAGTCGGATGGTTTAAGTCCATCAACAGCTTGTAGTCCGATTGCGGTTTGCCATGCGTACCCCTTTTCCCGTTGATGCGGTTCGCCTTGGCGTATGTATTCGTCGAAGTTAATCATAATCAGTTTATAAGTTGCAATATCAAAAGGAATATGAATAGTGTATACTCAACTAACAAATGCAATTATAATAAAAAAAAGACTACACTCCCAAAAGCAACGGAATTTCCTTCCGAAAGTAATTCGTTTTCCTTCCGAAAGTAATTCGTTTTCCTTCCGTATGTAAATCGATTTCCTTCCGAGAGTATTTTTACTTGCTTTCGGATGAAAATATAAGGAATTTTAAATAGTGAACTTTCCGGAAAAAGGTAGGCAGCTTTTTTTAGAAACACTGCGATGTTTTCCGGAAAAGCTGCCTACCTTTTTTGGGGAACATTGCAGTGTTTTGATTTTAATGACTATTTCAATTGTTATATGCAGTAGATTTTTACTTTTACAAGTTTCACCATTTTTATATATACTTGGTTGTCAGTTGGATGATGTGATTTGATGATATTTTTTAACAGTATTGTATTAGTTCTGGAAATTTTTTTCTTTTTTAAACATACCCGATTGGACTTTATAGTTGTAATATAAACAGAGAGTCAAGCATGCATGACATAAAGTAGTATAAATTCAAAAACAGAAAAAAAACGATGGTTAATATAAATACAAGAATATTTATTCGATTTTTAGGAGCCATATTATCAGTGCTTTGTTTTATTGTTGATGTGCAGGCGCAAGATAACAGGTTGATAAATGTGGAATTTCAAGATACGCCTTTGGCATCGGCATTAAGATGCCTGGAACGTGAAGGCGGGAAAAACATATTATTTGTAAATGATGAGGTGAAACCATATAATGTGACAGCTCATATACAAAATCAGACACAATTTTCGGCATTGGAAATTATATTGGAAGATAAACCTTTTACCCTTCTTGAGCGTAAGGATTATTTTGTTGTGCAGCGTAAAACAGGTAAAGGAACATCCGAAAGTATAAGGGGAAAAGTTATAGATGAACAAGGAAAACCGATTTCTTATGCAAATGTTTTGGTTTTACAGGCATCGGATTCATCATTTGTTACCGGTTGCGTTACCCAGGATGATGGAACATTCCTTTTACCTAATCCGTATAGCTATAATTATCTTTTGAAAGTAACTTATGTAGGTTATCAGACATTGACAGCTAAGTGTGAGCCGGAGAATATTCTGCAAATGAAGATTGAAGAAAATCTGTTGGATGAAATTACTATAACAGGTTCGCAGCCTTTGGTAGAACGCAAGAATGGCGGATATCTTACAAAAGTCAGCGGAACGGTTCTTGCACTTATGGGTTCGGCTGCCGATATGATTTGTCATTTGCCCTTTGTAAGCGGTTCGGACGGAAATATTACAGTTATAGGCAGAGGTGAACCGGAAATTTATATAAACGGAAGGAAAGTCCGTGACAATACAGAACTTATGCGCTTGCAGGCAAACGAAGTCCTGTCAGCAGAGATTATAACTACTCCTGGTGCCCGTTATTCATCTGAAGTCAAGGCTGTGATACGCATACGGACCATAAGACAGAGGGGTGAAGGTTTGAGTGGAAGTTTTTATGCCGATTACCGTCAGAGGCATTTTGCCAATGGCAATGAAGGAGTTTCTTTGAATTATCGTAAAGGCGGATTGGATATTTTCGCTAAAACATATTTCAGGGAAAATAATTCATATACGACAGAATATACACGTACATTAATGCATACTTCGTCCGAATGGGAAAATGTTTCGGATAATATATCTACGGGAAAGAATAATTACTTCAATGGCGAAATAGGTCTGAATTATGAATTGAGTGATAAACAGTCTGTAGGTTTGCGTTATTCTCCGGAACAAAATATTGGAAATTATGAAAATACGGAACTCAGTTCTTCTGAAATTTTTCGTGACGGAGAGCTTTTTGACAAGTTGGAGTCGGATGTGACTAACAAAGGAAAGAAAGGTTTGGAGCACACTGTCAATACTTATTATTATGGAGAGTTTGGTAAATGGTGCATTGATTTTAATGCAGATTTCTATAAAGGCAGGAATAAAAGAATTCAAACAGTTTTCAACAATCAGGAAAAAGATGCAGTGTCAACAAATACTATAAATAATAAGCTTTATGCAATAAAATTAATCATATCAAAACAGTTGGAAAAAGGTTTGTTGTCTCTGGGATCAGAAGATACATGGACTGACAGACATGATAAATTTGAACAAAGCGGATTTTCGGCTGATGCTGACGACCATATACAGCAATCTGTATTTTCTGTGTTTTCGGATTATTCGTTGAATATCGGAAATTTCGACATTCTTGCAGGAATAAGATATGAATATCAGAAAACACACTACTATGAGGCAGGAATACTTCAGCCTACGCAAAGCCCTTCGTTTCATCATGTATTGCCAATGGTTTCAGCTACTTATAAGAAGGACGATTGGAGTGCTGGGTTGAGTTACAAACCAATCAAGATAAGTCCGGGATATGGTATGCTTTCAAGTGCGGTAACTTATGTAAACAAGTATCAATATTTCAAAGGAGAACCTCATTTGCCACCACAAATACATCATACAGTTTCGTTTGATGCCGGCTGGAAATGGTTAAATATGAATATATATTATGACCATACGCTGAATATGTATACTTCTTATTTGAAACCTTATGATGATGATAAATATCCGGGAGTATCGCTGGATACAAATGCAAGTGTACCACATTCTGATGGTGTATATATAACCTTATCAGCTTCTCCTAAATTTAGCTTTTGGCAACCAGATTTGACTGTAGAAACATCTTGGTTTTTCTCAGATGCAAGATCGTTGGGAATCGAACAGCGATGGAAAGCACCTCGGTTTGGTTTTTGGCTGGATAATAGTTTTGTATTGCCCAAAGGTTGGTTTCTTAATGTTTCAGGTTATATTAAAACAAAGGCGAAAAATTGTTATACTATTAGTCGTCGTCGAGGAACTGTAGATCTCCAAATTTCCAAATCTTTTTTGCCGGACAAATCGTTGCAAGTTTCTCTGATAGGATATGATTTGTTCCGTACTGAATGTGGCAAATTTGAGATGATATATGGAGACAGAACATCCACGTATTATGACGGTTATGCGGACAGGCAACAAATAGGTTTGCGTATAAGCTATAAATTCAATCAGACAAAGAACAAATATAAGGGTTCCGGTGCTGGTAAGAGTGAAAAGAACCGTATGTAGAATTGATTTTGTATATGTGGATTGCAAGTTTTACTTTTATACGCTGATAAAGAGACAATGGATGATTTGGAAAAAGAAAACAGACAATAAAATAAAAGCTTTTGAAACCTTGTTTCGTGAACAATATCCCAAAATGGTGAGATATGCTACACAAATCTTAGGAGATAAGGACGAAGCTTGTGATGTTGTGGGAGAGGCTATGGAGCAGGTTTGGAAACGGTTTGACTATCTTGCGGAGGAACAACAAGTTCCTTGGCTTTTTGCTTCTGTCCGCAACATAGCATTGAACAGAATAAAACATCGGCAAGTTGAATATTCGCATATTGATGCGTTGCGTGAAGAAACAGTTTTTAGTTTGCAGTCCGGATATTGGGAACACGAGCGTTTGCTTCGTAAGGCAGAAGCCGTTGTGGATGAATTGGGTGAACCGACAAAGACAATCCTTCGTCTTTGTTATTTTGAGAAGAATACATATCGTAATGTGGCTGAGCTGCTTGGTATAAGTCCGGATACAGTGAAAAAACATATCTCAAAAGCTTTATCCAAATTAAGGGAATCTATGATAGGAAAGGAGGCGATTAATGAATAAAATAATAAATGACAAGAGTGATATATCACACAACGAAGACGATAAACTTTTGCAATTGTTGGGTGAAGCATCAGCAAAATTACCGTCTGATGAAGAAACGGACCTAGCTTGGGCAGAGTTTAAAGCTCGGCACCAAAGGAAAAATAATAATGTCTTTATTTGGATAAGTGCAGCTGCCGTAACTTTGTTTATGGCTTTCAGTCTGTCTTTTTTCCTGAATGATATTAAGGATAATTCTATAAGGCTTTATACTTCCGTGGAATCACCGGTAAATATAACTACTATTGAACAAGGTGGAATGATTATTGTGTCAACACCTCCTAAAGAGACAACAGAAGTAATCCTTCCGGATGGAACAAATGTAATACTTGGAGCAAATTCACGTTTGGAATATTCCAAGACATTTATGGATAATGAACTAAGGGAAGTTAGTTTGTCTGGCAAGGCTCGTTTTAATGTTAAGCGTGATGAAAAAAAGCCTTTTCGTGTAAAGTCCGGTGAATTGCAGACTGAGGTTTTGGGAACTGTGTTTGATATAAATTCATATCCTGGAAATTATCCATCAGTTGTTCTGTATAAAGGACATGTAAGGACAGGCAATCAAAAAGAACGTGTTGATTTATTCCCAGGACAACAAGCTGTTGTGAACGAAGGCAAGAAACTTGATGTAAGCACTGCAAATTTGGATAAGGCAGATAGCTGGAGCAAAGGCATGTTTGATTATGATGATACATCTTTGGGAGAAGTTGTAAAGGAAATAGGAACATGGTATAATGTAAGTGTAATGGCAAAATCCGCTTCATTGCTGGAGACACGCGTTCATTTCCGCTTTTCAAGAACTGCAGAACTTAAGGATATTGTGACGGCATTGAATGACTTGAGAATAGCCAATATAACTGTGAATGAAAAGGGGATGATAGTGGATTCTATATAACTGATATTGATATTGTATTTAAGATAACTTTACTCAAGCTTCGCAAATTCTTGTCAACTTGTTCCATTGTCAACTCGTAAACTTATAGTTGAGCTTGCGAAACTTAAGTAACTTTATTTTTCAATTTCTCTTATATTTCATGACTTATTTTTATCTTTGTACTCTAAATTTCAGAATAGAATATCCTAAATATAATCAACAATATGATTCTATTTTTTCAATCTCCCACAAAGACCGTGTTGGCAGTAGAAGCCAAACATGCGTTCTCTCCAGAAGATGTACAGAAATTGGTATGGCTTTTCAGTAACGCTGCGCCGGTGGAAAGCGAAGTGATGGAAGGCTGGTATGTTGGTCCACGTCGCGAAATGATTACTCCTTGGAGTACAAATGCGGTAGAAATTACACAGAACATGGGCTTGAGCGGAATCTCTCGTATCGAAGAGTATTTCCCTGTTGCTTCAGGTGATGCTGAGCACGACCCAATGCTTCAGCGTATCTACAATGGTTTGGACCAGGAAATATTCACTATCAGCAAACAGCCGGATCCAATCATTTACATCGAAGATTTGGAAGCCTACAACCAGCAGGAAGGTTTGGCTTTGAGCGACGAAGAAATTGCTTATCTTAAAGAAGTAAGCGAAAAATTGAATCGCAAGCTGACTGACAGTGAGGTTTACGGTTTCGCACAGGTAAACTCTGAACACTGCCGCCATAAGATTTTCGGTGGTACATTTATTATTGACGGAGAAGAAAAAGAAAGCTCTCTGTTCAATTTGATTAAGAAAACTTCTGCAGAAAATCCAAACAAATTGGTTTCTGCATATAAAGATAATGTGGCTTTCAATGAAGGTCCGGTTGTTGAACAGTTTGCTCCTGCAAGCGGCGACAAACCTGATTTCTTCCAGATTAAAGATATCAAGACTGTTATCTCATTGAAGGCTGAAACTCACAACTTCCCGACAACTGTTGAGCCTTTCAACGGTGCTGCAACCGGTACAGGTGGTGAAATCCGTGACCGTTTGGGCGGTGGTAAAGCTTCTTTGCCTATTGCTGGAACTGCGGTTTATATGACTTCTTATCCTCGCACAGAAGGTGCTCGTGAATGGGAAAAGGTTCTTGACCCTCGTCCTTGGTTGTATCAGACTCCGGAACAGATTCTTATCAAGGCTTCAAACGGTGCTTCTGATTTCGGTAACAAGTTCGGTCAGCCGCTTATCTGCGGTTCTGTGTTGACTTTCGAACACGAAGAAAACAACAAGAAATATGCATATGATAAAGTAATCATGTTGGCTGGTGGTGTTGGTTTCGCTAACCATCGTGATGCTTTGAAGGGCGATCCGAAACCGGGAGAAAAAGTTGTGTTGATTGGTGGTGACAACTATCGTATCGGTATGGGCGGTGGCGCTGTGTCATCTGTAAATACTGGTCAGTACACTAGCGGTATTGAGTTGAATGCCGTTCAGCGTGCAAACCCTGAAATGCAGAAACGTGCAGCTAACGTAATCCGTGCTATTGCTGAATCAGACAATAACCCTATTGTTTCAATCCACGACCACGGTGCAGGCGGTCACCTGAACTGTTTGTCTGAGTTGGTTGAAGCTACTGGTGGTCACATCGACATGAGCCAGTTGCCTGTTGGCGACCCTACTTTGTCTGCAAAAGAAATCATCGGTAACGAAAGCCAGGAACGTATGGGCTTGCTGATGGAAGAAAAAGACGTTGAACGTGTTCGCCGCATTGCAGAACGTGAACGTGCTCCAATGTATGTTGTTGGTGAAACTACTGACGATATGCAGTTTGTATTCGAACAGGCCGACGGAACTAAACCAATCGATATCAAATTGGAATATATGTTCGGTAAGCCGCCACGCACAATCATGAAAGATAGCACAGTGGTGGAATCATATCAGCCTGTAGTTTACAAGGAATCTGAATTGCACCATTATTTGGAAAATGTTCTTCAGCTTGAAGCTGTTGCTTGTAAGGACTGGTTGACTAACAAGGTGGACCGTTCGGTTACAGGTAAGATTGCCCGCCAGCAGTGTCAGGGTGAATTGCAGTTGCCTTTGAGCGACCTTGGTGCAGTGGCTTTGGATTTCCGTGGAAAAGCCGGTATCGCAACTTCAATCGGTCACGCTACTCAGGTTGCAATGGTTGATCCTGCTGCCGGTTCTGTAATGGCTATTGCTGAGGCTTTGACAAACATCGTATTCGCTCCGTTGGCTGAAAAGCTTACAAGCGTATCGTTGAGTGCAAACTGGATGTGGCCTTGCCGCAACGCCGGTGAAGATGCTCGTTTGTATAAAGCGGTTCAGGCTGCTTCTGATTTCGCTTGCGAATTGGGTATCAACATTCCGACTGGTAAGGACTCTTTGTCAATGACTCAGAAATATGGTGACGATAAAGTTATCGCTCCTGGAACTGTTATTATTTCTGCAGGTGCTGAGGTAAGCGATGTCAAGAAAATCGTTTCTCCTGTTCTTACTCACGATAAGAATACACATATATATTATATAGACTTCTCATTCGACAGCTTGAAACTTGGCGGTTCTGCTCTTGCTCAGGTATTGAACAAACTTGGCAACGAAGTTCCGACAGTTAAGGATGTAGAATACTTCCGTGACGCATTCAACACAGTTCAGGAAGCAATCGAACAGGGCTTGATTCTTGCAGGTCACGATATTTCTGCCGGCGGTATGATTACTGCATTGTTGGAAATGTGCTTCGCTAACGTAGAAGGAGGTTTGGAAGTTAACTTGGACAGCATCAGTGAATCTGATATCGTTAAGATTCTGTTTGCTGAAAATCCTGGAATCCTTGTTCAGGTTAAGGATAAGAAAGCATTTGAAAAGCTTATGACAGAAGCCGGCGTTGGATTCGCAGAAATTGCAAAACCGACAGACGAACGTCATATCCTTGTTTCAAAAGACGGAATCCAGTATCACTTTGGTATCGACTATATGCGTGACGTTTGGTATTCTACTTCATATAAATTGGATATCAAGCAGAGCGGAAATGTTTGTGCAGGCAACCGTTTCGAAAACTACAAGATGCAGCCGCTTGAAGTTAAATACAACAAGAGCTTCACTGGTAAACTTGCTGATTATGGAATCTCGGCAGACCGTCGTCAGCCTAGCGGTGTGAAAGCTGCTATTATCCGTGATAAGGGAACAAACGGCGACCGTGAAATGGCTTATACATTATATCTTGCAGGTTTCGATGTGAAAGACGTTCACCTGACAGACTTGGCAAGCGGCCGTGAAACTTTGGAAGATGTGAACTTCATCGTATTCTGCGGTGGTTTCTCTAACTCTGACGTTCTTGGTTCAGCTAAAGGTTGGGCAGCTGGTATCTTGTATAACGAAAAGGCTAAGAAAGCTATCTACAACTTCTATGCTCGCAAGGACACAATGAGTTTGGGTATTTGTAACGGTTGTCAGTTGATGGCAGAATTGGAATTGCTTTATCCGGAACACGAGCTTAAGCACAAGATGGTTCACAATGATTCTCATAAGTTCGAATCTAACTTCGTTACTTTGGAAATTCCTAAGAACAACTCAATTATGCTTGGCTCATTGAGCGGAACTAAACTTGGTGTTTGGGTTGCTCACGGTGAAGGTAAGTTCAGCTTCCCATACGGTGAGAAGGAATACAATATCGTAGCTAAATATAACTACGAAGGTTATCCTGCAAATCCTAACGGTTCGCCTTGGTCAGTTGCCGGTGTTTGCTCAAACGACGGCCGTCACTTGGCAATGATGCCTCATCCGGAACGTGCAATCTTCCCATGGCAGTGTGGTTATTATCCTAACGACCGCAAGCAGGACGAAGTTACTCCTTGGATTGAAGGATTCGTCAATGCTCGTAAATGGATTGAGGCTCACAGATAATTATACTTACAGTTGACAAGGAGACAAGTTGACGAGGGTTTTTGAACTCAGTGAATTTAAAGTCGGGAAACTTGTTAAACTTGATAAAACTTCCGAGGCACGGAATGTACAGATGTCTTATTGACATAGTATGTTCCGTGTCTTTTTTTGTGAAAAATCGTTCGAAGAGAAGTTTCAAAATGTTCGGACTTATTTTTGCTACGTCCGTATATATTTTCCCGTCGGGCCGTATATATTTCTTCGTCGGTCCGTATATATTTTACTGCCGGTCCGTATGTATTTCAGCTTACTTTTTATTAAACCTTTTCATCAGTAAATGTGTTTTAAAGAAAAGCATTTTATAAAACAGAAAGCTTATGAAAAAGATTTTATTTGTTTTGTTGGCGATATGTACATTTCATTTTGCCAATGCGCAGGAGTTTCATTTTATGCCACGTATCGGAGTGAATTTTGCTAATCTTTCCAATTCCGGAGGAGACATGAAACCAGGAGTGAATGTTGGATTTGCAGTGGAACTTCCACTGTTGGAAAAACTGTCTATTGAGCCTGGAATCTATTATTCAATGCAAGGCACCAAAGCCAGCGAATATGTTCAGGTTGATGATATGAAATTGGGTGGTGACGTGAAGATGAATATGGATTATCTTAATATACCTATTTACGCCAAATATTATATATATGAAGGTTTCAACGTGTTTGCCGGTCCGCAGTTTGGATTTAATGTCCGCAGCAAGGCTAAGGTTTCAGCTACAGGTTTCGAAAACTCTTCTTCTGCCGATTTTAAAGATGCAGTAAACACATTCGACTTTGCAATCGGCATAGGTGCAGGTTATCAGTTCGATATGGGAGTAAATATCTCATTGAATTATAATATCGGATTGACAAACTCTATCAAGTCTGTTGATTTGGGTGACTGGGAATTTGAAACTTCAGATAAATATCGCAATGGCGTTCTTCAGTTGAGCGTAGGATACAGATTCTGATATATACTGGTTTTATAAACGGATAAAAGGCTGCTATATTTCCTTATTAATTTAGGAAATAAGCAGCCTTTATTTTTTTATTCCTAATGTAAATAGCACAAAATATAGGAAAGTGTGCTATTTTTATTCAAAAATATGCTCACTTTTTTATTTATTGTGCTATTTTTGCGCCGTTTTAAAAACACTATATACATATTTTTATAAATGAAGACACTAAGTATTGGAGATCTGAAAGCTCGTATTCCTATTATCCAGGGAGGAATGGGCGTCGGAATTTCTCTATCAGGGCTAGCCTCGGCTGTAGCAAATGAAGGTGGGATTGGCGTTATTTCCGCAGCCGGTCTCGGATTGTTATACAAAAAGTTATCACCCAACAATTACACAGAAGCTGGTAATTTGGGATTGAAGGAAGAAATCCGTAAAGCACGTGAAAAGGCAAAAGGTATAATCGGTGTGAACATCATGGTTGCCTTGTCTGATTTTGCCGAATTGGTGAAGACAAGTATTGCCGAAAAGGTTGACATCATTTTCAGTGGCGCCGGTCTGCCTTTGGATTTGCCGTCTTTCCTGAAGAAAGACAGTGTGACTAAGCTTGTTCCTATCGTATCCAGCGCGCGTGCTGCAAGAATCATTTGCGAGAAATGGAAATCTCAGTATGATTATCTGCCGGACGCAGTTGTCCTTGAAGGTCCGAAAGCCGGAGGACATCTCGGATATAAGGAAAACCAGATAACCGATGAGCACTATTCTTTGGAAGAACTGTTGCCTCAGGTTGTTGAAGAAGTTTCTCATTTCGAAGAGAAATACAACAAGAAGATTCCGGTAATTGCAGCGGGAGGCATTTACACGGGAGAAGATATCAAACGCATGATGGACCTTGGAGCATCGGGCGTTCAGTTAGGAACTCGTTTCGTGACGACAACGGAGTGTGATGCTTCGGAAGCTTTCAAGGAAACATACATAAATGCGTCGGAGGAGGACATTGAGATTATCAAGAGTCCTGTTGGTATGCCCGGCCGTGCAATCCATTGTAATTTCCTTGAGAAAGTGAAGCTTGGTTTGAAGCAACCGAAAGTTTGTCCGTTCAATTGTATAAAGACGTGCAACATCGAGCGAAGCCCGTACTGCATTGTGACTGCGTTGTATAATGCTTTCAAAGGTAATTTCGAGAATGGATATGCCTTTGCCGGCAGCAATGCATGGCGCGCCAAGCGTATAATGAGCGTGAAGGAAACTATCAAGGAATTGATGGATGATTTCCGCAAAAGTAGTAAATGATGGTTCTGTTTTAACTGATAGAACTTGTTTGTAATACACAAAGAAAAGAAGCGCATATGCGGTATTCAATAAGCCGTATATGCGCTTGTCTTTTTAAAGTATTTGGCTGATTTGCCTGTATTGTATTTATTTACTCTTATTGATACCGATGAATTTTCTTTATTTAAAGTATGGTGTTGACCTATAAAATCATTATTTTGGGCAATTGTTTCTGGATCCTATTTTTGCCAGTTTCTTTTTTTTCTAATAAATATAAAATGGAATATGTCTTGGTTTAAGAAGTTGTTTTCGTTGCCGCTTTATATCCAGATTCTAATTGGTATGATTGCGGGTGTGTTGATTGGTGTGGTTGCTATTCAGGTTGATGGCGTGTTGTTCGTTCAGAATTGGATTCGTCCTTGGGGGCAAATATTTATACGCCTTTTGCAGTTGATTGCCATTCCTTTGGTATTCATTTCCCTAATTAAAGGTGTGACAGGTTTGAAGGATATCAGCAAGTTTTCGCGTATCGGAGGAAAAACTATTTCCATATATTTGGTTACGACCTGTGTGGCAGTATTGTTGGGTCTGTTTTTAGGTTTGATTATACAGCCAGGTAAGTTGGTAAATCCGGATCGTGTAAAGCATATTCAGGAAAACTATTTGTCTGTAGTGGATGAAAAGAAGCAGGCTTCGATTGAGGGTCAGAAAAACGGGCCGCTGAATTTTCTTAACGAGATTGTACCGAATAATCTTGTGAGTGCTGCGGCGGACAATTCAAAGATGCTTCAGGTTATTTTCTTTGCCGTATTTTTCGGTATTGCAGCCCTAACTGTGTCGCATAGCAAGATTGCGCCGGTTCTTTCCTTTTTCGACGGACTGAATGATATCATCCTGCGTATGGTTGATTATATTGTGATGTTTGCTCCTTGGGGCGTTGCCGCGTTGATGGCAGGACTGGTTGCGGACACGGGCGGAGATATGAGTATATTCGGCGCGTTGGGTGTATATGCACTTGTGGTAATTGCCGGAATGTTTATTCTGCTGTTGGGTTTCTATCCTTTACTTATCAGGCTGTTTACAAAGGTTAGTGTTCGGAAGTTCATACGTTCCATGTATCCGGTCCAGCTGTTTGCCTTCACCACCAGTAGCAGTGCGGCAACTCTGCCTGTTACAATGGAAGTGGTTGAGAAGGATTTGAAGGTGTCGCAGGAAGTGGCTTCGTTTGTCCTGCCTGTTGGAGTAACGATTAATATGGACGGAACATCGTGCTATCAGAGTATTTCCATTCTTTTTATTGCGCAAGTCTTGGGAATAGATTTAAGTTTGGGACAGATGGCTGTTATTGTTCTGATGACGATACTTTCATCTATTGGTACGCCGGGAATTCCGGGTGGCAGTTATGTCGTGCTTACGATGGTGTTGACTTCTGTAGGCATTCCGGCTGAAGGTTTGGCTTTGATATTGGGCATAGACCGTCCTTTGGATATGCTGCGCACTGCTGTCAATGTGACGGGAGATGCGGCAGTGGCTGCTATTGTGGATAAGAAATAATTCAAGTTCCCCAAAATGAAAACAAGTTTTTTTATTTTGTACTCCACTCACCTTTCACTATCTTTGTAAGTTATCAACAGATTAGGTGACTTTTCAACAAAACTAACAATGTTTCGATTGATTCTGATAGAGTTCGGTTTTTAATGTTTAGTTTTGTCGCCGGAATAAATTGCACATAAAAACATTATGGGAAAGATTATCGCTTTAGCAAATCAGAAAGGTGGCGTAGGAAAAACAACTACAACGATAAATTTGGCTGCTTCGCTGGCAGCACTCGAGAAGAAAGTTCTTGTAGTTGATGCAGACCCTCAGGCGAATGCCTCTTCAGGTTTAGGAGTAGATATCCGTGAGGTTGAGCTATCTATTTATGAATGTCTGGTAAATGGAGAAGATTCAAAACAAGCCATAGTTCAGACGGAAGTTGACGGGTTACATATAATCCCTTCTCATATCGACCTTGTGGGAGCGGAAATTGAAATGTTGAATATGCCTAGCAGAGAACAGATATTGAAGCGTATGCTGACTCCATTGAAGAGTGTGTATGATTTTATTCTTATTGACTGTTCTCCGTCTTTGGGTTTGATTACGGTAAATGCTTTGACTGCCGCAGATTCGGTTATAATTCCGGTTCAGTGTGAGTATTTCGCTTTGGAAGGTATTAGTAAGTTGTTGAATACAATAAAGATTATCAAGTCGAAACTAAATCCGTCATTGGAAATCGAAGGTTTCCTTCTTACTATGTATGATTCCCGTTTGCGTTTGGCAAACCAGATTTATGAAGAGGTTAAAAGACCGTTCCAGGATTTGGTGTTCACAACAGTTATTCAGCGAAATGTGAAACTTAGTGAGGCTTCAAGCTATGGAAAACCTGTGTTGCTGTATGATGCTGAATCCAAAGGTTCGCTCAATTATATGCAGCTTGCTCAGGAGGTAATTGATAAAAATAAATAATTCAGGTTTCGCTGAGCTTAGCTTTCAGTTAACGAGTTGACAAGTTAACGAGTTGACGAGATTTTTAAACATAGTGTTCACAGAGACACAGAGCAGTATTTATTTTCAACTTATAGATAATATATCTCTTGTCAACTTGTCTCTTAAGCCTTGTCAACTTTATAAGTAAAGCACTTGCGGAACTTAGTAAATAATATATAAGTGTTGGGTTAATATAGTTTGTAAGCTTTGAGTTGGAACAAATCAAAAACTTATAAACTTAAAAACTCAAAAACTAAAGAACTAAATATTTATGGCTTTAATGAAAAAATCGGCATTGGGTCGTGGATTGGACGCATTGATTACGATGGACGACCTTAAGACAGGTGGTTCATCGTCTATTTGTGAAATAGAACTTTCAAAGATTCAGCCCAATCCGGAGCAGCCTCGTTCGGTGTTTGATGAAGCAGCATTGGACGAATTGGCTGTATCAATAAAAGCTCTCGGTGTAATTCAGCCTATAACAGTGAGAGAAACCGGAAATGACCAGTATATGATTATTTCCGGAGAGCGCCGTTACAGAGCTTCTCTTAAAGCAGGGCTGACACAAATCCCAGCATATGTGAAAACTGCGGCAGATGAGAATGTCGTGGAAATGGCTCTTATTGAGAATATTCAGCGCGAGGACTTGAACGCAATAGAAATTGCATTGGCTTATCAGAAGCTGATTGAAAATTATGGTCTGACTCAGGAGCAACTGAGCGAGCGCGTTGGGAAAAAACGTACTACGATTGCCAACTATGTCAGACTGTTGAAACTTCCTGCTGAAATACAGATGGGACTGAAGGACCGTAAAATTGATATGGGACATGCAAGAGCGCTTATATCAGTTGAAGACCCGGAAGTTCAGATTGCCCTTTATGAACAGATTCTGTCCGAAGGTTTGTCGGTGAGAAATGTTGAGGAACTGGTAAAATACGTCGTAGCAGGAGGGAAACTGGAAGACAAGAAGGCAGAAAAGCAGAAATCTGCCAAAGCTGCTTTGCCTGAAGGCTATGATATGTTGAAGGAACATTTGTCCAGTTTCTTCCAGACGAAAGTTCAGCTAGTTTGTAATGATAAAGGAAAAGGAAAAATAACAATCCCGTTCTCATCTGAAGAAGAATTGGAGAAATTGATTAGTTTGCTGGATAATATCAAATGAAGACTCGTCTCCTGATAATATTGTCTCTTTTGCTTCTGTTTTGTAAACCGGGATATTCGCAAGAGAACGTTAGTCTGCAAAAGGCAGACTCTGCTGTAGCTGTTGTGGAACCGGTTGATTCAACAGTGGCTGCTGTGCTCCGTTCAGCAGATTCTGTATCTGTTCCAAATGTTAAACTTGCTCCGGTTTTTAAACCAGACCCCAAAAAAGCAGTCTTATTGGCACTTGTGCCCGGTTTGGGACAGATTTATAATCAGAAGTATTGGAAATTGCCGATTGTTTACGGCGGTTTGATGGGCTGTATGTATGCCGTGACATGGAATAACCGTAATTATAAGGATTATTCTACGGCGTATAAAGACATCATGAACGATTATTATATGATTCAGGAGAATTCCAGGAAAGACCCTGATGAACAGATAGTCATAACAAAGGACCATCTGAGCAAGAGCTGGCAGGAGCTTCTTTCACCCGGAGCTGATCCACTGGAGTATGTTGACAACACTCAGTTTCAGAATGCGCTGAAGAATCAGAAAGATTATTACAGACGCTACAGGGATTTGAGTATAATAATAACCGTTGGTGTTTATGCGTTGTCAATCATAGATGCATATGTTGACGCTCAGCTTTTCGACTTTGACATATCTCCGGACTTGTCGATGCGTGTTGAGCCTGTTGTTTCGCCACGAACTTCGCGGACTTCCGAGCTTTATGGATTGAACTGTAGTTTAAAATTTTGAATAAATGGCAAAGTATATTTTATCTTTATTTTTGTGTTTATGCACGTCTGTTGTTTTTTCGCAGACTGATATTCCTGAGGAAAACCGGGATTATTCATCGTTGTCCAATGAGGATTCTATCCGTGAGAGCATAGGTCTTATCCCCGAAAGTTTGGATGCAGATGTTGACAGTTTGATGAAAACATGGCACGTGCAGTATTTTTCACAGAAATTTGACTATTGCCATGATGATGAAGAAAATGTATATTTCCCCGATTCTGTTTATGCAGCCAGACTGAAAAGTTTGCCTTGCATAATTGAAATGCCATATAACAAGGTGGTTCGTGACTGTATAGATTTATATGCTGAACGTCGCCGTAATCTTGTAAGTTATATGCTTGGTATGGCTGATTTCTATTTCCCAATAATAGAAAACGTACTGGATAAACATGGCTTGCCGATTGAGCTTAAATATCTTGCAATAGTTGAGAGTGCTCTGAATCCTGTAGCTCTTTCGCGTGTCGGAGCCAGCGGATTGTGGCAATTTATGTTGCCTACGGGAAAAAGTTACGGACTTGAAATAAACAGTCTTGTGGATGAACGTCGCGACCCTTTGAAATCGACAGAAGCTGCTTGCCTTTATTTCAAGGATATGTATGAAATATATAAAGACTGGAGCCTAGTCCTTGCTTCTTATAATTGCGGACCGGGAAATGTCAACAAGGCGATACGCCGTTCTGGTGGAAAAACAGATTTTTGGTCCATCTTCCCTTATTTGCCAAAAGAAACACGTTCTTATGTTCCTCTGTTTATCGCCGCAAATTATATAATGAATTATTATTGCGACCACAATATCTGCCCTTTGCAGTCAACTTTGCCATTGGCTACAGACACAGTGATGGTCAATAAAATGCTTCATCTTCAGCAAGTAGCTGATGTGTTGAACCTTGACGTTACAGAATTGCGTGCTTTGAATCCTCAATATAAGAGAGATATTATACCGGGAAACGTAAAGCCTTCAGTGCTTAAGTTGCCTGCTGCCGAAACATATGTCTTTGTAAGCTGTGAAGATACTGTGTATAATCATCGTGCAGAAGATTTGCTTGCCAATTGCATTGCGCTGAATTCGTCTTTTGCCGGTGAGGATAAGGAAATGGCTACGCAGGAACGTATAACACATACTGTTGCCAGCGGTGAGAATTTATATACAATTGCAAATAAATATGGTGTCACAGCCCAGCAAATCAGAAAGTGGAACGGTCTGAGAAGCAATAAGGTTGCACGAGGCAAACGTCTGAAGTTGTATGTTGATAACGGCGGTGTTTCGTTTGCTTCCGCAAAATCTTCTTCTTCTTCTTCTGCAAATAAAACTACAGCTAAATCCGGAACATCGGTCAAGGTGGAAAGTGATTTTATATCTTATAAGGTAAAATCAGGAGATTCATTATATACTATTTCAAAGAAATATCCGGGTTTGACTGCGAAAGATTTGCAAAAAGCAAATAACCTTACAAATGCTACGATACGTCCGGGGCAAGTCCTGAAGATTCCGGTCGTGTAAATCTTATATACAACAATAGCTCTCTGCAATTAATTTGTTGTTGGACAAATAATTTGTTTATTGAAGCATTGCCTTATTATATTAAAAACCTATTTCGTCGAGATTTTTTCGAATTTAGGACATAAAAAACGGCTTTATTTCGATTCTGTATTGCTATATCGTTGAATTTATTGAACTTCGTTGATGTAAGACTAATAATTGTGTTCGTCGTGATGACGATATTTTCATACAGTGTTTAGATTTAAAGTTATTATTTGAAAGGTTTTTAAGGCAATTCGATTGTCTGATGACTACAGAGAACTTAATTGGTTTGACGTATTTGAGTACAATTTGTTTGAAAAATCAAACAGGTTGTACTCTTTTTTTATTTATTCTTATAAATAAAATCTTATATTTGTAGCTACACTATGTAAAAAAGATAGGAGGCAAAAACCATGGGCGATACAAATGAAGTAATGAATAATATAAATGTCCCGAAAGAAACAGCTCCGGCTCTTTCGGCAGATGAAAAAATGATTCAGGACGGATTCAATGAGCTGCTTGACGCTTATATGAAGTCCAATCATCGAATGAAAGTTGACAGAATCAAAAAGGCTTTTGATTTTGCTAATCAGGCTCATGCCGGAGTGAAACGGCGTTCTGGAGAACCATATATCATGCATCCTATAGCTGTAGCCAAGATTGTCTGTTGTGAGATGGGGCTTGGCTCAACTTCCATTTGTTCTGCACTGCTTCATGACGTCGTTGAGGATACGGACTATACAGTTGAGGACATAAAGGATATGTTCGGCGAGAAGATAGCCCAGATTGTCGATGGTTTGACAAAGATTGCCGGAGGAATATTCGGAGAGCAGGCATCTGCCCAGGCAGAGAACTTCAGGAAACTGCTCCTTACCATGAGTGACGACATACGTGTCATTCTCATCAAGATTGCCGACCGTTTGCATAATATGCGTACTTTGGGCTCTATGCTTCCGGCAAAACAGTTTAAGATTGCAGGAGAAACGCTTTATTTATACGCTCCTTTGGCTCATAGATTAGGACTTTTTTCCATTAAAACCGAACTGGAAGACTTGAGTTTCAAATATGAACATCCGAAGGAATATCAGGAAATTTCAAATAAACTTGAGGCAACAGCCGATATCAGAAATAAATTGTTCGAACATTTTGCTACTCCCGTGCACGAGAAACTCAAAGCCCTTGGCATGAAATATGAAATGCGTGCGCGTGTCAAATCTATCTATTCTATATGGAATAAGATGGAAACGAAGAAAGTAGCATTCGAAGATATATATGATATTTATGCTGTCCGTATAATTTTCGAACCACTTCCCGGTGTTGATGAGAAAAACCAGTGTTGGGATATTTATTCTGCAATTACTGATGTTTACCGAATCAGGCCGGACCGAATCCGAGATTGGGTAAGTCGTCCGAAAGCTAACGGTTATCAGGCATTGCATCTTACCGTAATGGGGCCTGACGGACAATGGGTTGAAATACAAATCCGTAGTCGTAGAATGGACGACATTGCGGAAAAGGGTTTTGCCGCTCATTGGAAGTATAAGGAAAAACATGTTGAGGAAGATACGGAATTGGACAAATGGCTTCAGACTATTACTGAAATTCTGGAAAATCCTGACCCGAATGCCTTGGATTTCCTTGACACGATCAAGCTGAATCTGTATTCTTCCGAGATATTTGTATTTACACCTAAGGGCGATATCAAGACTTTGCCGCAAGGCGCAACTGCTCTTGACTTTGCGTATGCTCTGCATTCCGATATCGGCCACAAGAGTATTGGTGCAAAAGTAAATCATAAACTGGTGCCTCTCAGCCACAAGCTTTCAAGTGGAGACCAGGTTGAGATATTGACTTCACGTTCTCAAACTCCGCAACCTGAATGGTTGAACTTTATTACAACTGCCAGGGCACGTTCAAAAATAACCGCTGCGCTTAAACGCTCACGTAAAGAAATAGATAAAGCAGGAGAGGCGAAGGTGATTTCGGCATTGCATTCTGCAGGAGTTGAATCCAGCTCTGCCAATATTGACAATTTGTCTATGTATTTTGGCTTTTCAAAGAAGGAAGACTTGTTCTATTCTGTCGAGAAAGGTGATATAGTATTGCCGGATAATCTTCAGAAGATTATAAAAGGCAAGAGTGACAATTTGCTGTTCAAATATGTGAAGTCTGCTTTAAGAATGGCCACAAAATATTCTTCTGACAGCAAACATCAAGCTGCACAATCTGCTGAATCCAACCCGGCGCAGAAAGAAAAACCTAAATATGACAAGAAGAAGCCTTATATCCTTAAGGAAGAAGGTTTCCAGAAGAACTATGTGATTGCAGATTGCTGCAAACCTATTCCGGGTGACGATTCTTTGGGATTTATCAATGATGAAGGCAACGTCGTTGTGCATAAGCGTTCATGCCCGATAGCGATGAGGTTGAAGAGTAGCTTTGGTGAACGTATCCTTAACACGGAATGGAGCAGTTACACAAATGCTTCTTTCGAGGCAACTTTGGAAGTCAAAGGTATAGATTCATTGGGAATGCTTTATTCAATAACGAAAGCTATCTCTGAGGAATTCAACGTAAATATTATCCGACTTCTGATTGAAGCCAAGGATGGTGTATTTGAAGGAAAGATTAAGCTGAAAGTTCACGATGTTGAGGACATTCAGAAAATGTGCGTTCGTCTGTCCAAGATTGATAATATTAAATCAGTATCTAGAACTGCTGATTGATAATATTCGAGTGTGCGAAGTGACAGGTGCTTGGCCTTGTCAACTTTCCTTCTGGAATATGTCCAATTTATATATAGAAGTAAGTTGAATTACTTCTATATGTAATCAGATTTACATCAGGAAGTAATTGAAATTACATCCGAATGTAATTGGCAGAAATTTTATATGGATATTCAATAAAAAAGGTAGGCAGCTTTTTCCTGAAACACTGCGATGTTTTCCGGAAAAGCTGCCTGCCTTTTTTTTACTTTTGCAAGTTTCACAAATTATTTATAATATTGATAATCCGAGCAATCCTGTGATTTGTGAACATCTTTTAACATCTTCTTGCACGCAAACCCCAAAGCTCTTTTTTATGACTCCCGTCACAACATTTTCTTGATTATAAATGATTTGGAGAAATGGTGAAACTTGCTTTCGGAAAGTCTCTGTATATTATTTTATCACAAACTTGTCAAATCCTGCTGAGGAAATGGAATAGTATCCTGTTGAATCGCCGCAAATCAGATAATATTCTATCATCGGAAGTTTGGCTCTTAATTTCTCTGCTCCGTCACTTCCCAGAACCATGCAGGCAGTAGCGCATGCATCAGCCATCATAGCGGTTGGTGCGATTATAGTTGCGCTCAGAACATCTCTTTGCACAGGAGCACCTTCTCTCGGGTCAATTGTATGAGCATATTTCTTACCGTCTTTAATGTAGAAATTACGATAGTTTCCCGAAGTAGCCATACCTCTTCTGCCATTGTTTACGGCATTTTCCTCGCTCAAATCTTTTGGCCAAAGCTGAATTATAGTCTGGAGTTCCTGATTAATTCCTGTTGAATCGTCCTGAGGTTTGTTTATTCCCAGTCGCCAGTAGTCACCGCGTTGGTTTTTACCTTTGGCAACAATTTCACCGCCAAATTCAACCATATAATCAGTGATTCCATGTTTGTCGAAACAGTCGGCAATCATGTCGCACACTGTTCCATCGGCAATTGAAGAACAGTTAAGCAGCAGTCTTGGGTCATCTTTCTTGATAATACCATTCTCAAGATGCACTTTCTGATAACCGATAAACTGTTTCACACTGTCTATGTTTGCCTGGCTGATACTGTCTTTGTCGCTGAATCCGAATCCCCAAAGATTAATCAATGGTGCGCAAGTTATATCATAAGCTCCGTCGGTATAAGCAGAAATTAGCATAGCAGTACGGAACAAGCTGGTGAAAACAGAATCCTCAACAGCCATATTCTTGTTCTGGTTGATATGTGAAACAACAGAAGTTGAGTCAAAAGCATTAAACAGATGATAGAATCTGTCAAGTTCGCCTTTTATTTCTTCATCCAGAGGTTCTGTATATGCATATTTAATATGGAAAGGAGTGTGAAGTCTTCCGCTATATTCGAAATACTGCACAGCCGGTTGCTTGCATGCCAGCAGTGACATGCAACAACCAATAATCAATATAATAAACTTTTTCATCAGAATTCAGATGTGAAATGGAATTTGATATCAGGGAAATCCTGTTGAGCCATCATCAGTACGTAGCCGGAGTCAGCCAGATAAACATCGCGCCCTTCCTTATCGACAGCCATATACTGAGCTTTGCGTTTCTTGAAATTCTCAAGCATAACCTGATTGTCGCTTTCTATCCAGCAAGCTTTGTAAAGGCTGACCGGTTCCCATTTACATTGAGCGCCATATTCGTGAAGCAAACGGTACTGGATAACTTCGAACTGAAGCTGACCGACTGTTCCGATAATTTTTCGTCCGTTGAACTGGTTTGTGAACAACTGAGCCACACCTTCGTCCATCAACTGCTCGATACCTTTGTTCAGCTGTTTAGCCTTCATCGGGTCTGCATTCTCAATATATTTGAACATTTCAGGAGAGAAGCTTGGCAAACCTTTGAAATGAAGCTCTTCTCCGGCAGTAAGTGTATCACCGATTTTGAAGTTTCCTGTATCAGGCAAACCAACGATATCTCCGGCATAAGCTTCGTCAACAACTTCCTTCTTCTGGGCCATGAAAGCTGTCGGACTGCTGAAACGCATCATCTTTCCGAATCTTACATGCTTGTAGTTGACGTTTCTTTCAAATTTACCCGAGCATATTTTCACGAAAGCAATACAACTTCTGTGGTTCGGGTCCATATTTGCATGGATTTTGAATACGAAACCAGTAAAAGCTTCTTCTTCCGGGTCAACAGCTCTTTCAACAGCCTGGACAGGACGTGGAGAAGGAGCAATCTTGATGAAGCAGTCCAAAAGTTCTTTTACACCGAAATTGTTCAATGCCGAACCGAAGAACACAGGAGCAATATCACCGGACAAATATGTGTTTACATCAAAATCCGGATATACGCCTTCGATAAGTTCAATGTCTTCACGCAATTTTGCAGCCTGAGCCGGGTCGATATAGTTTTCCAGTTCCGGACTGTTTATATCCTTGAACTCTACGTTTTCAGTTACATACTGTTTGCTCGGAGTATAAAGGTTCAGTTTCTCTTCATAAATATTATACACACCGCGGAAACGCTGTCCCATATCGATAGGCCAGCTTAGCGGACGAACCTTAATGTGAAGTTCTTCTTCAATTTCATCAAGCAAATCAAACGGGTCTTTACCGTCGCGGTCCATTTTGTTCACGAACACGATAACCGGAGTCTTACGCATACGGCAAACTTCCATCAGTTTGCGAGTCTGCGCTTCCACACCTTTTGCAATGTCAATAACGATGATAACGCTGTCCACAGCAGTCAGAGTACGGAAAGTATCTTCGGCAAAATCCTGGTGACCGGGAGTATCCAGGATATTGATTTTATGATCAGCATAATCGAAAGCCATCACGGATGTAGCAACAGAAATACCACGCTGTTTTTCTATTTCCATCCAGTCCGAAGTGGCTGTCTTTTTGATTTTGTTTGATTTTACAGCTCCCGCAACGTGGATTGCACCACCAAACAGAAGTAACTTTTCTGTAAGAGTTGTCTTACCTGCGTCAGGGTGACTGATAATAGCAAATGTTCTTCTTCTCTTGATTTCGTCTGAAAATTGACTCATGTTTGTTTATGTTATTTATATTATTTAATCTTCCAATTCCAACTCTCCGTTCATATCAGCTCTGTATTTTTCAGCCAATATTGCAAGGAATGAACTGATTTGCTTGATTGCTTCAAGTGTTTCTGCCGAAATTTCCTTTCCCTGCATTCTGAGCACCAGATAACCGTATACTGCCGAAAAGCAAGTCTCCAGTTCCGGCAAATCATTTCCTCCTGATTTGCTTCTGAGCTGTACGATATAAGGCAAAGTCTTATAATATGCAGCACCATAAATCATTTCCTTAGGAGTTTTCAGCAACTTAAGATGTAAATCTGTAAGAGTTATTATCACATTCTTATTGAGCTGTATATGTCCTTTTTCCATGACGCCTTCTTCACGCATCATGTTGATAATCTCTTCATACCATTGTGCAATCTGCTCTTTAACTTCTTCCGGCTGTTCATAATGCGAGATAACAGTTCGCTTTATGGAATCCATATCAAAATTGTTGGCACGGATAAGGTCTTCCACTTGCCACATATATAGCAGATATTCCGCAATGTTTTCTTTTCTTTTTTTCTGGGCAATAATCACGGCAAAATCGTTCTTTAAAAATTAGTTTACTTTAAAAAGATGACAAGGCTACAGAGACGAGTTGACAATGTAAAATACCTATTGTTATGAATTATCCAGGAACGCTTGTCAACTCGTTTTCTTGTTAACTCGTCATCTGTATATTTCAGACACAGCCTGATAGAAATTCTTGTCGTTTATTCCAATCTGCCTGCAGGCAAGTCTTGCTGCGTTCAGATTTATCAGGAAATATGAGTCAGTTACTTTTATCGGATATTCTCCGTATCTGGTTTGAAGATATGTGTTTCCGTCTCTTTCTACAATTTCATGTTTGTTGAAAGGGATTGCTGTAATATCATTTCTGATTTCTTCAACCAACTGGCTTATCACCGGATCACCTCCATAATAAATCAGTTTGCCTTCACGCTCAATAGATGTAGAGAAATATCTGTAAGTACTGATATAAGCTTCAGGAGTTGAATGGTCTGTAGATAATTCCCAAGTAAGATTAGTCAGTACTGCGATATGCGGACGGTAAAACTCCAGTTGCGAACGCTTTTCCAGTTTGGACGTTACGTGTTCGTCTCCTTCAATCAAAGCTATTCGTGATTCATAGTTAAAATGAATCTTGTCTTCAAGAGAAGGAATTGTACTGGTTGTTGCATAGTCGAACGCCATTTTCTGTTGCTTCATTGCCGCTACCATCATCGACAATATTGTGCATTTCCCTCTACTTCCGGCAACGACAACTCTTATTTTGGACTTTGTCCTATGATAAATGAAGTCCGGAATAGATTGAATCAACAGTCCAAGTTGCTTCGCCATAATAAGTTCCGGATTATCTGCACCAACTGTGCCACCTAGAACAACAGCCTGTATATTCTTGTTCATCAGTTCCGGAAACCATCCGTTACCGTGACATATATATCCCTTATCTTCAAAGGATTTCAGTTGCTCCTCTGATAAGTCTTCACCGGAAACACTGACTTCAAATCCTTTCTCTTTTATAGCCTTTGCTATTTCAGGCATCAGGGAGTCTGTTATCGAGATTAAATGAACTTTATGCATTGCTTGGTATTTGTATGCAAAAATACGACTTTTAACTGGAATAGGAACATTTTGTGTATTTGAAAATAACACTTACTTTTGAGTGTTTTTCGGTATTACGTATTATGATAGATATTTTTGAAACAGGTTATTTTTTTGCCGATGGCGGCGCAATGTTTGGAGCTGTGCCTAAAACTGCTTGGAACAGACGCTATAAGAGTGACGAACAGAATGGATGCATACTTGCTATGCGTAGTGTTCTTCTGGAATTCCCAGGACGACTGATACTGATAGATGCCGGAGCCGGAAATTATCATCCGGCTAAAATGTCATATTATCGGTTCTTTGAAAATAAGTCTGTTGAGCAGTGCCTTAAAGAGAAAGGATATCAACCTGAAGATATTACTGACGTTATCCTTACTCACCTGCATTTTGACCATTGCGGTGGATGTGCTGTGCCGGAAGATAATGGTAAATTCCGTATGGCTTTCCCAAAGGCATGCCATTGGGTAGGCAAGGAGCAATGGGAAAATTTTCTCAAACCTCATGCTCTTGAAAAAGATTCATTTTTCATTGATGATATGAAAGCTGTTGAAGATTCCGGATTGTTGAGGCTAATTGATTCTGATGAGGATGTTATTCCTGAACTCCGCCTGAAACTTGCCGACGGACATACTCCGGGACAAATAATTCCTTATATTACAATTAATGGCGAGACACTGGTCTTTGCCGGTGATGTAATACCTTTGGCAGCCAGTGTGTCGCCGGAATGGATTTCGGCTTATGATATTGCTCCGCTTCGCTCATATGATTCAAAAATCAGATTGCTGGATGAAGCTGCTGAGAAATGTCAGCGAATAATATTCTGCCACGATGCTTATACTGTTTCTTCTAAAGTAAAGAAAACTAAAAGCGGGCTTTATTTGCTCGACCGCGGCAGTGTAACCGCTTCACAGCCTATTCCTCAAACTCTTCAGGAAGATTGACTAGGAACAGTTTGCTCGTTGCACGTGTAAATGCAGTATATAACCATCTGTAGAAATCCTCGCCTAGCATTTCTTCCGTTATATAGCCTATGTCAAGGAAAACATTCATCCACTGGCCGCCTTGGGCTTTGTGGCATGTGACGGCATAAGCATATTTGACCTGCACTGCATTATAGTGCGGGTCTGCTTTCATTTTTTTCATTTTTCCGGCTTTTGTCGTTATATCTTCATAATCTTCGAGAACAGAATAAAACAGTTTGTCGTTATCTTCTCTCGACAAAGCCGGTGAATCTGTCTGCAATGCATCCAACAGTATTTTTATTTCTTTTTCAATATCATAATCGGGAAAATAAACCAGCACATCTGCAAATCTGAAACCATACATTTCATAAGTCCTACGGACTTTCATAATCTTTATGATTTCACCGTTAGCTATGAAATCCATTTCTTTATTATCCGTCATCCAGAAGTAGTTGTTTTTTGCAACCATCAGTCTGTCACCGTTTGAGAGTTCTTCCTCACGATAAAGAATACGGTTTCTTATACCATTGTTATATATTGTAGCCCTTTTGTTTGAGCGTGCAATAATCATTGTATCTTCAATACCGTCACGGTTATATGCTGCCGAAATCTCTTCAATCAAGTCTTCACCTGAAACTTTACGGAAATCCTGGAAACCTTTTATAGCCAGTTTCGGGAAAATATCAACGGCATCGTTTCTCAATGCGTCTCTCAATCTGGTGGCATTATAAAGTATTCCGGAATCTTTGTCCTGCCTTACCACTTGCGTCAGTTCCACTTCCATCACCGTCAGATTATATCCTTCAAGAACATTTCTGTCCAATGCCGGACTTGCAGTTTGCATAACCGGAGGAAGTTGGGCAATATCTCCCATAACTATCATTCGGCAGTTATTTCCGCTATAAACATACTGTATCAAGTCGTCCAACAAACGCCCGGAACCAAAAAAATATGAATCTACGCTTTGATTTGCTATCATAGATGCTTCATCTACAATAAAAATTGTATCTTTGTAAAGATTTTCAGTTGGAAGGAAATTGCTCAAGTCGTTTGAAAAAGCCTTCTGCCGGTAAATCTTTTTGTGAATAGTGTATGCTTTTTGGCAGGCATAGCCCGAGAATACCTTGGCAGCTCTCCCTGTTGGCGCAAGAAGTATAACTTTTTGCTTAAGTTCATTTAACGTTTTAACAAAAGCTCCGATCAGTGATGTTTTTCCTGTTCCTGCATATCCTTTGAAAAGGAGAATGCTTTCTTCTTGGGGTGAGAGTATGAAATCACTTAGGATTTTTAATGCTTCTTCCTGGTCAGAAGTAGGAGAAAATGGAAAATTTTGTGAAATTTTATGGCTTAAGTAATTATTTATCATTTTATCTGCAATAATTTTTGCGATAAAGGTAGTGTATTAAATATTCTTTTTTAAATTTGCCGAACGAAATAATAAAATAAATTCAAAAAATATATAAACCATGAAAGTTGCATTAAAAGTATTATTGGCCGCAGCAGTAGTTGTATTGGCGTACATGTGTTATCAGAGTATTCTAACTCCAATCAATTTCAACAAGGAGAAAGATCGTCGTGACGAAGCAATCAAAACTCGTTTGATTGAAATCCGTAAAGCTCAGATTGAGTATAAGAACATCCACGGTGTTCACGCTGCAAACTTCGATGAATTGGGAAAATTCTTGAAAGAAGAAAAACTTCCGTTCTTGGTTAAGGAAGGTGTTTTGACTGACGAACAGTTGGAACAGGGTATGACAGAACAGGAAGCTGTTAAGAAAGGTTTGATCAAACGTGATACTATCTGGATTCCTGCTGTTGATACATTGCTAGGCAAAGGATATGATATCGATGCTATGCGTTATGT
The DNA here is from genome assembly GCA_949295065.1 of uncultured Parabacteroides sp. Lineage (GTDB taxonomy): Bacteria > Bacteroidota > Bacteroidia > Bacteroidales > Tannerellaceae > Parabacteroides. Next base: position 84,597 of record CASFJQ010000005.1, on the reverse strand, counting down.
ACCTGGTGTTCCTGGTGATAAAATTGAATTCCATATGGATACAGCTACTTTGAAATCAGGTTCAGGTTATGAAATCAAAGTATTCGTTTGCGAAGTTCCATTTGATTCTTACTTGCGTGGCATGGATCCTCAGTTGGCATACAACTTGAAAGACAAAGCTGAAAAGCAGGGTAAATATGCAGGTATGCGTGTAGGTTCTTTGGAAGAAATCAACAACAACGCAGGTAACTGGGAGTAATCTTGTAGATGCCTATGACTATCAGAATTCCTGATACAATAACATCTGAGCATTCTGAGAAATATATAGTATCCATCCGGCTCGCGCCGGATGGATTTTCTTTTTCTGGATATAATCCTCAGGAAGCCGACAGTGCGTTCTTCTGTTATCGGCAGTTGGGCAAACCGGATTTGTATATCGATTCTTTGAAAGAATTCTTTTTTGCCAATGAATGTCTTTCATGGAAATATAAGAAAATGTTTATTGTTTATTCTTCTTCGGATTTTCAAATTCTACCCAAAGAGATGTTTGATGAGAAGATGAACGAGCAACTTATGTCGTTCGTTTTTTGCGACAGTAAAGGACACATTTTTTCAAACAAGCTGAGATTTGAGAATGCTGTGCTTCTTTCAACAATTCCCGAAGATATTTATGAATTCTGTTCCCGTTCTTTCATAAATCCGCAATTCCTCAATCCTGCTTCTGTCCTTTTAACTCAGTGGCAAAAACAGGCTGCCAATTCCTTGTATCGACAAATATATGTAAGTTTGTCAAAAGACAAGATGTCATTTGCCGCATTTGCTCCACAAGGCAAGCTGTTGTTTGCAAACAATATTTCTTTTCGTGACAATCAGGATTTGTTATATTATATATTGTATATTTGGAAACAGAATAAATTCAATCAATTGCAGGATTATCTCTATATTTTTGGAGATGCCGGTAAATGTGAGGATTTGAAAAAATCTTTGTCTGTATATATAAGAAACGTGTCACAGCTTTCTTTACCGTCCGAAGTTTATTTGCGGGGAAGCGCTTTGCTCGAAGCTCCGCTTGATTTAATATATTTGACTGTATGCGAATTATAAGTGGAAAATATGGCCGTCGCCGTTTTGATGTGCCATCAACTTTTAGTGCTCGTCCGACAACGGATTTCGCCAAGGAGAATTTGTTTAATGTGCTTGCAAATCTAATTGATTTTGAGGATTTGGACGCATTGGATTTGTTTGCCGGAACAGGAAGTATATCTTTTGAGTTACTTTCCCGTGGTTGCCGCTCTGTAACTTCTGTTGAAAAGAATAATGCTCATGCATCATTCATAGCGAAAGTTGTCCGCGAATTGAAGGACGAAAATCATAATCTGATACGCGGTGATGTGTTCCGTTATTTACATTCGGCTCCAAAGCAAAGTTTTGACTTTATTTTTGCCGATCCTCCATATGCTTTGAAAGAGTTGCCAGAAGTTCCAACACTTGTGTTTGAAAGAGATTTGCTTCGTGATGGTGGAGTTTTCGTAATGGAGCATCCGGCTTCAAATGACTTTTCATCTCTTCCTTATTTCTCTCAGAGAAGAGTTTATGGTGCGGTGAATTTCAGTATATTCGTGAAAGAATAAAACCAAAGGCAAGTTGACAAGGTTTCTATGTATTGGTTACCGCCTTGTCAACATGTCAATTTGTTTACAGTAATGGAGAGAACAATCTCATAAATGATTCCTGCAGCTTCATAAATCTAGGTCTTTTTATCCATACTGGGAGTTTGATCCGTAAGCAGTTTTCCTGGTCGTGCAGGAATATTTTCCTCATTTCTTTTGCAAACGATGTTTGGTAAATTATCGCATTTACTTCAAAATTATGTTCGAAACTCCTGAAATCCATATTGGCTGAGCCTATGCATGATATAAAATCATCACAAATCACAAGCTTGGAGTGAAGGAATCCAGGTTTATAGAAATACACTTTAGCACCGGCTCTCAGCATCTCCTCAAGAAATGAACGGCTTGCCATGTTGGCAGTCCAGGTGTCCGAGTGCAACGGAAGCATAAGCCTTACGTCCACACCGCTTAAAGCCGCAATGTGCAAAGCCTGGCTCAATCCTTCAGTGGGCAGGAAATAAGGTGTTTGTATATAGATATATTTCTTGGCATTGGTTATTATATGTATAATTCCTTGCAGAAGATTCCGCCAAGGTCCGACTGGCCCGCTTGTTACCACTTGCATTATATTGTCTCCGTATTCCTCAGTCTTTGGATATAATATCTTGTCGCTCAATACTTGTTTGCTCATTGCATACCAGTCCACGAGAAATGATGCTTGCAATCCATATACACCTTTTCCCATGATGCGGAAATGTGTGTCCCGCCATGTTCCCAGTTTTGAACCCACTGTATATCTGTCAGCGATATTCATCCCGCCGATGTATCCTATATATCCGTCAATAACTACAATTTTCCGGTGATTTCTATAGTTTACTTTGCTTGTGAATATCGGGAAAACTACTTTCAGGAATGGATATATTTCTATTCCGCAGTTTTTCATTTCCTTGAAGAAGTTGTTGTGAACATTCCAGCATCCCACATCATCGTAAAGCACTCTCACCTTGACTCCTTCTTTTGCCTTTTTGATAAGAATGTTTTTTATCGTATTTCCAATGGCATCGTCGCAGAATATGTAATATTGCAGATGAATATATTGCTTTGCATTGTTCAGGTCATCAATCAATGCCGCAAACTTATCTTTCCCGTTGGTGAAAATGTCTATTTTGCTGCCATAGAGCAGAGGTGACTGGTTGTTTCTGCTTATCAATGCTGATAATTGTGAGTATTCTTCCGGTAAATGACAGGAATCTGTCGGGGGTTCTTTGGTTTTGGGACGGTTAATTATTCTTTTATATGTTCTTCTGGAAATGATTTTCTGTTTGCGGTTGTCTTGTCCGAAAAAGAAATAGAAAACCAGACCGACACCAGGCGCAAGCAAAAGTACGATTACCCACGGTATTGTCTTTAGCGGATTTCTGTTTTCCGCTATAATAACCAAACTCAGCCCAATGATAGTTATGCTATAGAGCAGGATGAATATTGTACTGAAAATCCATTCTATATTCATAAAGGCAAACATCTTCAGATTTATGAGATATTAAGCCATAAAGGTATAAAAAATAAAAGACCTTTCAAATATCATTGCACTTTGTTTGTGGTATTATCTTCCCGGTCCGCCCGGACCCGGTCCCGGACCGCCAAGGTGCGGTGGCAGCAGGCGTGGCTCTCCGGCAGGTCCTCTGTCTCGTCCACCAGGCTGTCCGCCTTTGAATATGCTGAATCTGTATATGAAGTGAAACATAAAATAACTGCTCAATGTATTATATTCCGAATCGCTGATTCTGCTTGCCGTAACACTTCGTGAAATGTTGCTTCTCTGTTGCAATATGTCATAAATCTTGAATCTCAAAGTTCCTTGGTTGTTTTTCAGGAACGATTTTGAAACTGATGCGTTCCATAACACTTCGTTCAGTTCGAATCCGTCGGCATACCCGGAGTTTGTTGACCAGTTGACATCACTTTCCACTTTGATGTTCCAAGGCAGATAAAGAGTTGTGTATCCGCCAACACTGTAGTTGAAAGTCTTAAGATTGTTCTGAGCCTGCAAGGAATTTATGTTTGAATTGTAACGTATGTTTCCATTCACCCCGATATCCATATATGACGAACGGAAATCAATGCCGGCTCTTTCAGACAGGTTCAGATTTTTGCTCCTGTTCTTTTCTCCATTTACAAAACTGTTTGAGCCGGACATCATAGCCGTAGTCATTGTGTTGATTGTGAATTTCTTGTTCCTCAGCGGAGTGTTGAACATTATGCGTCCGTTCACCGTGAAATTACCGTTCACGTTTTCATACGTCGTTTGCTGTCCTCCGGTTTCGCTGTTGAAAACTGTTTTACTGACAATATCATTAAGAATATAGTTACCATTCAGCATAAACATCATTGCGCTTTGCTTTTGCGGATTGAACTTGTTGAAATGAGCTGTGAAATTATTTGTATATTTTGGTTTCAGCTCCGGATTACCAATGACAATATTCAGCGGATTTGAATTGTCTATTACCGGCTGCAATTGAGTCATCGAGGGCTGTGTAGTCCTTCCGTTATAGTCTATTCTCAGGTTTGTCCGTTTGTCGAATCTGTAGTTGAATCGGAAAATAGGAGAGAGGTTCGTCACACTCCTGCTTATGTTTGAAAGGACACTGTCGCCTATGAAGTTCTCGCTTTGCGAGTATGAGGGGTCAAGATTGAGACCAAACATATACATATATTTTTCTCTCTGTGCCTTGAAACTCAAGCTTACTCTTTGGCTGATGAAGTTGTTTCTATAGTTTTTGCTTGAAGCAGTATCCAGCATATTATATACACCATCTTCGTTCTGGTTGTAAGCATTTTTAAGCGATTCCTGTTTCCTCTGGCTGAAAGAATATGTTGCCTGGAGGAAATTGTTTCTGCCCAAAGGCTCAACCCACGATACATAGGCGCGATAATTGAAACTCTTGTTGTCGTAACGGATATGCTGGTCGATAACCTGTTTTCTCATTTCCTGAAGATAGTCAGTTTCCGAATAGTTTATTTCATTATTATATGAATCACTTGTTCCACCAGAGAAAGAAAAACTCAAAACACGACCTTTATTGTTGAGCTTCCTGCTCATATCAAGTCTGGCATTGAGATTATAACCTTCGCCGTCCGAAAAAACATTCGAGTTGCTTATATTAAGAGTATCTTCATTTATCCTCGTATTTGTATATTGATAGTTCGAAGTCCGGCTGTTGCTGTAACCGAAATCAGGAGTAAAAATAATATTAGTCATAGTGTCCGGTTTCCATTCCATTCTCAGATTCATTCCGGCATTATTGTTCCTTGTATTATTTGTAACTTCAGAATCAGAATACGAAACGCTGTCTCCCGTAAGAAAAGTCTGAGACTTGCTTTTGCTGCTCGCGTCATTGTTGGAGTTCGAATAATTAGCGTTACCGCCCAAAGTCATATTCTTACTGAACTCCTTGCTGAAATTCACACCTCCATTGCCCGAAGTCGTAATACCATTACCTGCAGAACCTCTTTTTCCACCTCTCATTCCGGAAAACATGGTGGAAGCCATATCTGAAAATCCCATATTGTTGGTATTGTTCAGCCCGCCCATAATGGTAATCTGGTCGTTATCATAGAAACGGTTCACCATAGCATTTCCCTCATAGCGGTCTTTGCTTCCATAACCGGCATATGCGTTGCCGAACCAACCTTGCTTCATTCCCGGTTTTACGGTAAGATTAATCACAGTTTCCTCCTCGCCGTCGTCAAAACCGGTTAATTTTGCCATATCACTTTTCTTGTCCAGGACCTGAACCTTATCAATCATTTTTGCCGGAAGATTTTTCGATGCGACTTTCGGGTCGTTCGAGAAAAACTCTTTCCCGTCAACCATAATTTTGGTGATTTCTTTTCCGTTAACCGTGACTTTCCCTTCGCTGTCCACTTCAACTCCGGGCATTTTCTTCAGCAAATCCTCCAGCACCGAGCCTTCAGTCACTTTATATGAATCAGCATTATATTCCGTTGTATCATTTCTTACGATAACCTCCGGTGCTTTGCCAACTACAACAGCTTCGGCAAGTACAATAGATTCATCTTGCATATATAATTTACCGATATAAACATTTTCCTTTTTCCCCGAAATCTGTATATCCTTATATAATGGCTTGAATCCTATAAATGAAATATTCAGCAAATATTTCCCCTTTCTCACACCTTTCAGCGTGAAACTTCCGTTTTTGCTGCTTGCCACACCGCGAATCATCGAGCTGTCCGCTAGATTAAGCAAACGCACCGTCGCTTGTTCAACAGGTAATTCTGTTCCTTCTTCAAACACTGAGCCGCTAATGTCACATTTCGTATTCTGTGCATTCAATGTGGTAAAACTTGCCCAAAAGATGAATATATAAAGTAAGTATAGTCTTTGCATTTGTTACTATTGTTTTTTCTGTTACAGAATAGACAACTTTTGTCTTTTAAAGTTTAAAAGAGATTATGCTAAATATATAATGTAATTATAAGTATAATTTGCCAGATTTATAGTATTCAAAATATCGAACCACCTAGGTGAGCCGATCAATCAACCTAGGTGAGTTAATCAATCAACCTAGGTGAGCTGATTGAGCTACCTAGGTGGTCCGATATTTTGGTAAAGATAAAATTGAGATATAAATACAATCATTCTAAATTATAAATGCAATAGGATGAAGTATTTGGTTTGTAGTATTTGTATGAATGTTGATATCTGTTGGAAATGGGATTTGAAGAGAATTTGTTGATAACTTAGAATAATGTTGATAAGTTTGTTGATAAACCTGTTGAAAACCCTGTTTATATCTGGTTGGTTTAACGAATGGATGGAATGGTTATTAACATAATCCTGTTGATAACTCTGTTATTTGTTGAAAAGTCTGTTGATAACCCTGTTAAAAAACTTGTTTATTGGGAGAGAATGTTGAAAACACCGTTTAATTTGATTTACACAGAGTGTTGTTGAAAACTAGTGGAAATGTGAATAAGTTTGTTGAAAAACCTGTTGAAAAACTATCCGGATGTTGATAAACTGGTTGATAACCCTGTTTAAAACTGTTTGAAAAGAGACAAAATAAAAGAGAGGTACTTGATAGTATCTCTCTTTATTGCTCTTCCTCTTGGACTTGAACCAAGGACCCTCTGATTAACAGTCAGATGCTCTAACCGACTGAGCTAAGGAAGAATTTGTTTTGCTCTTCTTCTTGGACTTGAACCAAGGACCCTCTGATTAACAGTCAGATGCTCTAACCAACTGAGCTAAAGAAGAATTTATTTTTGCTCTTCCTCTTGGACTTGAACCAAGGACCCTCTGATTAACAGTCAGATGCTCTAACCGACTGAGCTAAGGAAGAGTATTGTTGCTTTTCTAAGTTCTTGACTTACGTCCTTCCCTTAAATTGCACTGCAAAAGTACGAGGTATTTTTGAAATATGCAATATATTTGCAGAAAAAATTTGAAAAAAATGAAGGTTTTAGGTTTAGGAAATGCTTTAGTAGATGTGTTAAGCCGTTTAAGAAGTGATGAAAAGCTCGCTGAAATAGGTATCCAGAAAGGTGCTATGGATATGATTACCAGGGAGAAAATGTTTGCAATACGTGCTGCACAATCTGGGGAAGAGTCAACTCAGACTCCCGGTGGTTCAGTTTGCAACACAATGCGTGCGATATCATGTTTGGGCGGAAATTCAGGTTTTATTGGCAAGATTGGAGATGATGAAATAGGAAAATTCTATGAAAATTCTTTGTTGGAAGTAGGCGTAGTTCCATATTTTATTAAAGAAAATGGTCCGTCCGGCAGCTGCACAGTGCTAATTTCTCCGGATGGAGAGCGCACAATGGGAACATTTCTTGGTCCGGCGCCGACAATTGACCCTTCAGAAATCTCAGACGAAGTGTTGAGCCAGTATGATTACATATATATAGAAGGATATTTGCTGGTAAACGACAATTTGGTCCGTGAAATTATGAAACGTTCAAAGAAACTTGGATTGAAAGTTGCTTTGGATTTGTCGAACTTCAATATCGTAAATGCTTTCCGAGGTTTTCTTGATGAAATTATTCCGGCTTATGTGGATATTCTTTTCAGCAATGAAAGTGAAGCGGAGTCTTATACTGGATTGCCAGCTGTTGAGGCTGTGAAATCTTTGTCGGAAATGGTAGATATATCTTTGGTAACTTTGGGTAAAGAAGGTTCAATCGTAGGAAGCAAGGGCTCATTTATTAAAATAGCCGCCGAAGGTGGAAAACCAGTTGACACAACAGGTGCCGGTGATAATTTTGCCGCAGGTTTCCTTTACGGGCAGAGCATAGGTGCAACTCTTGAGCAGTCTGCACGCATCGGTTCTGTTCTTGCAGGATATGTAATCGACGTTGTCGGACCTCAGATTCCTGCTGACAAATGGGAACAAATAAAGTTAAAAGTAAAGGATATTTTGGCATAAAAAGAAACATATTATCTACATTTACGAGCTTTTTAGGTGGAAAAAGTGTGGTGATTTCATTTAATTCCTGTAACTTTTGCAAATTATATAATTTGCGGCACTTGAACAGACTAATATATTAATGTAGAAAAATAAGAATATAATGCATATGCAACGAAAATCTATTTTGGGGCTTGTCTGCTCTTTACTTCTTTCGGGTGCTGTTGCTCCGGCTGGAGCACAAGTGAAAGACAACCGTTTTGAAGTGAGCAAGAACCTTGATATACTTAACGCCTTGGTGAAGGAAGTCGAGATGTTCTATGTCGATACCGTTGATGTTGAGAAAACAGTGCGACGCGGTATAAACTCAATGCTTGGAGGACTTGACCCTTATACTGAGTATATTCCTGAGGAGGAAATGGGTGATTTCAAGCAAATGGTGACAGGCGAATACGGCGGTATTGGTTCATATATACGACAGAGAAATAAAAACGGCGGTGCTATGATTGCAGAACCGTTTGAAGGAATGCCGGCTGCCGAAGCAGGACTTAAGGCAGGCGACCTGATTCTTGCTGTTGACACAATTGATGTTTCCAAAATGCAGAGCGACAAGGTGAGCGAGCTACTCAAAGGTGTTCCAAACTCTAAGATGACGCTTACCATCCAGCGTCCGGGCGAGAAGAAACCGAGGAAATTTGAGATAATTAGGAAAAAAGTGGTTGTTGACCAGGTTACTTGGTATGGTGTCCGAAACGATAGTGTCGGATATATATATCTGAAAGGTTTCACCGACAAAAGCGCGCAGGAAGTGAAAGATGCTTTCACTGACCTGAAAAAGAACCACAACATAAAATCTTTGGTTCTGGATTTACGTAACAATGGCGGTGGAATTCTGGACGGCGCAGTTCAGATTGTCGGTATGTTTACGCCTAAAGGAACTGAAGTGGTTTCGACAAAGGCAAAGAATCCGGCTATGAACAGAACTTACCGCACTCCGGTTGAACCGATTGACACAGTTATGCCGATAGCAGTTCTTATCAACGGCGGTTCAGCTTCTGCTGCCGAAATCCTTTCCGGAGGTTTACAGGACATGGACCGTGCAGTTCTTGTCGGACAGCGTTCGTTCGGAAAAGGTCTTGTTCAGGCTCCGAGAGAATTGCCTTATAACGGAAGCCTTAAGGTGACAATAAGCAAATATTATATTCCAAGCGGCCGTTGCATTCAGCAGATGGACTACACTCACCGCAAGGAAGATGGTTCTGTCGAGGCTATTCCTGACAGCCTGACTTCAGTGTTCTATACAAAGAACGGACGTCCGGTGCGTGATGGCGGCGGTGTTCGTCCTGAATTTGAGGTCGAAGAGCCTAAGATGCCGACAATGATGTATTACCTTGCTGTTGACACTGTGCTGATGGACTACGTTACAGAATGGGTTCAGAAGCACGAAACTATACCTCCGGTTGAAGAGTTCGAACTTTCGGATGAGGATTTCGAAGCATTCAAAGCTTATGCTTCAGAAAAGAAATTCACTTATGACCGTCAGAGTGAGAAGGCACTAAAGAATCTGAAAGAAGTAGCTGAGTTTGAAGGTTATCTTGATGAAGACTCAACATTGTTCAAAGCCTTGGAAGAAAAGCTGACTCCTAATTTGAACAGAGATTTCGACCGATTCAAGAAAGAGGTAAAGAAACTCCTTTCTGCAGAGATAGTGAAACGCTATTATTATCAGAAAGGAGAGTTGATATTTAACCTCAGAGATGATGAAGTCCTGAACAAAGCTCTCGAAGTTCTTGCCGACCCTGAAATGTACAGAAAGGCATTGGAAAAGCCGGCAGAAGAACCTGCTACTCAAACTTCAGATGCAAAATAACAATTTCGGATAATGTTCCGACGCGATAAGGCGGTCCGGCGCAACCTACACCAGAAGAAACGTAGTGTTGAGTCGGACCGTTTTTATATTCTCCATAAGGACATTCATATATGAACTTCATCAGCAGCGGATATGGCCAGAACTGTCCGTTATGTGTATGTCCGTGCAATCCCAAATCAATATTGTTCATTCTCATTTCGCTGAAACAATATGGCTGATGGTCAAGAACAATCGTTGGCAAATCATGCGGTTCATTCTTCAGAATCTCATTCAGAGGTTTTCTATTCTTGTTCACAAAGTCATCACGTCCGATAAGCAGGAATGTGGAATCCGGACTTACAACGGAATCAATCAGAAGACATCCCATTTTACGCAGCATAATACGTTTGGCATTAATATTGGCTCTGAATTCGTGATTCCCGTTCACAATATAACTTCCCAATGGCGCGTCCAGCTTCTGTAAGTCTTCGTCCGAGTGATATTTCTCGGCGAATCGGGATTCATAATCCATAATGTCGCCAACCATGACAACCATATCCGGATGCTCGGCATTGCAGAGAGCTACATATTTCTGAACCATAGATTTCTGTATTACCTCACCAATATGAAGGTCTGTCATCATTGCGATTTTAAGGCTGTCGCGTGTGCTTCCTTTCTTTGGCAAAGTCATATAAACGTGTTTCACCACAGGATTTGTAACCGTACGGTTGGCAATAACCATCAGAATTGACACTCCAACAAGAACCGAAAGGAAAAGAACCCGCTTAACAGCAATACTGTTCCGCTTTACGAATACCGGAATCCAGTGTATGAACCGGTCGGAAAAGCGCAGAACCTTGATTGCTATTATACACATTGTTATATATAATGAAGCAATATACCATGTGTTGCATATCATCATAAGTGGAAGCATGATATCGTCCGGCAAGTCTTTACGGAAAATATATCCGAACATGAAAAGGCAAAATTCCAGGGCGAAAAACAAAAAATAAGGAACTTTCCATTTCTTGCCGGAAGGAACTGCCTGATAGCCGCGCCATGCAATGAACGACGTCAGTATGATTTGTCCGAAAATGGACTGGATGAATACTTTCATTTATAATTTAGTTTTTGAGCTGATTAAATTATTTAAGCCGGAATACAACAACTTCGCTTTCAGTGCCGATTCTGAACGGCGGTCCCCACAATGACAGACCAGACGAAACGTAAATATTACTTTCTCCTTTCTTGACGTAACCGTGGCTGACTTCAAACAAATTATCCGTCAGCCAGTTCAGTGGCCAAATCTGTCCGCGGTGTGTATGTCCGCTGAATTGCAAATATACATTATTATCAGCTGTTTCCTGCAAATCATACGGCTGATGGTCAATCAATATCACGGGCATTTCGCTGTCTGTTCTCTGCATCAGTTGTTTCAGCGGTAGTCTGTCTTTCTGCCTTTTGTCTTTTCTCCCTGCAATTTGTATTCCCAAATCCTCAATCACGGCAACAGAATCTTCGAGCAATGTGATTTGTGTTTTGGAAATGAACTTGCGCGTGTTTTCAATCCCGCTGAAATAGTCGTGGTTCCCCGGTGCCATGTAAACCCCCGACGGAGCTTTCAGGCTGTTCAGCTCATCCTGCATCCTTCTCATCCACACAGGGCGAATATCGTTGTCAATCAAATCGCCTCCAATGATTATTATATCCGGATTCTGCGAATTTATCAGCTGCACGTATTCTTTCATCTGCTCTTTTCCGGTTCCATAACCGAGATGAATATCACTGACGGCTGCTATAGTAATTTCTTTTTTCAGCTTTCCATTGGTATCCAGTTCGATATTCTTAATATTCGGATTCCTGTAATTCCAATATCCATAGCCGAGAAGTACGGAAACGGCTGCCAGCGTAATCCAAAAACTGTGTTTTATCTTTATGCGGAAAAGTTTCAGTATGTCGAAAACCAACAAACCGACAGTCATATATAAAGTGAACACCAACCAGCTGCAACCGACGAAATGAAGCGACTGCATAATTCCGGTTTCGCCGATATATTTTTTGAACAGGAATTCAGGAAATATAGCCAAAGCACAAAGAGCAAACAATACGGTCAGAATTGTTTTTGTTTTTCTTCGGTCTGACGGCAAAGCTTTGCGTGCATACCTTATTATATACACATTGGCAATAAGGTATGCACAGAAAATAAATATAAAGGGCATATTGTCTTATTTCTTTGGATAACCTACAGGATTATTAAGAAGAGGAATCTGGCTGTCGGTCAGTTTCAGCAACGACTTGATGCCTTCGACATCCATACTGGCGCGCGGAACTGTTGACAATCCTATTCCTGCACAGAAAAGATTGATGTTCTGGCAGACTATTCCTGCATCGCAAGCTGTTGTTATTCTGGATTTCTCCGTGTTGTTGCCAAATTTTGAAACATCGGAAACCAGAAGAATTGAAATCGGTGCCGACATTACGAAGTCCTGCTGTCCGGCAATCAGCTTGCGATGGTCGCCATTTGCCACCGGCTTAAGCTCATTGGCAAAAGCATCATATTTGTAAACACCTTCTTTTTTGAATACATACACATCAACTTCCTGTTTGTTGAGGGCCGATGGAGCTGTTCTTTTCTTCTCGTCCGGGCGGTTCACACCGTTCGCAGCCCAAAGAAGGTCTGAAAGGTCCTGCATGGACAATTCCTTGCTGTCGAACTCTCTGTCGGAATGTCTGTTTTGCAACGCTTCGGTAATTGATACACCGCGGTTTTTACTTGGGGCATTTAGTTTGATAACGTCGAGCCCTTGCGCAAAAGTTGCCGAACTCAGCAAACTCATGCCTAAAACTAAAAGCTGCTTTTTCATAAAATGTCATTTTTTAATTCAGGAAAATCCCCGCCGGATAAGACGTAGAATAATTCCTTAGGATTTTTATTCCCTACAAAAATAGTATAAAATCTTAATAAGCATCTTTTGAATGTATTATATTTGTATGTGTTTTGCAGGTCTAATCCAAGGCAGGCAATAGATGTTTATTGACTGTTTGAGAATTTTTTTCAATTGTTCCATTAATTAAATCCGCATGAAAATATTTTTTCATACGGATGAAAAACTTTTTTCACAATATATGAAAAATAATTTTCATAATATATGGAAAAAGTTTTTCAGTGTGTAGATTTATGATGAAAATGTAATCGTCTGATTTATAGCTATTGATAGCTTTAACTGCATGATATGGAAATTTTTCTTGAAAAAAATATGTCCCAAGAGTAAACTATTTGTATTCTGTTGCGTCAAATAAGTCAAATTAAGGTTTCGTAAGTAAAGGCTTTGATCATTATTGAATACTCATAGCTGCATAAGCTGAAGCAATGTGGGTTTGATTTTATAAGCTATTCGGCTTGCGCGGCTAAAGAGAGAGAAAAAATAACCTGAGTAAAATCTTTAAGTGTGTGAATGAGATGAAAAATTGCTTGTTTATCTTATTGTGTTTTATGCTTTCTGCCTTTTCGGCAGTGGCACAAACCGGGGCGAAAGGGAACTTTGTGATTAAAGGACAGGTTGTCGATTCGCTGACAAATGAAACAGTTCCTTATGCGACGTTGAGTATCGCATTACAGAACAATCCGCAGAAATCTTTGTTGCTTCTGGCGTGTGATATCGATGGAAACTTTGAAGCTACATTGAAATCAACCGGTAAATATATTCTTTCCATGCAATCAATAGGAAAGAAACCGGCCCAGAAGAAATTCACAATCTCTGCAGGAAAAAATACCCTTAACCTCGGCAAGCTTTATATGATTGACGATAATCAGAGACTTGACGAAGTAACCGTTGTGGCGCAGAAACCGCTGGTCAAAGTGGAAATAGACAAACTTACTTACAGCCTTCAGGACGACCCGGAATCGCAGACTAACAACACCCTTGACATGCTTCGCAAAGTGCCGATGATTACGGTTGATGGAAATGATGAAATACAATTGCAAGGTTCAACAAACTTCAAAATATATGTAAACGGCAAGCCTTCAAATATGCTCAGCAACAATCCTTCCGACGTTTTGAAGAGTATGCCGGCAAGCTCTGTGAAAGATATCGAGGTTATTACAGACCCGGGAGCTAAATATGACGCTGAAGGTGTTGGTGGTATAATCAATATCATCACAACCAAGAATCTTTTCCAGGGTTATACAGGAACAGTCCGTGCCAGCGCAAGCACGTTGGGCAGATTTGGCGGCGGAGCTTATGTGTCGGCTAAATACGGCAAGTTCGGTATAACAGCAAACTATAATTATAATTACAACAATTCTCCGTGGAACGAATCTTATTCTGTGCGCGAAGACTACGGCACTGCTTCACGTGAGGGAAGTATCCTGAACCAGAGTGGACGCAGCAAAAGCCAGGGTCCGTTCCAGTTCGGTTATCTTGAAGGTAGTTATGAAATAGACTCATTGAATCTTATCACAGTAGGTGCAAACCTTTTCCGTGGAGATAACACTTCAAAAACAGAATATGCCGTTGAGATGTTGGGCAGGAATGGCTCTGAATTGTTACCTTCATATTCTTATAACAGAAACAGCCGTTCAACGTCTGTGTTTGGTTCAACAGATATAAATGTCGATTATCAGCACTCAACACATAAGAAAGGTGAGCTTCTGACTCTTTCTTACCGTTTCAGCCAGTCGCCAAACAACAGCGAAAGCTATACAGAGTTGCTGGATGTAGTTGACTATCCTTTGATGAGTGATTATCCTCAATGGACAATAAACGACGCTGCTACCAGCGAGCATACGTTGCAGTTCGACTACACAACTCCGACTTGGAAGAACCAGACTCTCGAGGTTGGTGCGAAATATATCTATCGCGGTAGCGACAGTGAAACTGACAGAAGATATTACAGAGATTCAATCCAGAGCTGGGAGTCAGAGTATGATGCCAATAGTGACTTCCGTCATAACCAGCATATTTATTCTGCTTATCTGGGTTATGCAATGAAGTTCGGAAAGCTGGGAACTAAGTTCGGTGTTCGTGGTGAAGGAACTTCTCTGAATGTGAAGTATGCTTATGATCCGTCGATGAACTTCAAGACAAATTATTTTGATTTGGTTCCTAACCTGACATTGTCATACCAGATAACTCAGGCGCAGCAGTTCCGTGTAGGATATAATATGCGAATCAGACGTCCGGGTATCCGTTATTTGAATCCTTATGTCAATGATACCGACCCGTTGAATATATCTTATGGTAATCCGAATTTGGATTCAGAAAAGAGCCATAATATACGTTTGAACTATAGTATCTTTACTCAGAAGTTCAATATGAACTTGAGCGGAAACTATCGTTTCGTGAACAACTCAATCGAGCAATATACATGGGTGAACGATCAGGGCATATCTGAAACGACTTATGGTAATATCGGCCGTACACGTTCTGTAGGTGCATTCCTTTACGCAAGTTATAGTCCGATTGCAATGCTCAGAATATTTACAAATGCCGGAATGAATTATGAAAAACTTCAAAGTACTGAGGGTAATCTTGCTAACGATGGTTTCAGTGGTAGAGTTTTTGCAGGTGCACAGCTTACTTTGCCGAAAGATTTCCGTATTGATTTGAATGGTGGATATTTTTCTCCTAGAATCAATTTGCAGGGAAAAAGTTCTGCAATGTATTTCACAGGTATATCTTTAAATAAGAGTTTCTTTGATAAAAAACTTACTGTATCTCTTTCTTGCAACAATCCGTTCTGGAAAACTATTAAGATGGAAAGCAACACAGCAGATGATACATTCAATATGAAAACCGTATCATATAATCATGCACGTGATTTCCGTTTGAGCGTTTCTTACCGTTTCGGTTCGTTGAAGGACGTTATCAAGAAAGTAAAACGAGGCATCAGCAACGACGACTCAATGGGCGGAGAAAACGAGAACGGAGGCGGAATGCAGATGTAAGTTCCCTGAATATTTTGTGTTTACTTGCGAAACTTTTAATAATAGTAAATCCGTATGAATCCATTAGAAATAATACAGAAATACTATGCCGAGGAAAGCAAGGCATATAAGATATTGGTAAACCACAGTCGGAGTGTAGCCGGTAAAGCTTTGGAGATAGGGAAAATGCATCCGGAAATGAACCTTGACCTTAAGTTCGTTGAAGAGGCTGCCATGCTCCATGATATAGGTATTTTCAAGTGCGACGCACCGGAAATAGACTGTCACGGATCAATGCCCTATATTTGCCATGGTTATCTTGGTGCGGAACTGATGCGTCAAGAAGGTTATCCTAAGCACGCTCTTGTTTGTGAGCGACATACCGGAACAGGTCTGTCTTTGGACATAATAGATGCCCGTCAGTTGCCAGTTCCACGCCGGGATATGCGTCCTGTGTCGATGGAAGAACAGCTTATATGCTTCGCTGATAAATTTTTCAGCAAGACAAAATTAGATAAAGAAAAGAAAATTGATAAGGTAAGGACAAGCCTTTCAAAATACGGTGAGGAGACATTAAAGCAATTTGATGCATGGTGTAAACTCTTTTTAGGAGAATAAATCTTCTGATACCGATTAATTTGTTATACCTTTGCGCTCTGCATGATACTCAACTCTTGCAGGGCGCTCAGGTTTCGTTGTGCGCCGTTTTGTTTTCCGCAGGTTGAGGCAGCGAAACTTGAATTGAAATAGAGAATGAGATATAAAATCCTTATAACCCTTTTGACGTACCTTCTCTTTGGAGGATTCGGAGCTATGGCTCAGGTGGCGGAAATGCCGGCTGATTCTGCAGCTGTGGTCATGCAGCCTGACACGCTTGCCACAGATTCCGTTCCAAGAAAGAAAACTGCGCTTGATGCTCCGGTTGATTATCAGGCAAAGGATTCAATTGTGATGACGGCAGGAAACTGGGCATATCTGTTTGGTGAAGGAAACGTAAAATATCAGCAGATAGAATTGCAGGCAGAGAATATCGAGATGAATATGGACAGCAGTATTGTGTTTGCCAAGTTCGGCCTGGATTCAATAGGTGCTGAGTTCGGTTATCCTCTCTTCAAAGATGGCGGTCAGGAATATGAGTCAAAGACGATGAGGTATAACTTCAAGTCGAAGAAAGGTTTCATAACAGATGTAATCACACAACAGGGTGAAGGATATGTCACTGCAGGAAGAACAAAGAAACGTGAAGATGATGCATTGAATATGGTTGGCGGACGATATACCACTTGCGACAATCACGAGCATCCTCACTTCTATATTCAGATGACCAAAGCAAAAGTGCGCCCTAAGAAAAACATTGTAACAGGTCCGGTTTATCTTGTGGTTGAGGATGTTCCTCTGCCGTTGGGTTTGCCGTTCTGTTTCTTCCCTTTTTCAGAATCTTATTCTTCAGGTATATTGATGCCTACATTTGGCGATGAATCTGCCCGTGGTTTCTTCCTTCGTGACGGTGGTTATTATTTTGCCTTGAGTGATTATATGGATTTGGCTCTTACCGGGGAGATTTATACTAAGGGTTCGTGGGGAGTTTCTGCCCGTTCGAGCTATAAGAAAAGATATAAATATTCGGGAAGTTTCAATGCTTCATATTTGGTGTCCAAATATGGTGACAAAGGTTTGCCGGACTATTCGTTGTCAAAAGACTTTAAGATTCAGTGGACTCATACGCAGGATGCGAAAGCAAATCCGTACAGGTCGTTCTCGGCGAGTGTAAACTTTGCAACCAGTAGTTATGCCCGAAACCAGTATTATGGACCGATGGCACCCGGTGGGACTGATAACGTGAAGAGTTCAAGTGTCAGCCTCACTCAGCGTTTCCCTGATTTCCCGCTTACTATTTCTGCTTCCGGTTCTATCAGCCAGAGAACCCAGGACTCATCTATATCAGTTACGTTGCCCGACATTTCTTTTACGTTGAGCCGTGTTTTTCCATTCAAAAGGAAGAATCCTGTTGGTAACGAACGTTGGTATGAAAAGATTTCGTTGTCATATACCGGCTATTTGAGAAATAGCATCAATACAAAGGAAAGTTTGCTTTTCAAATCTAATTTGGTGAAAGATTGGCGTAATGCCATGCAGCATACAATTCCGGTAAGTGCTACGTTCACTTTGTTCAAGTATCTGAATATTTCTCCTTCATTCAATTATACGGAGAGATGGTACACTAATAAAGTATTGCAGGCATATGATATGCAGACTCAGCGTATGGCTCCATCAGATACTGTGTATGGATTCTATCGAGTTTATGACTATTCTGCATCTATCGGAGCTTCAACAACTCTTTATGGATTTTTCAAACCTTTGCCATTCTTGGGAAAGAAGGTGGAGATGATACGTCACAGAATGGAGCCTTCGGTTAGCTTGAGTGCTACGCCGGACTTTGGTTCGTCCCGTTTCGGTTATTATGAGAATTATGTTTATACTGATGCGCAGGGAGAACAGAGGATGGTAACTTATTCGCCTTTCTCCGGGCAAATGTTCGGCGTTCCAGGAAGAGGAAAGAGCGGAAGTCTTAATTTCTCGGTAAATAATAACTTGGAGATGAAGGTCCGTTCGGACAAAGATTCTACCGGTTTCAAGAAGATAAGCCTTATTGATAATCTTTCGCTTGGTATGAGCTATAATATGGCTGCCGATTCATTCAAATGGAGTGATTTGTCTATGGGCTTGCGTTTGAAGCTTACAAAAAGTTACACCTTGAACCTTAATATGATATTTGATACTTATACATACGGTTATGACGAGAAGTCTGGAACAGTCCGTAAACTTGATATTCCTCGTTGGCAGGCAGGAAAGGGAATAGGAAGGCTTCGTCAGACGGGAACAAGCTTTTCTTATACGTTCAATAATGATACATTTAAGAAATGGTTTGGAGGAGATGGTAGCAGTAAGTCTAAATCAAATAATACTAACACAAACACTGAAGGAGAAGGATTGCAAGGCGATGATGCCGGTCCGGAAGTGGAAAAGAAAGAACGCCTTTTAGGTAAGAAGAAAGAAACCGATGAGGTGGATGCTGACGGCTATACAAAAGCAACTATTCCATGGAACTTCTCGTTCAACTACAGTATGTCGTTGGGATATGGAGAGTTTAATCCTAAAAGTTTGGAATATAAATATCGATTGACTCATGCGTTGACCTTTAACGGAAGTATCCAGCCGACAAAGAACTGGAATCTGAATTTCAATGCGACATACGATTTTGATACGAAGAAGATATCTTATATGACTTGTAACATATCACGAAATCTGCACTGTTTCCAGATGACAGCAAGTTTCGTCCCTGTTGGCCCTTATAAGTCATATACATTCTCGATTGCCGTAAGCTCATCGTTGTTGAAGGATTTGAAATATAATCAGAGCAGCAACTATCGTGAAGGGGTTGAGTGGCCGTAGGATTTAAATCTATAAGTTAAGTTGTTAAGTTTATGAGTTTGTAAGTTGCTTCCCAGATCGGAAAACTTATAAACTCAAAAACTCAAAAACTCAAAAACTCAAAAACTCAAAAACTACCATTCTATCGGCTCCTGTCCTGTAGCAATCAGATAATCATTAGTCTTGCTGAAATGTTTATTCCCGAAAAAACCTCTGTATGCAGATAGAGGAGAAGGATGGGCGGATTTAAGTACAAGATTTCTTGTACTGTCGATAAATGCACCTTTCTTTTGTGCATATGAACCCCACAGAATATAAACTATATGGTTTCTTTCGGATGCCAGTTTGTGGATAACAGCATCGGTAAATGTTTCCCAACCTTTGTTCTGATGTGAACCGGCTTGATGTGCACGAACTGTAAGTGTAGCGTTAAGCAAAAGCACACCTTGGTCTGCCCAACGGAGAAGATTACCGCTTGATGGGCTTTTTCTTCCCAGGTCTGCTTCTATTTCCTTGAATATATTCTGTAGAGAAGGGGGAAATGGCACACCCTCCTGAACGGAAAAGCATAGTCCATGTGCCTGTCCTGGTTCGTGATATGGATCTTGACCTAGGATAACTACTTTAACTTTATCGAACGGGCAATGTTCGAAGGCATTGAAAATATATGGTCCCGGAGGATAAATTGTCTGTGTTTTATATTCATTACGAACGAATTCGGTTAGTCGTATAAAGTAGTCTTTCTCGAATTCGTCAGCAAGTTTCTCTTTCCAGGATTGTTCTATTTTTACGTTCATGTGTATTTATGTTATGTCATAATATTTTCTACAAATCTAAGAAACTTCATATAATATAACAATGAAATGAATATTCTCGTGAAATAAAAAAGAGTCCGAACCAGAATATATGATGGTTCGAACTCTTTTTACTACTGTCCTTATGCCAGTTGTTTCTACATTAGGACAGGATCATTAATACATTTATAAATAATCAAATAAGATACATTCCTGCTTCTCGAGCTTCAGACCTCATCTCTTCAGGCCAGATGCTGGCTTGGATTTCTCCGATATGAGCCTTGCGCAGATAGAACATACACAGACGGCTTTGTCCGATACCACCACCAATGCTCTGCGGTAATTCTCCGTTTAAAAGTCGTTTGTGGAAATACAACTCTTTGCGTTCTTCAGCATTACATTCTTTCAGCTGACGGAGCAAAGCTTCTTTATCAACTCTTATACCCATTGAAGAAAGTTCTAATGCACGGTCAAGAACACTGTCCCAAACCAATAAATCACCGTTGAGTCCCATTTGTCCGTTTTCAGCAATTGTTGACCAGTCATCATAGTCCGGAGAACGTCCGTCGTGCTTTTTGCCGTCACTTAATTTACATCCAATGCCGATGATGAACACAGCTCCATATTCCTTAGTTATAGCATCTTCTCTTTCTTTGGCAGATAAACCAGGATATTTCTGTAATAAATCTTCAGCATGTATGAACTGGATTTCCTGTGGTAAACTTGGTGTAATTTCAGGGAACATCTCATAAACCATATATTCAGTTCTCACCATTGCAGCGTAAATTCTGCGTACAATCTGTTTCAGGAAATCAATATTTCTCTCTTCCGGTTTCATCACTCTTTCCCAGTCCCACTGGTCAACATACAGAGAGTGCAAGTTGCCAAGTTCCTCATCGGCTCGGATGGCATTCATGTCTGTATAAATACCATATCCTTCTTCAATCTTGTAATCAGCTAAAGTTAGTCTTTTCCATTTTGCCAAAGAATGAACAATTTCTGCTTTGGCATCTCCCAAATCCTTTATAGGGAATGAAACAGCTCTTTCTGTGCCGTTAAGGTCATCATTGATACCCATACCTTTTAATACGAATAATGGAGCTGTAACACGGCGAAGTCGAAGTTCCGAAGATAGATTCTGTTGGAAAAAGTCTTTTATTTTCTTTATACCTAACTCTGTTTGTTGCAGATTTAAGATTGCCTTATATCCTGCGGGTTTAATCAGATAGCTCATATATTTATTAAATTAGAGTTTGTTATTTTGTGCAGACAAAGATAAGTATTGATTGCAAAATAACAATAGTTCAGACTGGATTATTTGCAAAATGATATTAAATAATTGGATTCAATGATAAAAGTTATTGTGTGTCCAATATTTGCCAGTCCAATTTGCATTCTTAAAAGATTATCTATACATTTGCATTCATATTTTTCAAGGCCCGGTAGCTTAGTTGAATAGAGCGTCAGATTCCGGTTCTGAAGGTCGTGGGTTTGAGTCCCACCCGGGTCACACTTCTCATTTTATAGGAATATCATAATAGTTGCAAGCTCCAATCATTCCTGCTCCATTCTTTACATTGCTGAAAACCATGGGAGGGGCGGTAAGCCCTTGGTTTGCCATGTCTTTAAGAATGTCTTCACTACTAACGAACAATACAGATTCAAGGAAACGGTAATATGATTCAGAGAGTGTGTAAACTCGCATAAAGCAGTTATAATAACTTCCGTCTGCATTTATTTTCATACGAAGAGGTGAATATATGGATATTGACACAGTGAAATCCTTACCGTTGAAACTTCTGTCATTGAAAATCTTAGGCTCAACGGTGTAATTAAGATAATCGCTTCCTGTATCGAATATTTTATCAATAAAACTCTTTTCCTCGTTTATAATTAGGTTTTCGTTTAATATTTTAGGATAGAAACCTTTATATACAGGCTCACCGTTTATTACTGTATCCTGATAGAACATATATATTGCATAATAGTCTTCATTATCTGGATTATCTTTAATAGTAAGTTCACATAGTCTGTTGTTGTTCTTTATTCTTTCTGTTGTATAGGATTTAATTTTGCATGCATCCGGGATAATATCTGTTGATGAGGCATCATGGAATCCTTCCTTAGAAACTTCTATTCTCAGTGTTTCACCTCTTTGTGGTTTATATTGGCTGAAATATATAGCCTTTTTTCCTGTTGAATCTTCTTTTATTTTATGATTCAGCTCTTCTTTCCATTCTTCATTAACGTAAAGATTAACTTTAGCGTCTTCAATAGCTTCATTAGGTTTTGGTGTTCCGATGAACCATGTACGTGTCACTTCCACTTCAATATTTCTGTCAGGAAATAAAGTCGCATTCATCACCAGTTTGGGTGAAGTGATATATTCACTAAGGTCAATATCCTTTATGCACGAAGTCAGTGAAAGGATGAAAGTTGTTGTTATTAGTATAATTTGTTTCATATGTGTTTTTTTATTAGTTGACAAGGGGATAATTTGACAAGTATATGAAGTTATTAGAGCTTTCGGCTTTGTTTTGCGAACCTTGTTAACTCGTGTCTCGTCAACTTGTCCCCTGATTTAAAACTTATATGTATAAGAAACCATTGGAATTATCGGTAAAAACGAAAGCGACGATGCTTTGGCTGTCTGGTGATTTTCATCTACAGTTGTTTTTATAGCAAAGACATTCATCCTGCAATAAGCATTGTATATACTGACGTTCCATATTCCCATTCTTCCGTTTTTCTTCGGACGGTAAATGTTTAACCCCAAGTCCAATCGGTGATATGCAGGCAATTGGACATTATTCCTTTCTCCCGTATAAGTCCAATTAAACTGAGGTTTCCATGAATTAGTTTGATTATATATCCAATCGTCCGCTCCCTGATTCATATAATACTGGTCAAGGGCAAGCGTTATCCTGTCGCCACTGTGATATGTCCATACAGCATTCAATTCTACTTTCTTGCTTATCTTCCACAAACCGACAATATTTATTTTGTGCCTGTTGTCAAATCGTGAAGGGAAACGGTTTCCGCTGTTAAGTTCCGGAAACAATCTGTCACTCCACGAAAGAGTATATGATATCCACCCATTTAATTTACCTGTTTCTTTCCGTGCACTCCATTCAATACCGTATGAGCGTCCGCTTCCTACAGCCAGTTTGTCGTTCCATGTTTCTAAACCTTCAAATTGCATTGCTCCGTTTCGGAATTCCAACAAGTTATCCATTCCTTTGTAATAAACCTCTGTAGCAAATGAGTAATCTTTGCTGGGATTATAGAACACACCAGCAGTCAGCTGATTTGATGTCATAGGTTTTATCTCTTCCGTTGTAGGAAACCACACATCGTTAGGTAAAGAAAAATATGATGAAGGAACCATGTGAATATATTGTCTCATACGTGAATATGCAATATACGCGTTCCATTTGTCGTTAGCCATATATTGTAATTTAATACGTGGCTGAATATCCGGATAAACTTTCTTTCCTGCGAATAGCTCCATTCTTAATCCGGTGTTAAGCTCAAGTTTGTCAGATAATTTAAAATAATCATCTATATATATTTGCCCTTCAATGGAATTTGTCTTATTCACATACTGGCTTTTCCCTTCGCATATAGTTTTCCCATTTAAGAATGCATACTGCTCATTTAAAAGACTTATAGGCCTGTATGCATGATAAGTCAAATTTGCTCCATATGATATACTGTGTCTGTCATTGAAATCTGAATTTATCTTTCCCCGTAGATTGAAATCCTGAATAAGGGATTTGTTTGAACTGCTTGTTTCCGGGTAATATACGTTGAACTCAGTAAATACTGGAACTATTTCATGTTCATATCCGCTGTTCCCATACCATGGATAATATGCCCCGTTTCCATAACCGTTATTGTTGTTACCTGATTTGTAAGTTATATTTGAGTGATATCTGGTATATGAAAAACCGAGTGAAAGATTACTCTTGAGGTTGATAATCCTGTTCCAGTTCACTCCTGCCAGCAGATTCCCGAAACTTGTCTGATAACGTGAATAATCCACCATACTCCAGTTTTCCATCAAATCCTTGTTCTGAAACATTAAATAATCATTTCCGGAGTATACGTGAAAGGAAAGTTTATCCTTTTCATTAATCTTATAGTCCATCCTGGCGTTCAGGTCGTGGAATGAATACCGGAAAGACAACAAATCCACAGAATAGTCGCCTTTCTTCTTTTCATACAGATTGATAAGAGCAAATGTAGGAGCAGTAATCAAATCCATCCACGAACGTCTGATACCAATATTGAACGTCAGCTTATCCTTGATTATCGGACCTTCCAAATAAAGGCTTCCCGAAAGCAGACCTAATGACGCTGAACCATGAATTCGTTTGTTGTTACCTGATTTACTTTCAATGTCAACAACAGACGACAAGCGTCCGCCATAGCGGGACGGAAAATCACTCTTGTAGAAATCCATTTTCCGTATCACATCCGGATTGAAAGGAGAGAAGAGACCTGCAAGATGACTTATCTGATATAAAGGCATATTGTCAAGCAGGAAAAGATTCTGGTCGTTGTTTCCTCCTCTCACATACAGACCTGTCATTCCTTCGCTTCCGGATGAAACACCGGGCAGAAGGTGAAGACCACGCACCACATCTGTTTGTCCGAACAATGACGGGATTCGTTGCAGCGTAGATGCGGGGATTGAGGAAACTCCACCATTTCGCATACTATATGAAGTTCGCACACTATCTGCTTCAACAAGTACTTCTGCAAGATGTTTTGTTCTTATACTGTCGTTGTGCATATCCACAGAAAATCTGCGTTTCAGTATGATGAAATTTCCGTTCCGTATCCATTCTACCCAAGTGCCATTGAACAATGTGTCCAATGCTTTATCATAAGGCGTATTCTTAAAGTTTACTGTCACATCCGGGAAACCTTCAAATAATAGAGATTCAAATGATAAAGACAAACCTGTCTGTTTCTCTATTTCCCGTAATCCTTTCGAAATCGGTTCGTTTTTTAGTTTGAATGATACTGTTGGCTTTTCCTCTTTTTGAGCCAATACCGGATAAACCATCAGAAAGGAAAAGAAAATACAATATAATATAGTTCTCATTTTGTTTCTTCCGTTTTCAGATTAATGTCTAATGTCTGGTTGATTATTCTAAGCACTTCATCTATACTCATATCCTTGAATGATGCCGTCAGTTGCAGATTCTTTTCTTCTTCCGAAAGGCTTGTGATATTTATAACGTAGAAATCCCTCAAGTCATTTACTACTTTATACATCGGAGTATGGTTGAATCTTAATATTCCTTCTTTCCAGGACATTACATTTTCTCCTATCTCATTGCTTATTTCTATGTTGTTTTCTTTAGGCTTATAAACTGCGCCCATACCGGCACTTAATAACACCTCTTCGCTTTCTGCCTCAAATCTCACTTTACCAGTCAGTACGTCAACCTTTACTCTGTCTTTATACTCGGCAATCTGGAAACTTGTTCCCAGAACTTCCACCTTTGTCTGTTTTGTTTTTACTGAGAAAGGAGATGTTTTGTCCCTCTTTACTTTAAAGAAAGCTTTTCCTTGCAATAGCACATTGCGACTGCCTTTCCCGAAGCTTTTCCTGTCATATTTTATTTCTGTGTTTTCAGATAGATAAATAACTGTGCTGTCTGGCAGGAAAACATCTTTTATTTGTCCTGCAACCGTACTTTCTGAAATCCAATCTGCTTGTCTTTGATTGTAGAACCAGTATGAACCGAAGCTTACAAGCAGTAATATAACTGCAGCCGCACTCCATTGCATAAATGAAATTCGTGGACGACGGACTATTCCGTGTTTTAGTGCGAATCTTTTCCAAGCCGCATCCTCTGAAAAGCAATTCTCACGGTAGTATTGTGCGACGAAACGAATGCGTTCCTCAAAACTGTTGTATTTTTTCATATTGACGATTTTTTATCGTTAAGACAAAAGCTCTTATGAAAACCCCTATTTTCTGTTTATGAAAAAAAGAATAGATAAATACGAATGGCTGTATTTCTTAATGTCTTCAACGCTTTGCCCATCTGATTCTCCACTGTCTTCACGGATATTTGCAGTATGTCTGCAATTTCTTGGTATTTCAATCCGTCACGTTTTGAAAGCAGGAATATACGTCTGCGTTCTTTGGGCAGATTGTCTATTGCCGCCCACAGGCGTGCGTCACGTTCGGATAAAGCTATTTCTTCCTCTTCGTCCAAATCTTCCGTATCAGGAATCTGTGCGGTTGTTTCGTATAATGGCTGTCGTGTAATGAAGTTTAATGAGCGGTTCTTCACTGTCTGGTAAAGATAAGATTTCAGGTTTGAAATGTTTTCTCCCTTACTGCCTTTTTCCCATACATCGGCAAAAGCCTGCTGCACAATATCCTCGGCATCTTCTGTTTCATGGATATAACGGAGCGCAAAAAGGCACAAGGGTTTATATAAACTCTTGAAATTATACTCAAAGTCTGCAACTGAAAATGTCTCCATCTCTTTTATTTGTTTGAGAACTACAAAGAAAACAAGTTTTTTCTAATCTCAATAATGAGATATCTTGTTGTTTCAAGAGATAAGACAGTTGCTATGGGAGAAACCCCTATTGTGAAAGGTGAATTATTTAGAAATTGTTACAGGTTTGAATATCATAACACCGGCCTCGGCTCATACCCCCACAACACCGTTTCCCTTATCTTCAAAGAAGCCTGCACATCAATCAACCTCTGATTACTACTTCCTCTGAATGGAACTTCCTCTGTTTTAAGAGATAGAATAAATGGACCGTCAACAAGTACGTCTATATAGGAGAGAAGTTTCATGCAATCTTCTCTTTTCAGCAATGCTTCATAAAGGAAGCCAGTGTAGCACCATATATTTTTTGAACTTCTTTCCTTTATAATCTTTGCCAATTCTGCAAAAGCTTCGGCTTGAAACATTGGGTCACCTCCTGTGAAAGTGACATTTGCAAATTCGTCGCTTAGCACTTTCTCCGCAATTGTTTCTATATTCTCCATTCTGCCATTATTTATATCCCAAGATTCGGGATTGTGGCAGCCGGGGCATTTATGTTCGCATCCGGCAGAATAAATAGCTGTGCGGAATCCTGGTCCGTCAACTGTAGTATCTTCGAGGATGTTTAGGATTGAGATTGTTTTGTTGGGCATAGTTTTTTTGAAGTCAAGTAGTTAAGAAGTCAAGTAGTTAAGAAGTCAAGTAGTTAAGAAGTCAAGTAGTTAAGAAGTCAAGTAGTTGAGAGTTATAGAAAATTCTTCTTGACTCCTTGACTCCTTGACTTCTTGACTACTTTTTTGACTTCTTGACTCCTCCTTCATCAATTATGTGTCACTCTATCTTTAAGCTCCGCCAATTTCGCATTATTCCATCTGTCAGTTGTTCCAACCAGATAGCCGGTGATACGCTGAAGCTTGTCAATATTATGGCTTCCACATTTTGGACATTCAGTCATTGATGAATCTGAATTTTCATATCCGCAGTCAAGGCAGCGGTTACGGTTATGGTTCACTGAGCCATATCCGATATTATATTTGTCCATCATATCCACAACCTGCATGATAACATCCGGGTTGTGAGTTGCATCACCATCAAGCTCAACATAGAAAATATGTCCGCCACGTGTCAGGTCGTGATAAGGAGCTTCCACTTCTGCCTTATGTTTGGCGCTACATTTATAATATACCGGAACGTGATTTGAATTAGTATAATATTCACGGTCAGTGATTCCCGGAAGGAAACCGAAATCTTTTCTGTCTTTTCTTGTGAACTTACCGGACAAACCTTCAGCCGGAGTAGCCAAAACACTGTAGTTGTGATGATATTGGTCAGAAAACTGTTGAGCCCTGTCGCGCATATATGTGACAATTTTCAAACCAAGTTCTTGTGCTTCTTCAGATTCTCCGTGATGCTTGCCAGTCAGTGCAACCAAACATTCTGCAAGTCCGATAAATCCGATACCAAGTGTTCCCTGGTTGATTACAGACTCGATAGTGTCATTTGGTTTCAACTTTTCGCATCCAATCCATAAAGAAGACATAAGCAAAGGAAATTGCTTTGCAAATGCTGTTTTCTGGAATTCCATTCTTTCATGCAACTGGCGTGCAGTAATCTCAAGCATTGCATCCAGTTTTGAGAAGAACATTGCAATTCTTTCTTCTTTATTACTGATGTTCATGCACTCAATGGCAAGACGCACAATGTTAATTGTGGAGAACGACAAGTTTCCACGTCCGATTGAAGTTTTCGGACCGAATTTGTTTTCAAACACACGTGTACGGCATCCCATAGTTGCAACTTCATACATATATCTCTTCGGATCGTCTGCTTTCCAATCCTCATGACGGTTGAATGTAGCGTCGAGGTTGAGGAAATTAGGGAAGAAACGGCGTGCCGTAACCTTACAAGCTAATTGATACAAGTCGTAGTTTCTGTCAGTAGGCAAATAGCTGACACCACGTTTTTTCTTCCAAATCTGGATAGGGAATATAGCAGTTTCTCCGTTACCTACACCTCTGTAAGTTGTACGAAGCAATTCTCTGATAACGCATCTTCCTTCAGCCGAAGTATCTGTTCCGTAATTGATGGAACTGAACACTACCTGATTACCGCCACGGGAATGTATAGTGTTCATATTATGTATAAAAGCCTCCATTGACTGGTGAACGCGGCTTACAGTTTTGTTGACTGCATGCTGCAAAATTCTTTCTTCACCTTTAAGTCCTTCCAAAGGCTTTGAAATGAAATCTTCCAGTTCCGCATTATATAAATGAGAATAATCCTCACCGTTCAAATCCTCCAGATTCTTAATCTCTTCGATAAAACTGTTTCTTACGTATGGAGCAAGATAGAAATCAAAAGCAGGAATAGCCTGTCCGCCATGCATTTCGTTCTGAGCAGTTTCAAGAGAAATACAGCCCAAAATACTTGCAGTCTCGATTCGTTTTGCAGGTCTGGATTCACCATGACCAGCCGAAAAACCATTCTTCAGAATCTTGTCCAAAGGATGCTGAACGCAAGTCAAGCTCTTTGTAGGATAATAATCCTTGTCATGAATGTGCAGATAATTGTTTTGTGCAGCGTTTCTGGTTTCTTCGCTTAACAAATAGTCGTCAACAAAAGGTTTAGTTGTTTCACTTGAGAATTTCATCATCATACCGGCCGGAGTGTCGGCATTCATATTGGCATTCTCACGCGTAATATCATTTGATTTGATATTGATGATTTCCAGAAACATATCTCTGGTTTTCGCTTTGCGTGCAATACTTCTTTGATTTCGGTATGCGATGTATTTCTGTGCAACATCTTTACGGCTGCTGTTCATGAGTTCCATTTCGACAGCATCCTGGATAGCTTCAACGGTCATTTGAGAATCACCCTTGAATGAAATACGGTCAGTTATCTGGCGAATAAGCTGCATATCTTCGCCGTTTTGAGTGTGCAACATGGCTTTTCGGATAGCTGTAGCTATCTTCTCTTCGTTGAATCCAACGATTCGTCCGTCACGTTTAACAACTGTCTGAATCATGATTATTTTATCTTATTTTTATTAGTCTTTGTTTGTGCTGCAAAGATATATCTAAACATTATTAAGTTTTCCTTTTTGGAAAACTTTTGCCTAGTTAATTTTTGTAAACCAGTTGATAAACAAGATTGTAAAAAATAAAATAGAAAACTTCCAAAAATATTTGGAAATAAAAGTTTTTCTTTTAGGATAAAAAATGAGGCAAAATGTCAGCCTTAGAATTTGCTTTTGTCAAAGTTTTGGTTATACGTTTTGGAGGGTGTCAGGATTATAAAACCAGCTCATAAGGGAATAACTAATAATATTGTATGAAATGTGATGGACTATAGAATAAAAACGTAATTTTGTGAATACATCAAAGGAGATTATGGATAAAAATATAGATAAACAAACAATTGATAAATTGGCAGATAATTTTCGAGGCTATGCGGCATTACTTCGAAAAATTAAGCAACGGGTATTGATAGCCCAACAACGGACTATTTATGCAGCCAATGAAGAAATGCTCAGGATGTATTGGGATATTGGTGGCATGTTGCAGCAAAGCCAGGATGCAGACGGTTGGGGCAAGAAAACCTTGCAACGGTTAGCTGTAGATTTGAAGAATGATTATTCCGAGATAAAAGGCTTTTCTGTACGCAATATGCAGTGCATGATACAGTTCTTCAATGAGTATAATCAGGAACTTACGATGGTTAAAGGAGTATGTTCTCCAATTACGCAATCAGTGATTGCGCAATTGGAAGAATATAATTTCACCCTCCCCATAAAGCATTTGGGATGGACACATAATCTTATTCTTATGCAACAGGTCAAGGACATTCGGGCACGTTATTGGTACATGATTCCTCCCGACACCGGAAGCAAACGATGTGAAATCCATGCTCAAAGACCCGTATATATTTGATATGCTGACTTTCACAGAGCAATACAATGAGCGTGACGTGAAAATCGGTTTGGTGAAGCATGTTGAGAAATTCCTTGTAGAAATGGGGGCAGGCTTTGCTTTCATGGGACGGCAGTATCATATAGAGGTGTCAGGTGATGATTATTATATTGACATATTGATGTATAACGCTTTTCTACACCGCTATTTAGTAATAGAATTGAAAGATACAGAGTTCATGCCGGAATATATCGGTAAACTGAATTTCTACTGCTCTGCCGTAGATGATATTCTTTGCCGAGAAGGGGACAACCGGACTATCGGACTATTGCTTTGCAAGAGTAAAGACCGTATCAAAGCAGAATATGCCTTGCGTGATATTCAGAAACCTATTGGAATTTCCGATTATGAATTAGGGCAAGCTTTGCCCAAAGACTTCCGGGGCAGTTTGCCTACGATTGAAGAAATTGAGAAAGAATTCGAATCTGACAGACGATAAACAAAAATACGCATACTTTTATCAGAAACTATCATATTAAAACTCGAAAACCTCCCCGGGTGCGCTGTTCTATGGGAAGCGTGGGAGGTCATATTGACTGCAAATATAATTCTTTTTATTATTAATTCAAGTTTCGCAAGTTGCTCAACTTAAAAGTCAACAAGGCTTCAGAGACAAGTTTACAAGATCAAAACAACAGTAACTTTACAATTTTTCATCTAAAAACCTTGTTGACTTGTTATCTGTAAGTTGAGCTTGCGAAACTTGAGTTATTAATTAAGAGGTTGTGGTAAAAATAATTATAACTCTTGTTCCAGTGGATAAAAAAGAGAAAAAACGCTAAAAAGATTGTATGTAAATATGTCAAAGACCTCTTTTTGTTAAAAATAGCTTTATACCTCCACCACCTCATAAACATTCCCATACCGCGTATGAACCCTTTTAATCCCAATCTGAGATAGCGAACGGCTGAAAGCCCTTAGTGTAATGCCGCGCATTGCCGCAGGATTACGTTTGCGCAGTCGGCGGAAAATTTCAGCAGACGAAAGAAGTTCGCCGGAACCGGACTTTTCGGCAGGGCGGAAACCGGAGAAGAATAACTCTTCCTCGACATTCTGTTTGTAGAAAGCAAGGTTGGACTGCTGTATTTCTGCTTCTTCATCCGTAGTAAACCACGTGCGCTCGCCGGAAAGGATTTCTGTTTTCAATTGGGCGTATAATTGATTGTAATCTATTGGAGAAATATCTATTTTATTTTCAATCTCAACGCAAAGGAAACGGCGGCTGCCTGTGGTGTCGCTCAGCAAATCCTTTCTGTTTGATGTTCCGATAAATGAAGCAATGCGGGGCAGAGGTCTGAAGTTTTTCTGATAAGCCTTTCTTATGTTAAGCTCAGACATTTGCATCAGATTTTTCAGAAGCGGATGCTTGCCCTCCGGAATTTTGTCAAATTCATCAATATTAATCAGACCGAAAAGAGCAAGTTTCTGCTCTATTGCGCCGGTGGCGTTTAAATCCACACTGTCAGTATAATATGCACGCAGTTCTTCCGGTATTATCAGTTTGCAGAATGTGGATTTATGCATTCCTTGTTTTCGGCTGACCAGAATAGGAGCCACGCTGTTAGCATGATACTTATCAGTCTGCATCCAGCAGGCTGCCATGCCCAGCATCCAGCGGTGAAAACCTTTGATCCAATACGGTTTGTCGGATACTCTTTTGGCAAGTTCCGCAGTGCGGTCGCGTCCGTCCCACTCAGGAAGATTTTCCATATATGAGGTGAACGGATGATAATCCTTTGTCTTGTTGGAGTTGACAAACCTTGCCACATCACGGTCCCAACATTCTATTCCTGCCTGTTGTGCGGACTGGCAGAAACTGTTAAGGTCGCGTTGCGTCACAGGCTTGAACTTTTCACTGTTGTCAGTCAATTTCCTGAACTCTGTAGTTTCACTGAGCAGATTGAAACGAAATTCGTAGTTCCCTTGCAGAAAATCCTCTAAAGATTTGAGCATCACAGCTGTTTTTGAGTGTGTGGCATTAGGCTGTTCTATCCTGCATTTCTCAAAATCATTGGCTTTGATAGGGTAGGACTTGGTTTGTTTCAAAACTTTCTTAATAACGTCAATCAATAATTTAAGGTATTCCATATTTATAAATTTATGTGTTTTATGACGCGAAAATAATAGTCTAACTTGCGGGTTTCCAAATATTTGAGCTGAAAAATCATCAGGTATTTTTATATTACAGATGTATTGTGTTAATACTATTTTTTTCCTAAATTTGTTCTGAATAATTAGTTTCTCCACAGCCGTGACTTAATCAGGTCACAGATGTGGCGAAATTAAATCACATCTGTGGCGAGATTAGGTCACAGTTGTGATTAAGATAGTTTTTGTAAACATGTAGAATAAATACTTAAGTTTTGCAAGCTCAACTTACAGATAGCAAGTTTACAAGAAAACAAGTTGACAAGAGTTTTTTAGATGATAAATTGTAAAGTTATAGGTGTTATAACCTTGTCAACTCGTTAACTCGTATCTTGCCAACTATCTATCATCTTGCGAAACCTAATAAAAACTTTTAAGCCTTATGTCTGTAAATTATGATTTTTACACCAATCCGAAACCGTCGGATAGTAAGAAAGGAACACGCTATCATGCAAGAGTTGTTCCGAAAGGAACTGTCAACAGTGAATCTTTGGCAGAGGAAATACAAAACCGTTGCAGTCTGACCAAGTCGGATGTGGCAGCTGCTTTGGTAGCACTGGCCGACATAACAGCCGAAAAACTTGCCAGAGGATATTCTGTCCAGCTTGATGGAATCGGCTCTTTCCATATGACATTGAAATGTCCGGCTGTCCGTTCCAGCAAAGAGATTCGTTCCGAATCAATAGAATTCAAGTCCATAGCTTTCCGGCCGAGCTTGAAAATAAGGAATAAACTGAAAACTGTCACTCTGGTAAAGAAAAAAGACAATCTTCATTCCAAAAGCTATACAAATGAGGAAATTGATGCATTGCTGGCCAAATATTTCAGAAAATACGAAACGATTACCCGCATCAAATTCCAGCAACTGTGCAAGCTGACCTGTTCCACTGCGATAAGGCAGTTAAGGCGTCTGCGTGAGGAAAAGAAAATTGTAAATATTGCGTCGTCAAAGCATCCGTTATACAGGAGTGGGATGGGTGAGGTGTGAAAATCACGTGGGATCACAATATTTCGCTGGGAATTAAAAGAATAGTAGTGTGGTGAAACTTGAGGTTGGAAACTTACGGTATATAAAAATGAATCCCGGTCTTATCAGGACCGGGATTCGAATTAAAGTTCTGGCTTTTTTGTTTTTGAGTTTTAATTTTAGTTTAGCATATAAAATAAAGGGAGTTGTTTTCATCTGAATTATGCCAAGCCTTTAAGCATTCCGTAGAAATATAAAGGTTTGAGCACATATACTTTCAGGAGCCATGCAGCCCACTGTTCTTTCGACATATCGAGCATTGAGAACGGGAACGAAATCATAGGCTCTTTGTTATAGTCGAATTCGCATAACAGAACATGACCGTAGTCTGTAACAATAGGGCATGCTGCATAGCCGTTATATTTTTCAACAGGTTCTTTACCTTCCATCAGTGAAATCAGATTCTTAGCAGCGATAGGAACCTGAACTCTTGCTGCTGCTGATGTTTTGCTGGTTGGCAAACCTGCAACATCACCAAGAGAAATTATGTTCGGGTATTTCTGGTGAACCAAAGTTTCTTTGTCTACCATAACCCATCCGCCATCGGCCAATTTACCTTCTGAGAATCCAAGTCCTGCTTCTTTTACAAAGTCTGGAGCAGACATTGGTGGAGTGAAATGCAAGAAATCATAATCTTCAACAGATGTTGTAACTGTCTTTTCATCTCCATTTTTTATGATGGTTTCAAAATGAACCTGCTTAGCTGCTGTGTCAATTCCTTTCAATCTTGTGTTGAGAGTTATTGGAATATTTCTCTCATTGTATATTTCCAATAATCTTGGAGTGAAGAATTGGACATCATAAAGAGCTTTTTCGGCACTGAAATATTTCAATTCCAAAGAATCTCTTGTTCCTTGTTTGCGAGAGTAGTGCTCAGTAAGCAAACATATTTTTTTAGGAGCACCACCGCATTTGTGCTTGGTGTATGTATCAGTGTAAATACCACGACCGCCTTTTTTAGCGAATTCACTCATTGCTTTCCATGTTTTTTGAGCTCCTTCAAAATCATAGATACAATGTGCGTTTCCTGTACCAAGTTGTTCGTATGACATGCCTTCCACCTGATCCCAATTTATTTGTAGTCCCGGTGTAAGGACAAGAAAATCGTATGCTATTTTCCCGTTAGCTTTAGTTACTATTTGATTCCACACTGGGTCAACGGAAACAACGGAATCTTTAATCCATTTGATGCCGGAAGGAATGCAGTCCTCCTGCTTTTTCCAAACTTCATTTGGTTCGTAAACGCCGGAAGCTATCAGTGTAAATCCCGGCTGATAGAATTGTCTGTCACTAGGATCAATCAATGTAATATCCGGATTTGATAGCCACTTTTTCAATCTTGCAGCCATGGCTATTCCGGCAGCACCTCCGCCAACTATTACAATTTTCCCTTTCGCATTACTTGAATATGCATTAGCTTTTTCGGTATTTACAAGTGATAACAAACCGCTTGCTGCTAAAATCTGAAAGAAACGGCGGCGTGAAATTTCATCTTTTTTGAGATGTTTCAATACTTCTTCAATTCCGTGTTTATCCATGTTTTCCTGTCGTGATTTAAAGATTACATTGCAAATCAAATATTATTAATTTTATTAGTCAATAAAATCCCTACAACATATATTGCGCAAATAAAAATATTACAAATGATGTATGCTATATTACTTTCTCATTTGAATTTCTTATATATATAATATATTTATTTACAGCTATTTGTTGCTGGAGGTTTTCTATAATTTGATTTTTGAAAAAGTGTGTTTGAAATATGAGAAGTGTGTGTTGATTCCTAGAATTTCATCAAGAAATCAACAAGATTTGTTTCGTTATCCAGTTCTAATCTTTTTCTTAATCTGTATCTTCTTAGTTCGATTGCTCTAACAGATACATTCATAAGTGAAGCTATTTCTTTTGTGGATAGATTCATTTTTAATAAACAGCATACTCTTAAATCACCAGTTGTAATATCCGGAAAACGAGTTTTCAATCTGTCAAGAAAATTCTGGTGTGCACTGTTGAAATATGATTCGAAGAGAAGCCAGTCTGCCTGATTCTCCAAAGCATCTTCCATCAGAGCATGAAGTTTATTGTACATTTTATTAGGATATCTGTCACCAAGAAGCTCTTTCTGTTTTTCAAATTCATCAAGTATAGCTTGTGTTGCCTGGTTACGTTTGACCAAAGCTGAAGTTTGCAAAGTGAGTTCATTATTCTTGTTTTGCAATTCTTTTTCCAGCATTTCGTTTTTCAGCTGTTCCAGTTTACGCTCTTCCTGTTGTTTCTCCTTTTCTTTCTGAGCCATTTCCTCTTTGTTAAGATTTCTCAAGTGGTAGCGTAAGGCTGATTGAATAATAAGCCATAAAATGAATATATAAATAATATATGCCCAGATGGTATTATACCATGGTGGTCTTACTTCAATAATCATTGAAATCTCAGGAAAAGGACCTTTAGTGACATATTTTCTTATTTTCAGCTCATATGTTCCTTCTGGCAACTGTAGGAATGATATTTTTCCGTTATTCTGCCATTTTGACCATCCGGCTGAAACTCCTTCCAGTTTATAGCTGAATTGGTGGTTGGGAGTGAATATTGTAGTTTCTACAAAAATATTCAGTTCCTGAAAATTATATGGGAGCGAAATATAGTTGGTATCTGGCTCTAATTGGTGAATTCCATTTTTGTCAATATAATTCACTTGACTGAAAGATGGCATAGTCAGACTTATGGAATTTGAGATTATTTTTCTGATATCAAGCAGAAAAGTTCCTTGCATTGTTGATACAGCACTTAAAGAGTCGTTCAGTGAAATAATCTGTTGACCACGTGTAGCCAGATTAAGATTATAATTGT
This sequence comes from uncultured Parabacteroides sp., assembly GCA_949295065.1. Classification (GTDB taxonomy): domain Bacteria; phylum Bacteroidota; class Bacteroidia; order Bacteroidales; family Tannerellaceae; genus Parabacteroides. Next base: position 48,050 of record CASFJQ010000005.1, on the reverse strand, counting down.
CAAACAGGAAGCGGCACTTTAGTATAGTATTATTACTTTCATCGAAATTAATCAAACCGGCTTCGTTGTTGTTTATAATCCAATATAAATCTTCTGTGGCATTATAAATAGCTTGTGGATTATGCAGGATTGTTTCTGATTCTGACTTGTTGAATGTGAAATCGCTTATTTGCTTATTCTCATTAACATCAGTTTGAAGAAATATTGTTGTATCTTCTTTTTCAGCAGGGACGAAAATATCGCTTGGTTTCAATGTCCTTTTAAAATATCCTCGGTTAGTTTTGATTACAAGAATATCATCTTGGAGTTTAGCCTGTAGCAATTGCCCGATAACACTTCTGCGTCCAAGCATAAAAAGAGGAGGATTTATGTCAATTTGTGTGATACCGTTGTCAAGTGCAAGCCATATAAGATTTTCGTCCTGGACACAGATGTCCCTTACCACATTGTCTTGCAACTGGTTTTGTGTTGAAATATGATATATTATTTTGTTATCATTGTTTGTAATATATAGGCCGTCTGTTTCTGTTCCTATGAAATTAAGATTCTTGGATGTTGCCAATACGCTTACCTGAGTATCTTCAATTTCTTTTGGAATATTGACTTTCCTATATGTTTTGTTGAATACTGTATCTGGATATTTCCCCTCATGAGGAGTAAATTTCATTTGTCCGAATTCATCTTTAGTCCAGAATCCGTCAGTAGTTTCTCCTCCTGTGTAAATTTTGTTATCCTTGTAGTTTATTTTGTATATAGCACTGTTGTCAGGCATTTTGTAGAGTTCCCAGCTGTTGCCATTGAAAGCAAGAAGACCGGAATTATTTGCAACGTATAAAATACCGTCGGGAGAGACCGCCAATCCCCAATTTTGGCAACTGGCGTTATATTCGTTTATGGTGTAGTTTTGTATAAAAACAGACATATTTTCCTCGCCTTTAATAAAGAAATTATTAATGGCAAGAAAATTGAAAAACACAGCACATAATATTTTACACCAAAAACGCATTAGAATAAAGATAAAAATAGCGACAGGCTTTTATTAACCTGTCGCTACAGATTCATATTGCAAAGATAAATAAAGGCAAGTGCAGAGCAAAATAAAAAACTTGTTTTTGATTTAACTCTTTCTCGTCAACTTGTCTCTGAATCCTTGTCAAGTTCTTATTTATATTCCTGCCAGCTCTTAATCTGGATATCTTCCATCTTCATTTCACAGAATGCATTGATAAAGGCGCTAGCCAATCTTGCATTTGTAATCAAAGGAATATTATGGTCGATAGCAGCGCGGCGAATCTTGTAACCATTGGTCAACTCACGTTTTGAATGGTCTTTAGGAATATTTACAACAAGTTCAAAAACATGCTTGCTGAACATATCCATGATATTCAAATCTCCGTTTTCGTCCGGCCAGCAAACAGCAGTAGCTTTGATTCCGTTGTCATTCAAGAATTTTGCAGTTCCGGCAGTGGCATAGATTGTATAGCCTTTACCGTCAAGAACGCGACAAGGTTCCAACAAATCTACTTTGCTCTTGGCTGCACCTGAAGAAACAAGGATGTTCTTCTTAGGAATCTTATTACCAACAGCAATCATAGCTGAAAGCAGTGCTTCGTTGAAGTCGTCACCAATACAACCAACTTCGCCAGTTGAACTCATGTCAACACCCAATACCGGGTCAGCATTGTGCAAACGAGCGAAAGAGAACTGTGAAGCTTTTACTCCAATCCAGTCGATATCGAATGCGCTCTTGTCTGGTTTAGTATATTCTGCATCAAGCATAATACGTGTTGCAGTTTCAATGAAGTTGCGTTTCAAAACTTTTGAAACAAATGGGAAACTACGTGAAGCACGCAAGTTACATTCGATTACTTTAACGAAATTGTTCTTGGCCAGGAACTGGATATTGAACGGACCACTGATGTTAAGTTCTTTAGCGATTGTCTTTGCAATTTTCTTGATACGGCGTGCAGTTTCGAAGTAAATTTTCTGAGCCGGGAAAACCAAAGTTGCGTCACCAGAGTGAACTCCTGCAAACTCAACGTGTTCTGAAATAGCATATTCAACAACTTCGCCATTTTTTGCAACAGCATCGAATTCGATTTCCTTTGTTCCCTGTAAGAATTCAGAAACAACAACTGGGTATTCTTTTGATACTTTAGCTGCCAGTCCGAGGAATTCAATCATCTGTTCTTTAGTGTGGCAAACATTCATTGCTGCACCGGAAAGAACGTAAGATGGACGAATCAATACTGGGAAACCAACTTTTGCAATGAAGTCGTCGATTTCTTCCATACTTGTCAATTCTGCCCAACGAGGCTGGTCGATTCCAAGAGAATCAAGCATTGCTGAGAATTTATGACGGTTTTCAGCACGGTCGATTGATAGAGGAGAAGTTCCCAAAATTGGAACCTGCTGACGGTGAAGCTTCATTGCCAGGTTATTAGGTATCTGACCACCTACAGAAACTACAACGCCCTTAGGCATTTCAAGGTCGATAACATCTAATACACGTTCGTAAGACAATTCATCGAAATACAATCTGTCACACATATCATAGTCTGTTGATACAGTTTCAGGATTGTAATTTATCATCACAGCCTTGTAGCCAAGTTTTCTTGCTGTCTGAGCAGTATTTACTGAACACCAGTCGAACTCAACTGACGAACCGATGCGGTAAGCTCCGGAACCAAGGATAATTACGTTCTTTTCAGTATGATAGAAAGGAATATCGTGTTCGCTGCCATCGTATGTCAAATACAGGTAATTTGTCAGTTCTGGATGTTCTGAAGCTACTGTGTTGATACGTTTTACGCTTGGCAATACGCCCAGTTTCTTACGTAATGCGCGCACACGGATATTTTCTTTTTCCATGTTGCCTTTAGGATTTTCAACATAGCGTGCAATCTGGAAATCGGAGAAACCTAAGCGTTTTGCTTCTCTCAATACATCTTCCGGAAGGTCTTCAATCTTAGAATAAAGGCTTAATACTTTTGTGTAATCAACAATGTTCTTAAGTTTATTCAAGAACCACTGGTTGATTTTTGAAAGTTCATGAATTCTTTCTACTGTATAACCACTTTCCAAAGCTTTAGCAACAGCAAAGATTCTCAAGTCAGTAGGATTAGCCAATTCATAGTCCAAATCTTCAAACTCAAGGTCGTTGTTTCCAACGAAACCATGCATTCCCTGACCAATCATACGGAGACCTTTCTGCATGATTTCTTCGAAGCTCTTACCGATTGACATGATTTCACCTACAGATTTCATGCTTGAACCGATTTTACGGTCAACGCCTGCGAATTTTGTCAAGTCCCAACGAGGAATCTTGACAATCATATAGTCAACTTCCGGAGCTTTGTATGCAGAGTTAGGAGTTCCCATTTCTCCAATTTCATCCAATCCATAGCCTAATGCCAGTTTAGCTGCAACGAATGCCAAAGGATATCCTGATGCTTTTGATGCCAAAGCTGAAGAACGGCTCAAACGAGCGTTAACTTCGATAACACGATAGTCGTTTGTTTCTGAGTTGAATGCATACTGGATGTTACATTCTCCGACGATACCCAAGTGGCGGATTGTCTGGATTGACAAATCCTGAAGCATCTGAAGTTCCGCATCTGTTAAAGAGCAAGTCGGAGCAACAACAATACTTTCACCTGTGTGTACGCCAAGCGGGTCAACATTTTCCATGCTTACAACAGTGAAGCAATGGTCGTTTTTGTCGCGGATAACTTCAAATTCGATTTCTTTCCAGCCTTTAAGAGATTCTTCAACAAGAATCTGTGGCGAATAAGCAAAGGCACTTTCTGCCAATTCACGCAATTCAGCTTCGTCTTTGCATATACCGCTACCCATGCCACCTAGTGCATAAGCTGAACGAATCATAATCGGGAAACCAATTTTGTGAGCTGCGGCAACAGCATCTTCCATATTTTCCACAGCTTGGCTTACCGGAGTTTTTATTTCGATTTCGTTAAGTTTCTTTACAAACAAGTCGCGGTCTTCTGTGTACATGATTGCTTCAACAGAAGTTCCTAAAACCTTAACGCCATATTTGGCCAAAGTCCCGCTTGTGTATAATTCCGTACCACAATTAAGCGCAGTCTGACCACCGAAAGCCAGCAAGATGCCATCAGGTTGTTCCTTCTTGATAACTTCTTCCACAAAATATGGAGTGATAGGCAAGAAGTAAACTTTGTCTGCCACTCCTTCTGACGTTTGGATTGTAGCGATGTTCGGGTTTAGCAACACTGTGCTGATACCTTCTTCTTTCAGAGCTTTCAGAGCTTGTGAACCTGAATAGTCAAATTCTCCAGCCTGTCCGATTTTCAAAGCACCGGAGCCAAGAACAATCACTTTTTTAATACCGCTTCTAGACATAGTAATTTTGAATGTTTTGTTTATGTATAATTATATTACAATATTTTTTATATGATGAAAATACAAAAAAAATGCGCTAGTAAAAATAACTAACGCATTTAATATTACCTAATAAATATCGTGAAAATAGAAAATAAATACTCCATTTCCGATTTCTTACCGGCGGAAATAGACTGTTCGTGCGTGTAATTTTTTCTATTCATGTATAATTCAAACAAATTTATGCAAAGATAACGCTTTTTGTGGAAACCTCAAAGTTTGAGACTTAAAGTTTTTTACGTTGACAAAGCTTTATTCTTTCATTGCTTCATCCAGTTTTTTTGCAGCTTCTTCAATGTTTTTGCTCATGTTTTTTATTCCGGCTTTTGCTTTCATTGCCGCATAAGCGGTCTGGCATTTTGCAACTTCCTTTTTCTCTTCAAAAGAAAGTTCTTCTGCAAACTCTTTGTATGTTTCTTTTGTTAATTTCTCGAGCTTTTTGTCTGCTCTTTCCCAATCTTTATCTGTATAGTTGGCACAATCGTTTTTAACGTCTTCGATGAACTCGTTCAGACTGCTAATATATGATTCTTTTGTCTGGCAAGATGAAAGGAATGCCACCACAAGTGTAATTAATAAAATCTTTCTCATAACAAGTTTGAAAATTTAGTTCATAAGCAAATATAATGTTTTGTGTTGTTGTTTTCTTTGGTTTTCTGTTTTTAATACATTTATTCACTATATTTGGATAATATAGGATGCGGTTCGGAATAGCAAAATCAAAAACAAGTTTTTTATTTTGCTCTCCACTCACCTTTCACTATATTTGCACCTATTTGAATATGGTTTTACTTGTTTCTCTTAAAAATAAAGGTAAACCAAGATTGTTGTTATAATAACTTTTTGCCAGATTAATTGTCAATACTGGAAAATAGTTTGAGAAATAATAAATTATAAACTATATAAATAACAATGGAAACAGTAGTAAGTGGAATCCGTCCTACAGGTAATCTCCATTTGGGAAATTACTTTGGTGCAGTAAAGAGTTTTTTGCAAATGCAAAATGAATACAATTGCTTTTTCTTTATTGCTGATTGGCATTCTCTGACAACACATCCGCATCCGGATAATATTCGAAATAGTGTTAAAACTATATTGTCTGAATATTTGGCTTGTGGTATCGATCCTGAGAAGGCTACGATATATATTCAGAGTGATGTTCCTGAAGTTGTTGAGCTATATCTTTATCTCAATATGAACGCTTATCTTGGTGAATTGGAGCGTGTAACTTCATTTAAAGAGAAAGTGCGCAAACAGCCGGATAATGTTAATGCCGGTTTGCTTACTTACCCGACATTGATGGCTTCGGATATTATTATTCATAAAGCTGTTAAAGTTCCGGTAGGAAAGGACCAGGAGCAGAATATGGAAATGGCACGTAAGTTTGCCCGTCGTTTCAACCAGATTTATGGCGTTGAATATTTCGTTGAACCTGCATCATTCCACTTGGGTGACAAATCTGTTAAAGTTCCGGGATTGGATGGCTCAGGAAAGATGGGTAAGAGCGAAGGAAATGCAATCTATCTTATCGACGACGAAAAGACTATAAAGAAAAAGGTTATGAAAGCTGTCACTGATTCAGGTCCAACTGAACCTAACAGTGTAAAGCCGGAACCAATCGCCAACTTGTTTACAATGATGGAAATCGTATCATCAAAGGATACATATGATTTCTTCAACGAAAAGTACAACAATTGTGAAATTCGCTACGGCGATATGAAGAAACAGTTGGCTGAAGATATCAACAATTTCTGCGCTCCAATTCGTGAAAAAATACTTGATATCAGAAACAACGAAGAGCTTCTTGCTAAAGTAGCACGCATGGGTGCTGAAAAAGCTCGTGAAAGTGCTGCTAAAACTTTGAACGAAGTTCGTCAGATTATCGGTTTCCGTCCGTATTGATTTGAGTTTTTAAGTTTGTGAGTTTGTTTGAGTTTCGCAAGCTTAATTTTAGATAACAAGTTGACAAGTTGACGAGTTGACAAGAAGACAAGTTAACAAGGTTTTTAGATGATAAATTGTAAAGTTGCAGGTGTTTTGACCTTGTTAACTTGTCTCTGAAGCCTTGTTAACTTTTTCTATTATCTTCCTCCACCTATTCCAAATTTGATATTATCGTTTCCTACTCCGAAATCAGGATAGAAAATATATTGTCTTTCAAATTGGTTGTTGAATGTATTTCTTTGGAAGTTCACACCAATGCCGAAACCTACATTGTCGCCAACTTTGAATTCTACAGCTCCTCCTATATTAGTCTGATTCAGCAATGGATTCATCTGCAGAAATGGGTCTTTACCATTATTGTTGGAGTAAGAATATTGTCCCCATGTCCGTAGTGCGAGCCAGTCGTTCACTTCGTATCTTGTGTTTATATTGATTCCTCCTATAAATCCGGGAGAACTTACATAAGGGCTGTAATATCGTCCTGCAAAAATACCTCCGCTGATTGTCAGTCTTTCGTTTGTCCATGCAATAGCAGTTTCAGCTGTTGTTAATCCACCGATTGCAGGCCAGGAAAATTGCCGTCCGTTCACCATAAATGCGCCGTTTACTCCGACAGGATAGATTGCATATTCATCGAAATCCAAAGCCATAGGCGAAACTCTTCTCAGCATCGGTGTATATATGTTGAAGAAAGGTTCATAGGCTTCCGAAAGGACATTCATATCCATTGGCCTTTCGGCAAACACTGGCAAATAAGGAGATGTGAAGTTTTTCTGAACCAGACTTATCTTTTCAATCTGTACGTTTGAAGGTGTGTAAGTTTTGTATGAAGCTTCAGGAATGTATATTTCTCCAGGTTCCTTGAATTCCGGGACTGCAGTAAGCTTTCCCTCCTTGTTTACTATAAATTGGAGAGAACGCTTCTGACTTTGCTGTGCTCCAGCAAAAGCGCACACCATAAAAGTGGATATTAGGAGGATTGCTTTCATGAATATATTTGTTTATTACTTTAGTTCTGTAAATTACTCGACAGATATGGTTAAAAAGATATCAGAAACAAGTTGACAAGAAGACAAGTTAACAAGATTTTTGGATAATAATTCGTGAAATTACAGGTGTCCTGACCTTGTCAACTTGTTCCCTCGTCAACTTGTTTCCTCATATTTATCTCTTAACCTTCGGTTTATACATATTTTCCGCAGTCAGTCCGCATTCTTCTTTCATCTTCAGGCTGTAACCTAAATCACTGACATCTGGAGTTACATTGTTTGAGCCGAATGTGAATTTTACGCCGGCTTCCTTAGCCTTCATGATAATCTTCTTGCTCGGGATTTTATAAAGTTCGTTTATTTCCAGAGCTTTTCCGTTTTTAACCAAAGCTGCAACAAATTTGTCGATACGGGCGTCTGTCCAGAACTGGTCGTAACGGTCGTTCATCTGTTCCGGCAGGAATGTCGGATTTACGAAGATATCAATAGGTTCTTCCATTACAGCACAGCTTTTCTCCACAATCAAATCCATATATTTTTCTTCGTTTTCAATCCATACTTCGTCGTTAATCCAAAGGCGAGTACGGCGGTTCTTGTTGTCGAAGAATGTAAGAGCGTCGCTGAAAATATAGTCAAATTCACCGCGTGCCTTTTCTGAGAAAAGAGTAAGCCACTCGCGTCCTTCTGCCTGCATTGCAAGGATGAAAGGCTGTGTGCGCATTGTGTCGATGAAATTATATATATCCTGGTCTGTAGTAACCGGGAATTTAAGTCCGCAGTTAGGAGCAATGGCATAATTTATACCTGTCTGTCGTGACTGCTGAGCAGCTCTTTCTTTTGTAAGACCACCTTTCAGGTGAACATGATAATCCAATACAGGGAAATCTTCCTGATGCAATTTGATAATTGGGTCTTTCTGCTCGTCGAGGGCAACAACCGGGAAATTGGCGTCTGCTTTGTTCTCTGGCAATGAAGTGACTTTCATTGATTTGAACTGAATCTTTCCGTCTCCGTTACTTACCACGGCAAGAGTACCGTTTGAAATACGTGCATTCTCGTTCGGTGAAATACGATATGGCTGTGCCGGTTCGACATATTCTACAACCGGGTTATCATTGATATAAACGGCAATATTCTGTCCGTTAACATGGAGACGCATTTTAAACCATTCATTGTCGCGAGCGAAACTCTTTGCAAGGTTGCGCACAGACAGAAGACTGCCTGTCATTCTCCACCACTGCTGGTCGTTGCGGTCGTTGTTTATAGCAATTTTATATCCTTTTGATAGTGTGTTGTCCGTATGGAACTGAATATAGCCTTTGCCGTTGTCCACTGTCTGTAATTCCATTTCCAGCTCGAAGTTCTTGTAATTCCCTGAAGCAAGAATCATTTGTGTGTTTTTGGAAACAGATACAACACCGTCTTTCACTTCAACACTTCCTTCCCAGTTCCAGTTCTTGTCAGTGGAACTGCCCAGCAATTCTCCTTCCGGTGATGACGAACATGCTGCCAGAAGAGCAAATGCCACCAGGCATAAAGCCTGTTTGATAACACAATAGGTCTTTTTCATATTTTTCAAGATATTAATAAGTTGTGAAATTAATGTAATTTTCCGTCAATTAATCAATCTGTCATAGCAATCATCAATAACGGTTTCAACGCTCTGATAGATAGAATATATTTTATCAAGATTAAGAGATTTGTTTCCCCATTCATCCTGGCATGACTGGAACATATCATAAACCTTTTCCCTGAAAGGCTCGATTATCTGGAGTGAACCGTTGCCATTGTCGTTCCAGAACAATTCCCAATGTATATATTTCTGTCCGTTTCCCTTATGTATGGGATAAGCCTGCTTTTTTACTTCTGTGGCGAAATAGCAAAGTGGGGCTGTTTTGTAGTTTTCGTCATACGAAACCAATTTAGGAAGATTTTCTCCCATTTTCACGAACAAAGGAACGGCGATTGCTGCAGGTGGATAACCAAGTTCGGTCCACATTGTGGTGAGTTCCGGATTCATTCCTTCTTTAACACCTTGTATTACGATTGAAGCCGTACTTTCGTTTCGCGGAATAAAATCCTGTTCAACTGCCCAGCCCGAAGTTAGTCTGTTGGGGCTTTGTTCGGGATTCTTCAAATCTGTTTTCATCAAGCTATGATAGAAAGATGCGGATGCATCTGTGAATATATTCTTCGGAGTAAATCCTTTTTCTTTCATATCTTTGAAAATCTTCTTGGCGCTTTCGTATCTTACAAAACCATAACCTTCGTCCTTGCGGCCTTCAAACGAGAAGTTCGTATAAATCAGATAACCGTCCGGCGCCAGATTGCTGTCGTTTGCGTCTTTTTTGTAATAGCGTGTGTTGTTTGTCTCATAATATGCAGCACCGCCGTGAGCATCAATCACGCCGAAGTTTGCTTCCACGCGCATAGGGCGGGAGAGTGTGTCAAGGAAATTTTCAAAATCTCCGGCTGTTTTACAAATCTCAAGTGCGCGTTTCATGACCTTTCCTTCGTGGTCCATAACTTCCACATCATCGTCCTTAAGATTGTATGAAGCTGTGTTCATTATCGAGAAACCACATTCGTTTGTGCCCATCCATATATCTCCGTCGTTATTGCTGTTGGCAAGCCCGATGAAATTATATTTCTCGCCTTTTTCAAATACGATATGATTGTAGTCCACACTGGTGTCGCGGTGCTTCCACATCAGCGGTCTTCCGTCCGGAGTTGCTTTGCCTGTTATAATTATTGAGGTGCATGCTTCCGAATTGATGCAGGAGCATGCAATGCCAATGGCGAAACTTATGCTTGTAATGACACGTTTCATGGTATTCGCTTATTTAAATATGGATAAGTCTTGCTTGTTGTTTTTATGAGCGGAAAGTTAATACTTTTTTATGGAAAAGAGATAATGAAATATCTGTTTTGGATAAATAGAAAATAAAAAAAGCAATCATCAAGTTGATGATTGCTTTTTGGAAGTGGGCGTTGACGGATTCGAACCGCCGACCCTCTGCTTGTAAGGCAGATGCTCTGAACCAGCTGAGCTAAACGCCCGATTAATTTGGATTTCTTTTTTGGAAGTGGGCGTTGACGGATTCGAACCGCCGACCCTCTGCTTGTAAGGCAGATGCTCTGAACCAGCTGAGCTAAACGCCCGATTAATCGGATTTCTTTTTTGAAAAGTGGGCGTTGACGGATTCGAACCGCCGACCCTCTGCTTGTAAGGCAGATGCTCTGAACCAGCTGAGCTAAACGCCCTTTTCAAACTTCATTAAGTTTTTGTTCGTCTTATCTCTTTAAGACGGTGCAAAGGTACGGCTTTTTTTTATATCTCCAAATTTTCTGCAAACTTTTTTTGGTAAAAAATAAATTTTGGATTCCGCGTAAAAATACAAAAATATTATATAGCTGGTATGTAAATATTTACATTTTCATCGTATTTCTATGCCTTGGAAAACTTTTTTCATAATATATGAAACAAAATTTTCATTGTGATGAAAAAAGATTTTCATAATATATGAAATTTTTGTTTCACAATATATGAAAAAAATATTTCATAAGCATCAAATTCCTGACAGTAGGAAAAACCGAGTGCATTTTCTTTAAAAAAACAAGAAAAAACACAAATACTGACAGCTTTAGGTGAATAAATACAATAAAAGCATTAACTTTGTCGTCGCTTATATATTAATGTAAGTTTGTTAGTTTATTAGTTTATAAGTTTTTGAGTTTTTAGCTGGATTAAAACATAAACTTATAAACATACAAACTCAAAAACTTAAGAACTGAAGAACTAAATACTTATATATGATACTATCAACACTTACAGCCATTTCGCCGGTTGATGGGCGATATAGAAACAAGGCCGAAAATCTGGCCGAATATTTTTCAGAATTAGCTCTGATAAAATATAGAGTACGAGTAGAAATTGAGTATTTGATTACCTTGTCTGAATATCTTCCACAGTTGGCAGATATGAATACGGAAGAAGTCAAAGCCGGACTTCGTGCCGTTTATCAGAATTTTTCGGAAGAAGACGCTATGCGCGTTAAAGACATCGAAAAAGTAACTAACCATGATGTCAAAGCTGTAGAATATTTTATCAAAGAGAAAACAGACCATTTCTTGGCAGAAAAATTCCATGAATTCATCCACTTCGGACTGACTTCACAGGATATCAACAATACCTCAGTTCCATTGTCAATAAAGGAAGCATTGGAAAATGTATATTATCCTGGCTTGCAGGAAGTGATAGATACGTTGGAAGGTTATGCCAACAATTGGATGAATATCCCGATGTTGGCAAAAACTCACGGGCAGCCGGCTTCTCCTACGCGCTTGGGCAAGGAAGTGATGGTGTTCGTTTACCGATTAAAACAGCAGTTGGCTTTGCTTAAGGCAACTCCAATCTCTGCTAAGTTCGGTGGAGCAACTGGTAATTTCAATGCGCACCATGTGGCATATCCAGAGAGCGATTGGAAAGCATTCGGAAATCATTTCGTGAATGATGTGCTTGGCTTGCAGCGTGAGCAGTGGACAACTCAGATTTCCAACTATGATAATTTGGCTGCTATCTTCGACGGTTTGAAACGCATCAATACAATCCTGATTGACTTGAACCGCGATTTCTGGCAGTATATCTCAATGGAATATTTCAAGCAGAAAATCAAAGCTGGTGAAGTTGGTTCGTCAGCTATGCCTCATAAAGTAAATCCTATCGACTTCGAAAATGCAGAAGGTAATTTGGGTATGGCAAATGCTATTTTGGAGCATTTGGCTACAAAATTGCCGGTATCGCGTTTGCAGCGCGACTTGACAGACTCTACGGTGTTGCGCAACGTAGGCGTTCCGATGGCTCACATCGAAATTGCTTTCAAGAGCATGCTGAAAGGTTTGGGCAAGTTGTTGCTTAACGAAAAAGCCCTATATGCAGACCTCGACAATTGTTGGGCTGTTGTGGCTGAAGGTATCCAGACGATTTTGCGTCGCGAAGGTTATCCGAAGCCATACGAAGCATTGAAGGCTTTGACTCGCACAAACGAAGGCATCACACAGCAGTCTATCAGTGATTTTATTGATACATTGCAGGTGAGTGATGCTGTGAAAGCAGAATTGAAGGCGATAACACCACATAATTATACGGGAATGTAACGTGAATTTTTGAATTGGAAATCGGGAATTGGATAATTGAGAAAACCGTAAAAAGCAAAATAAACTAGGACTTTTTCAATTCTCGGTTTTCATTCTTGGAATTTACAACAGGTAACCGTGAGGTTATTATTATTAATTTTTTTATTCAATCTAAAACAATGAGTACAGAAGAAAGAGACGAAGCACAGCAGCGTCCAAGAAAAGCGATGCCAGGTATCAGAAGAGAAAATTCAGAGCAGGAAGGTGAAAGAAGATCTTATAATCAGGGATATAACCGACCTGAAGGAAATTATGAAAGAAGAAGTTTTAACCGTCCGTCACAGGGTGGTTACAACCGTCAGTATGGCGAATATGGCGACCGCCAGAATAATCGCCAGGGTGGTTATGGTTATAACAACGGTGGTTACAACAACAACCGCCAGCGTAATAACTATGGCAACAATATGAATGGTGGTTACGACAATCGCCAGTCTTACGGAAACCGTTCGTATAATAACAACGGTGGATACAATAACGGTGGATACAACAACCGCCAGTCTTTCAATAACAACAATTATGACGAAAGACCGGGAAGAGCTTATTCCGCAACTCCTGAAGGAGATGTTGTAAACGCTGATAATACTAATAATGTAAAGAAAAGAAGACCTCGCGTTGGTGATTCTCGTGTGTCATATAATAATGATATGCGCGGAAACAACATGCGTCAGCCTCGTCCATATGGCAACAACAATGGCTACGGTAACAATGCTTATGGCAACAACCGTGGTGGCTATGGCAACAATGGAGGATACGGACGTAACAATGGTGGAAACATGAGAGGCGGAAACAACAACCGTCGCCCGAACAACAACCGCCGCACAGGTGATTACAATCCAAATGCCAAGTACAATTTCCAGAAGCAGCTTAAGTATAAGGAAGTGTTGGCAGATCCTAATGAACCAATCCGTTTGAACAAGTTCCTTTCAAATGCCGGTGTATGCTCTCGTCGTGAGGCTGATGAGTTTATCCAGAAAGGTGCTGTCAAGGTGAACGGAGAAGTGGTAACAGAATTGGGAACTAAGATTACACGTTCTGATGTTGTATTGTTCAATGATAAGGAAGTACATATCGAAAGCAAAGTGTATATCGTTTTGAACAAACCGAAGAACTGTGTTACAACTTCTGACGATCCACAGGAAAGACTGACTGTTATGGATTTGGTTAAGAATGCTTGTACGGAACGTATCTATCCGGTTGGCCGTCTTGACCGCAACACAACCGGTGTCCTTTTGCTTACTAATGATGGTGATTTGGCTTCAAAGTTGACTCATCCTTCATTCAAGAAGAAAAAGATTTACCACGTTTGGTTGGATAAGAATGTGTCTGTTGAAGATATGGAGAAAATCGCAAACGGTCTTGAATTGGAAGACGGTGAAATCCATGCAGACGCAATCAGCTATGCAAGCGAAACAGACAAGACTCAGGTTGGTATAGAAATTCACTCAGGACGCAACCGTATCGTACGTCGTATTTTCGAATCTTTGGGTTATCATGTTGTTAAGCTTGACCGCGTTTACTTTGCAGGTTTGACTAAGAAAAATCTTGCTCGCGGTAAATGGCGCTATTTGAATGAAAAAGAAGTGAACGCCTTGAGAATGGGGGCATTTGAATAAAAAAACGTATTAAATTGAAAAGTGAAAGTTGAAAATTGAAGCAGAGATTTTTCTCGTTTGATTTTCAACTTTCGGTTTTCAGTTTCCAATTTTCAGAAATAATATGGAATTAGTAAAAAGAACAAAAATTGTAGATTTGCTTAAAAGCGAAGCTTATGGCTCTACAGTTAATGTCAAAGGCTGGGTGCGTACTCGTCGTGGCAGCAAACAGGTTAGTTTTATTGCATTGAACGATGGTTCAACAATTAATAATATTCAGATTGTTGTTGATGTAGAAAAGTTGGGTGAAGATTTCCTTAAACCTATAACAACCGGAGCTAGTATCAGTGTAAACGGTGTTTTGGTTCAGTCGCAGGGAAAAGGACAGAACGTAGAAATTCAGGCAACTGAAATTGAAATCTACGGTACAGCTGATCCTAACACATATCCTCTTCAGAAGAAAGGACACTCTATGGAGTTCTTGCGCGAGATTGCTCACTTGCGTCCTCGTACAAACACATTCGGTGCAATTTTCCGCATTCGTCACAATATGGCTTATGCTATTCACAAGTTCTTCCACGATAGAGGTTTCTTCTATTTCCATACTCCGATTATCACAGCTTCTGACTGTGAAGGAGCCGGACAGATGTTCCAGGTGACAACAATGAACCTTTATGATATGAAGAAGGACGAAAACGGTTCTATCATATATGACGGTGATTTCTTCGGCAAACAGGCAAGCCTTACTGTTTCAGGTCAGTTGGAAGGTGAGTTGGCTGCTACTTCATTAGGTCAGATTTATACATTTGGTCCTACTTTCCGTGCTGAAAACTCAAACACTCCACGCCACTTGGCTGAGTTCTGGATGATTGAGCCGGAAGTTGCCTTCAATGATATCAACGACAATATGGAGCTGGCTGAAGAATTTATCAAATATTGCGTTCAGTGGGCTTTGGACAACTGTATGGATGATATCAAATTCTTGAACGATATGTTCGATAAAGGTTTGATCGAACGTCTTCAGGGCGTATTGAAGGATTCGTTCGTCAGATTGACTTACACTGAAGGTATCAAGATTCTGGAAGAAGCTGTAGCTAATGGCAAGCAGTTCGAATTCCCGGTATATTGGGGAGTTGACCTGGCTTCTGAGCACGAACGATATTTGGTTGAAGACCACTTCAAGAAACCGGTAATCCTTACTGACTATCCGAAAGAAATCAAAGCATTCTATATGAAACAGAATGAAGACGGAAAGACAGTGCGTGCTATGGACGTTTTGTTCCCGAAAATCGGTGAAATTATCGGTGGTTCTGAACGTGAAGAAAGCTATGACAAGTTGCTTACTCGTATCGAAGAATTGGGAATACCAATGAAAGATATGTGGTGGTATTTGGATACTCGCCGTTTCGGAACTGTGCCTCATTCAGGTTTCGGTCTTGGTTTCGAACGTCTTCTGTTGTTCGTAACAGGTATGGCTAATATCCGTGATGTAATTCCGTTCCCTCGTACTCCGAAAAACGCAGAATTCTAATTCGTTTCACGGAATATTATTATAAAATACGGAAACATAGAAAATACAGGGTTGATTAGTTGATTGCTATTTACCTTTGTGTCTTCTATGTTTTCGTTTTTTTTGTATCTAGTCAATGAAAAAGCCGATGTGATATATTTTTATTGTCCAAAACAATAAAAAAAGAATATGAAATTGTTGCATATTCAAAATTATTAGTATTTTTGTCAAGAATAAATGCTAATTCTTTTATTTAATAAATAAAACATATTTATGGAAATTAAAAAATCACCGAAAGCGGATCTGGAAAAGACCAAAACCCTGGGTGTACTTATGGGTATGGTTGTCGGTTTGGCTGTTCTGTTCGTTGGTTTCGAATGGGGAACACGCGATGTCCAGGTTGTAACTGCTGACGAAGGCGTAGCAGACATTATCGCTGAAGAAGAAATTGAAATTACGAGACAGGAAAACACTCCACCACCACCACCACCACCAGCAGCACCAGTTGTAACTGAAGTGTTGAATGTTGTGGATGACGATGTTGAGTTGGAACAGCAGGAAATCGTAACTTCAGAAGATAGCCAGACAGAAGCTCAGACTCAGACTTTTGTGGCTCCAGTAGTTGAAGAAGAAGAAGAAGAAGCTGCACAGCAGATCTTTACAGTTGTAGAAGAAATGCCTGACTTCCCTGATGGAGGTTTGCAGGGTTTGTTGAAATTCTTGGCTAAGAATATCAAATATCCTGTAATTGCTCAGGAAAACGGTATTCAAGGACGTGTAGTTTGTGCATTCGTTGTTAACAAAGACGGTTCAATCGTTGATATTGAAGTGTTGCGTGGTGTTGACCCATCATTGGACAAAGAAGCTGTACGCGTGTTGAGTACAATGCCTAAATGGAAACCAGGTAAACAGCGTGGTAAACCAGTACGTGTAAAATATACAGTACCGGTAATGTTCCGTCTGCAATAATATTACAGAAAGTATAAATATAAAAAGGCTGCTGCATAAAGGCAGCCTTTTTTGTTATAATATGTTTTAGCTATGTATACATTTAATGAAATTCTGGAAAAGATAGAACACGAAGTTAGGAATCTGGAATTCGTGTATCCTCCAAAAAGTCTATATGAACCTGTAGAATATATATTGTCGTTAGGCGGAAAACGCATCAGACCTGCGTTGGTCCTTATGGCATATAATATATATAAAGATGACGTAGAGCAGGCAATCCGTCCGGCAATAGGATTGGAAGTGTTTCATAATTTTACATTGTTGCATGATGATTTGATGGATCAGGCAGACAAGCGTCGTAACAAACCAACAGTGCATAAAGTTTGGAATGCTAATACAGCTATTTTGTCTGGCGACGCAATGCTTATAGCCGCTTATAAACTGATGGCTGAAACTCCTGGTGCTTGTTTGAAAGAAGTTTTGGATTTGTTCACTCAAACTGCAGCTGAAATATGTGGAGGGCAACAATATGACATGGAGTTTGAAACTCGGGATGACGTCAAGGAAGAAGAATATATCGAAATGATTCGTTTGAAGACTGCAGTTTTGCTTGCTTGCAGTTTGAAAGTTGGTGCAATACTTGCCGACGCTCCAAAAGAAGATGCTGAAAATTTGTATCAGTTCGGTATAAATATAGGATTGTCTTTCCAGTTGCAGGATGATTTGTTGGATGTATATGGAGATACTGAAACATTCGGTAAAAACATAGGCGGTGATATCTTGTGTGATAAAAAGACTTTCTTGCTAATTAATGCTTTCCGTTTGGCTGATGAGAAACAGTTGGCAGAGTTAAACAAATGGATTGGGGCTAAATCCTGTAAACCGGAAGAGAAGATTGCTGCTGTTACTGCTATATACAATGAAATAGGCTTGAAGAAACTTTCTGAAGATAAAATGCAAGAGTATTATAATTTGGCAATGAATAATCTTTCAGCTCTTAAAGTTGAATCAAGTAAATTGGATGTGCTGAAAGATGTGGTTTCACGTCTGATGTTTCGAAAGTCTTGATGTATGAAGATAATAGATACTCATAATCATATATATCTTGAGGATTTTGATCCGGAACAGGATAGCCTTTTGAAACAGGCGGAAGAGTCTGGTATATGCGCATTATTGTTGCCAAATGTGGATACAACAACTATTGAGCGAATGCATAATATTTGTGACCGTTATCCGGAATATTTGTTTCCAATGATGGGATTTCATCCGACAAGTGTAGATTCCGATTATGCAAAAGCATTATCTGAAACTGAAAAATGGCTTGGAAAGAGAAAGTATTGTGCAATTGGAGAAATTGGTATAGATTTGTATTGGGATAAGACATATCTAAAAGAACAGAAGATTGTTTTTGAGGAGCAGCTTCGTTGGAGTAAAGACTTGGATTTGCCTGTAGCGATTCATACCAGAGATGCTTTCCCGGAGGTTTTTGACAGTATTTATAAAGTCGGTGCGGAAAATCTTTATGGAGTTTTCCATAGTTTTACAGGTAATTCTGAGGAATTGGAGGAAGTGAAAAAACTGGAAAATTTTAAAATAGGAATAAACGGTGTTGTTACTTTCAAAAACTCTAAATTGTCAGAAACTTTAAAGTCTGTTTCGTTAGATAGAATATTATTGGAAACTGATGCACCATATTTGGCCCCCGTGCCTTATAGAGGGAAGCGTAATGAACCCGTCTATATATGGAAAACGGCTGAAAAGATAGCACAAATTTTTGATATTCCCCTTGAAAAAGTATCTGAAATAACGAAAGTGAACACAGAACACTTGTTTAAGAGTGTTAAATTTCCGGTATAATTCGATAAAATTAAAATAGTGCGAAATTTCTTGCTAAGATATGATGGATATATCAATCAAAAAATATAGATTTGTGCACTGAAATGATTGCAATTGGGAAATTTTTCGTATTTTGCAGCCGTTTTAAAGAGGATTGGCATCTGGAGAGATGCTCGAGTGGTTGAAGAGGCACGCCTGGAAAGCGTGTATACGCCTAAAGCGTATCGCGGGTTCGAATCCCGCTCTCTCCGCGTTTTAGGATGATATAACCGTGAATAATTAGAAAATTAATAACAAAAAATAAAAACAAAAAAGAGAATTATTAATCTTAAAATTAAACACACAATGAAAAAGTATTTTGCAAAAGCATTTTTGGGCTTGTGCGCCCTTGGTACTTCTGCTGTAGCGTTCGCTCAGGAAGCAGAACAAGCTGTTGTCGAAGGTGGTATGCACCAGGCGTTGAAAACTAAATTTATCGAAGGTGGTGCTGACTTCATGAGCTTGATAGCTATCGCATTGATCTTCGGTTTGGCATTCTGCTTGGAAAGAATCATCTATTTGAACTTGGCAGAAACTAACTCTGACAAATTGTTAAAAGGTATTGAAGAAGCTTTGGAAAGAGGCGACGTTGAAGGCGCTAAAGCTGTAGCTCGTGACACTCGCGGTCCTATCGCTTCAATTGCATATCAGGGCTTGATGAGAATGGATCAGGGTATCGATGTAGTTGAAAAATCAATCGTTTCTTACGGTGGTGTACAGGGCGGTTTGTTGGAAAAGAACTTGTCTTGGATTACATTGTTTATCGCTATGGCTCCATCTTTGGGATTCTTGGGTACTGTAGTTGGTATGATCATGGCGTTCGATAAAATCGAACAGGTTGGTGATATTTCTCCGACAGTCGTTGCAGGTGGTATGAAAGTGGCTTTGATTACAACAGTAGGTGGTTTGGTTGTAGCATTGCTCCTTCAGATTTTCTATAACTATTTGTTGAGCAAATTGGAAGCTATCTTGAACAAAATGGAAGACGCTTCTATCTCTTTGTTAGACTTGGTTATCAAATACAACCTGAAATTCAAAAAATAATTTGACTTATGGCAGTAACTAAAATAAGAAAAATATCCAGTTGGACACTGTTGATTTCTTCTATCATCAGTATCGTAGCGCTGGTTATGTTCTATACAGGAGGTGTCGTAGACCCTGCTGCTGAAATGAAAGAGCCTATCTATACAGGTTTCTTGTTGAATTGGACTTACATCTTGTCAGCTGTGACAATCGGATGTGTAATTTTGTTCGCTGTTTGGCAGTTCTTGACTCTGTTGAAGACAGACGCTAAATCTGCTATGTTGTCTTTAGGTGTTTTGGTATTGTTCGTTGCTATGTTGTTCATTACATATGCAATGGGTGATGCAACTCCAATGACAGGTTTGAATGCAGATTCTCAGAAATACAACACTGAATTCTGGTTGAAAACTACTGATATGTGGTTGTATTCAACATATATCTTGTTGGTTTTGATCATTGTTGTAGCATTCTTGGGTACAATCAAGAGAATTTTGAATAAGTAAGAATTTTAGTAAAAACAGGAAAGAAATGGGTAAGAAAAGAACGACACCGGGTATCAATGGTTCTTCATCTGCCGATATCGCTTTCATGTTGCTTATCTTCTTCCTTATTACAACATCAATGGATACAGATAAAGGTTTGGCAAGACGTTTGCCACCTCCTGTACCTAAAGACCAGAAGAATGATACAGATGTTGACATCAAGAAAAGAAACTTGTTGGTCGTACTTGTAAGTAGTACTAACCAGATTCTTTGCGGTGACCAGATCACTGATGTTAAGCAACTGAAAGATAAGGTAAAGGAATTCATTGAAAATCCATACAATGATGAACATAAACCTGAAAAAGTAGAAGTGGATGTTCCATACTTCGGTAAAATGATGGTAACAAAGAACCACGTAATCTCTTTGCAGAATGACCGTGGTACTTCTTATCAGGCATACATCGACGTGCAGAACGAATTGGCAGCAGCTTACAGAGAGTTGCGTGACGATGTATCAAAGAAGAAGTTTGGTAAAGCATTCATGGATTTGGACGAAGATCAACAGAAAGCTGTTCAGCAGATTTATCCTCAGAAAATCTCTGAAGCTGAACCTAAAAATTATGGAGGTAAGTAATAATGGGAAAGTTTAGTAAATCGGGTGGGCGCGAAATGCCTGAATTGAATACCTCATCATTACCTGACCTTGTGTTCGCTTTCTTGTTCTTCATCATGATGGTAACATCTATGCGTGAAGTAACATTGAAAGTGCAGTTCAAGGCTCCTCAGGCTACAGAGCTTCAGAAACTGGAGAAAAAATCATTGGTGACTTTCATCTATGTTGGTCAGCCAACTCCGGATTTGAGAGCTAAGATGGGTTCTGAAACTCGTATTCAGTTAAACGATAGTTTTGCTGAAACTTCAGAAATTCAGGATTATATCGCTCAGGAAAAATCAAGTATGGATGAAGCGGATCAGCCTTTCATGACTGTATCTATCAAAGCTGATAAAGATACAAAAATGGGTATCATCACAGATATCAAACAGGCTCTTCGTGAAGCATACGCATTGAAGATTAGCTATTCAGCTGCTCAGCGCATCGACTAATAGTTTTATCTTTACAATATTCCCCACATTCTAACCATAGGATGTGGGGTTTTTTGTTTTAGACACATATATATTATTAACCTCCTTTGTCGATTATTGGTCGAATCTTTTTTTATTGATATTTTGTAGAGTGTATTTATAATTAACTTACAATACTAAATTATTTTTTATGTATTGGAGTTATTTTCTGTAAATCTCACTATATTTGTATCAAATTGTAAGAATTAACGTATTACGTACAAATATTATATTTATGGCACATCATCAATTGGATGAATTAGACGAAAAGATCTTGAAACTTATAGTAGGAAATGCTCGTATGCCATTTTTGGAAGTAGCAAGGGAGTGTAATGTATCAGGAGCTGCAATTCATCAAAGAATACAAAAGCTAACGAACTTGGGCGTTATCAAAGGTTCCGAGTTCATTGTAGACAACACTAAAGTAGGATATGAAACTTGTGCATATATGGGTTTGTATCTTAAATCTCCGGGGCAATTTACTGATGTAATTGAAGCTTTGAAGGAAATTCCTGAGGTTGTTGAATGCCACTATACAACTGGTCAGTATGATTTGTTTATTAAGATTTATGCAAAAAGCAATCAGCATTTGTTGAGTATAATTCATAATAAATTGCAGCCGCTTGGTTTGGCAAGGACAGAAACCTTGATTTCTTTTAAGGAATCATTCAAACGTCAGCTCCCTATAGATATTGATACGGACGATTAAGCAATATATTCTATTGTTATCTGTTGATTAAGTAATAGATATATAGTTTTTACAATCTTGGATGTATATTTCACAAAGCTATCCGTAATTATAGTTTCTTGGTTTTGTGAATTATGCATCCTTTTTTTGAGCTTGGATATATCAATATGTTGTAATATCATATAACCCTTTTTTATTCCTATATGTTGTGTCCTGCTAAACTTGAACAGCTTATGATAACTGTTCGAAATATAGGTTCGGACCTGTGGTGAAATACATCTATATATATTTGCGCATACATCTATATATATTTTGAGCTTCTTCTATATATACTGGAAGTTTACGATGATTAGTTTCACAACACTGCTATCTCTTTAATAAACAAACGAATGATGTGATTCATGATGTTGAAGAAAAGCTGCTTATGTTTTTCTGGAAATACAGGCAGCTTTTCTCTGAAACTTCCCATGTTTTTTTCTTAATAAACGGCTCAATACAACCTAATGGCCGTTTTGGGTTAAATTAAGATTATAATCTCTATTTCTAAATTTATCAACACATAAAATATAAGTATCTTTGTTCCGTTTATTATAGTATGAGACTAAGTAGATATATTTTTATAATCTGTTTGATAGGTTTGGTGTTTGTGAATAATGCATATTCTCAAACAGGAAATGAGGCTTATTCATTTCTTAGGATTCCTACTTCTTCCAGAGCAAATGCTTTGGGTGGCAATACTGTATCTTTAATCGAGCGTGATCCTTCATTGGCTTTTCATAATCCTGGATTGCTTGGAGGTGAAATGGACGGAATGATTAATCTGAATTATATGAATTATATTTCAGATATAAATGTAGGTAGTGCCATGTTTGCAAAAGCTTTTAAGGACAAAGGAGCGTGGGCAGTTGGAGCCAGCTTTTTCAGTTATGGGAAAATAGATGAGTATAATTCTGAAAATGTTTCCCTTGGTTCTGTTTCGGCTAAAGATATCAGTATTCACGGATTGTTTTCTTATGATTTGAGCGAACGTTGGCGTGGCGGTTTGTCATTGAAGTTTTTGTATTCAACGATGGCTGATTATACTTCTTTAGGTCTTGGCGTAGATGCAGGTTTGAGTTATTATAATTCTGAGGACTTGTTTTCTTTCGGTTTTGTACTTAAAAATATCGGAGCACAATTAAAGCCATATAATGACGAGCGTCAGCGTATGCCATGGGATATTCAAGCTGGTATTTCTAAGCAAATGCGAAATCTTCCGCTTCGTTTTTCAGTTACGGCAATGTATCTGAACAAATGGAAGATTGACGCTGTTAATACTAGTACGTCAGATGATGAGAAATCAGGTTTTGCACAGAACTTGTTCAAACATCTGGTTTTTGGAGTTGACTATGTTCCTTCTGATAATTTCTGGGTAGGTATTGGGTTTAATCCAAAAACAAGGATTGATATGAAGTTGAGTGGTGGAGGTTCAGGATTGTCCGGTTTCTCTGCTGGTGCGGGAGTACGTATTAAAAGGTTTGACGTCGGAGCATCAGTTGCACAATATCATCCTTCTGCTTTGTCTTTGATGGTGACATTGAATGTGACTTTGGGTGAATGGCAATGATAATTTGTTATGGCTAGTTCAACAGTCATATACCAATTAAAAATAGAAATCAAAAAAATAAAAATATACAGCATGAAAAAGATTGTTATAGCAATTGACGGTCATTCTTCTAGCGGGAAAAGTACAATGGCTAAAGATTTGGCACGTGAGATTGGTTATATTTATATAGATACCGGAGCAATGTATCGTGCCGTAACATATTATTCTTTACAGCATGGTTTTATTAAAGATGGAGTTATTGATGAAAAGGCTTTAGCTTCAGATATGGATAAAATCCATATAACTTTCAAATTCAATGCTGAAACAGGCCGTCCGGATACATACCTTAACGGTGTTAATGTTGAACGCGAAATTAGAGGTATGCAAGTAGCGGATAGCGTAAGTCTGATAGCTGCACTTGGTTTCGTTCGTAAAGCAATGGTGGCGCAACAGCAGGAAATGGGAAAGGAGAAGGGGATAGTAATGGATGGCAGAGATATTGGAACAGTTGTGTTTCCAGATGCCGAATTAAAGCTCTTTGTTACGGCTTCTCCTGAGGTTAGAGCACGCAGACGAGTTGATGAACTCGTAGCAAAAGGTGAGAATGCCTCATATGAAGAAGTTCTGGAAAATGTAAAGAAAAGGGATTATCTTGATTCAACACGTTCCGAAAGTCCTTTGCGTCAGGCTCCGGACGCTATAGTTCTTGATAATTCAAATATGACAATTGCCGAACAGAAAGCTTGGCTGTTGCAGCAGGTGAAAAATAAAATAAATGACTGATAACGTGAAGGTAGAGATTGACAAAGGTTCTGGATTCTGTTTCGGAGTTGTAAATGCTATTAGCAGTGCTGAACGTGAATTAAAAAATACGGATATATTGTATTGCCTTGGTGATATTGTTCATAACAGCCTTGAGGTTGAACGCCTGGAATCAATGGGACTACGCACAATTGAACATGATGAGTTTGCCAGATTGGAAGGCAAAAAAGTATTGCTCCGTGCTCATGGTGAACCGCCGTCAACATATGAAACTGCCCAAAAGAATAATATCACAATCGTAGATGCAACTTGTCCGGTTGTGTTGCAGCTTCAGAAAAAGATTCACCGTTGTTATCAAGAATCTGATTTTGAAGGTGTACAGCTTGTTATATATGGGAAGAAAGGACATGCCGAAGTTAACGGATTGGTTGGCCAGACTGATGGAAATGCCATTGTTGTTGAAAAATCAGAAGATTTGGAGAAGATAGATTTTTCCAGACCTATTGCTTTGTTTTCACAGACAACCAAATCGTTGGATGGTTTCCGAAACATAGTTTCAGAGATTGAAAGACGGATAAATCCTGGAGTCTCATTTAAATATTATGATACGATTTGCCGTCAGGTTGCAAATCGTTTGCCTAATATTCAGAAATTCGCAAAGGCGCATGACTGGATATATTTTGTCGCAGGGAAAAAAAGTTCAAATGGAAAAATGCTTTTTGATGAATGCAGAAAAGCAAATCTGAATAGTATGTTTATTTCTGATGCAAGCGAGATAACTGAACCTTTACCTGAAAATATTGGTACAGTTGGCGTATGTGGAGCTACTTCCACTCCGAAATGGCTGATGGAAAAGGTAGCTAACAGAGTGGTGGAGTTGAATGGAGGTGAAATCATATGACAGAGTTATTATTTTTTTGTGAATTTTCTCCGTTATAGTTATATCTAATCGAATTATTCGTATTTTTGCTACGGTTAAATTAAATAAATAGTATCATGGCTATTAAATGTGTCGGAATTTTAACATCAGGAGGTGATGCTCCAGGTATGAATGCTGCGATTCGCGCCGTGACGCGTGCTGCAATTTTCAACGGTTTGCGTGTAAAGGGAATTTATCGTGGTTATAAAGGAATGATCACTGATGAAATCGAAGAATTTAAAACACAGAACGTAAGTAATATAATACAGCGTGGGGGTACTATTCTGAAAACTGCCCGTTGTGCTGAGTTTAAAACACCAGAAGGACGTAAGCAAGCATATGACAAGCTTGTTGAACATGAAATAGATTCTTTGGTTGTAATTGGTGGCGACGGTTCTCTGACAGGTGCCCGCATTTTTGCAGAAGAATATAATATGCCTATTGTAGGTCTGCCGGGAACAATCGACAATGATTTGTATGGAACAGATGTGACAATTGGTTATGACACAGCTTTGAATACAATCATGGAATGCGTGGATAAAATACGTGATACGGCTACTTCGCACGAACGATTGTTCTTCATAGAAGTTATGGGTCGTGACGCAGGTTTCCTTGCCTTGAATGGTGCCATAGCTTCAGGTGCGGAAGCTGCTATAATTCCTGAAATATCATTGGAAAAAGACCAATTGGCTGAAATGATTGAAACAGGTTTCCGTAAGTCAAAGAACAGTAGTATAGTTCTAGTTGCAGAAAGTGAAGTTACCGGTGGTGCCATGGGTGTTGCTGAACGTGTAAAAAATGAATATCCTCAGTTTGACGTGCGTGTTTCCATCCTTGGTCACTTGCAGCGCGGAGGTTCTCCAACAGCTCAAGATAGAATTTTGGCAACTAGAATGGGCGTTGCAGCTGTCGATGCTTTGCTTGATGGCCAGCGTAATGTTATGATTGGTGTTCAGAATGACCAGATTGTAAATGTCCCGTTCTCAAAAGCCATAAAAAATGATAAGCCTATCAATAGGGATTTGTTGAACGCATTACGTATTTCTTCTATTTAATTTGAGTTTTAGAAATTCAATAAAAAATAAAAGCACCAAGTTTTGTATTAACGATATACAAAATTTGGTGCTTTTGTTGTTTTATATGCTTAAATGTTCTAATATTGCCGTAGAACTAATATTGATATAAATGTTTTTTATTCAGGATTTTAATTGTATATTTTATACTTAAATAGAAGGGAGTGTGTTTCTATGGCAAATTTTATTAAAGAATCATTTATTATAGCCTTGGGTATAGTTGCTTCGGGTTATTTTGTAGATAAAGGATTGAGCTCTTTTGCAGATAAAAATAGGACAGTAAATGTCAAGGGGCTTTCAGAAAAGGTTGTGACCGCTGATAAAGTCACATGGCCACTTGTTTACAAGAATATAGGAAATGATTTATCTGCATTGTATAATGATATAAAGAACTCAAATGAAATAATAGTAGAATATCTTAAAAGTAAAGGAATAGAAGATTCAGAAATCAATTTGAATGCTCCCGAAATTATAGATATGAAAGCAGAACGATATTCTAGTACACCTTCGCAATATCGTTATAATGTTACAACAATAGTAACTGTTACTTCATCAAAAGTTGATGTTGTCCGTAAACTAATTACCGAACAAGGTGAATTCCTGAAAAAAGGTATAGCTATTGTTAGCGGCGATTATCAGCATGTTGTCCGTTATGAATATACAAGTCTTAACGACATTAAAC
The DNA here is from genome assembly GCA_949295065.1 of uncultured Parabacteroides sp. Classification (GTDB taxonomy): domain Bacteria; phylum Bacteroidota; class Bacteroidia; order Bacteroidales; family Tannerellaceae; genus Parabacteroides. The sequence continues at coordinate 21,241 of CASFJQ010000005.1, read as the reverse complement.
CTCAGATGATAGAGGAAGCAACCAAAAACGCACGCCAGGCAGCCGAGAAATTTGCTAAAGATTCAGATAGTAAACTAGGAAAGATAATGCAAGCAAACCAGGGACAATTCTCAATTGTTGATGAAGATGCTACAACTCCATATTTGAAGCGTGTGCGAGTTGTAACGACTGTGAACTATGCGTTGGAGGATTGAATACAAATAAGTTGTAATTCAGCAAAGATTTAAAGATTTGTATATGCATAATAAAGAGGCTGTTTCAAGATAAAATTGAGATAGCCTCTTTTGTCTTTTAAGCACTGAGCAGGTTGATTGAAATTTAGTCTATAACTGTAAGAATTTATGAAGCATTGAGGCGGTCTATTTGTGATATAAGTTTTATATTAATAATATATCAAACCGGATCAACATCATAATGCATGATAATTTGTTTGAATTGATTTATACTTGTCATTTCATTATGAACTTGTTCTAAGATATTACGTACAGGAATGATGGCTGCTGAAGATTCAATTTTGAGAACAATCTTCCTTATATGCAATGTTTGCACAAATGTTACAGGAGGAGTTACAGGACCAAGAACTCTGTCTCCGAAAGGCTTTCTCAGTTTATCGGCATAAATACGTGATAATTCTTGCAGAATACTTTCATTTTTACATCTCAAAACAAGATTAATCAGTCTGTGGTATGGTGGATAGTGAAACATACTCCTTTCCGAAAGTTGAAGAGAAAACATTTCCTTGTAGGCAAAACGCTGGACCATTTTGATTAGAGGATGCTCCGGTTGTCCTGTCTGCAGGATAACTATACCTTGTTTGTCTCTTCTGCCGGCACGACCGCTGACCTGAAGCATTAGCTGGAATGCACGTTCATGAGCACGGAAATCCGGAAAATTCATCAAACTGTCCGCATTAAGAATACCTACAACTGAAACATTGCCAAAATCCAGTCCTTTCGACAACATTTGTGTTCCGATTAGTATATTATTTTTCCCTTTTTCGAAATCGTCAATTATACGTTCGTAGGCAGCTCTCGTGCGGGCTGTGTCAAAATCCATTCTTGCTACTTTAGCTTCAGGGAATAGAGTAGAGATTTCTTCTTCCACTTTTTCTGTTCCGAAGCCCATCATTTTGAATTCAGTAGATTGACATTCCGGACATTGATTCGGTAGCTGGTAAGTGTATCCGCAATAATGGCATGAAAGATGATTAAGCCTTTTATGATATGTAAGGCTTACATCACAATTATTGCATTTAGGTGTCCATCCACAACTTTTGCATTCTACAACTGGAGCAAAACCGCGTCTGTTCTGGAAAAGTATGACTTGCTCACCATTGCTCAGAGCAGATTTTATTTTCTCAATCAATAATGGAGAAAACAGGGAATCTTTCATAATCTTTTTCCTTTTCAACTCGCGGGTATTTACCGGGATAATTTCCGGAAGAAGACAATTCCCGAATCTTTGTGTCAATTCAACAAGGCCGAATTTTCCGCACGAAGCATTGAAATACGACTCAATTGAAGGTGTGGCAGAGCCTAGCAGAGTTTTCGCGCCATGCATTCCCGCAAGGACTATAGCAGCATTTCGGGCGTTATATCGTGGTGCAGGATCTTGTTGTTTATATGTATTCTCATGTTCTTCATCAACAATTACAAGTCCCAGATTACTGAACGGGAGAAACAGAGAGGACCTTACACCAAGAATCACTCTCGGTCCGGAATCTCTTAGCAGAGTGTTCCATACTTCAACACGTTCGTTATCTGAAAATTTGGAGTGATAAACCAGTAGCTTATCTCCAAAAAGTTTGGATAATCTTTCTGTAATTTGTGTTGTAATAGCTATTTCAGGAAGCATATACAACACTTGTTTTCCAAGTTCAAGAACATCTCTGATAAGATGTATGTATATTTCAGTCTTGCCGCTTGAAGTTACACCGTAGAGAAGAGAAACATTCTTTTCTCTGTAGATATCCATAATTTCATCATATGCCTTTTTCTGAGCCTCACTAAGCGGATTAAGAGGCAGAAGATGATGATACTTTATTTTCAGACGACTTATTTCTTTATCATATATTTTAAGAATGCCACGCTTTATCAAAGCGTCAAGAACGGCAGAACTACAGTTGCTTCTTTCAAGAAGCTCTTTCTTTGATATTTCTTCCTCATTGTTACCACTCATACAATGAGAAAGGTCGATATAAGCTAAAAGAAGTGTTTCCTGCTTGTGAGCTCTTTTTACAATCTCAAAAGCTTCCTGTAATTTTTCTTCAGATTTCCATTCTTTGCATAATCTCACATAAGATTGGGTTTTAGGTGCGAAACCTTGTCTTATTTCTTCATTTACAACAATTGCCTCTTTTTGCATCAGAGACGAAATAACGGGCACAACATTCCTTAGCCCAGTTTTCTTTTCCAATTCTGAAACAGTTAATTTCAACACACCGGAAAGAGCATCGAGGACTGTAATTTCAGCCGGTCTCAGTTGTTCTGTTGCTTGAAAATCTTCATTAAGAGAAACGGCTGTTTCACTTTCCAGTTTAAGCCCAGAGGGAACAGCAGCTTTGTAAACATCGCCAAGTTTACAGATATAATATTCGCTTATCCATTGCCAGAATCTTAATTGAGGGCGGCGCAGCACTGGAGTGAGATCCAGAATTGCATAAATATCTTTTGTTTCATAGTTGGATTCAGGTTTTTTGTCGTGAACAGCCATGACAATAGCAGTGTAATATTTCTTCCTGCCGAAATGGACTATTACACGGCAACCAGGAACAACAGATTTCTCCATATCTTCAGGTATATGATATGTATAACTGTTTTCCAAGGGCAAAGGCAATATTACATCTGCATATTTCATATGTATATATTTAATAAATCTTTTTTGAAATGAATATGAATATAAAAACGAAGAAGTTAAGAAATCTTTTTAAGCCAATTGGCAGATTTCCTAACTTCTTCTAGAAACAAATTATAAATTATTAGAACAAAACTGCTGCTGAAATAGACCATCCACGGTTTTTACCATTCATATCGATTTTTTCTACACTGTAGTTGTCGGTCAAACCAAGTCCGTAGTTTAAGCCAATCTGCAAATGTTTGATAACTTCTACACCTGCACCAAAGTTTAGGCCTGCGCCGAAAGATTTCGTCTTGAATTGTTCTCCAACGCTTCCGATATTATCAATCAAAGCGTTGAATGTATCATTATGTCCAAGTTTGAATCCGATATATGGACCGGCTGTAAGGTAGATTTTCACAATAGGAAGTCCGAATTTCCATTTAAGATTTACAGGAATATCAAGAAAATCAGTACGGTATATATCATCATAAACTTTCATGCCTTTTTGAGAATAGAGAACTGCAGCATCAAAACCCAAACCAACAAAAGGTGCCATAAACTCAACCATCGGTCCGATATGAAAACCTGTCATGTTTGTAGCATTGAAATTCTCTATAGGATTAGAGAAATGTATTGTCGAAACATTTGCACCACCTTTTACACCTAGTCTGAACTGGGCTTGTGCTGGTAAAGTAAATATTGCCAAAAGGGCGATTAAAACTAAACTGAACGTCTTTTTCATATTCTTATATTATTAAAGTGAAAATTATGCAGAAAAGGAACAGTAGTATTATTCCACAATCAGCATATAAATCAAATACAAATAAATATATTTAAATTGAGATTCCGTATAAATAAATTGCTAAAAAAAGAAAAGCACGATTACTTGCGGAGCTCATCCCGCCGGAAACCGTGCTTTTATTCCTAATTATTATGGCAAAATAATTAAAAAATCAAACTTGCTTGTTTCAGACGGATGAGTTAATAATTTCAGATAAAAACTTTTCTGTAAAAAGTTAAATCGAAGAAGTTTATATCTTCAGGTCTTTCCTCGAAACCTTCTGAAACCGAACATTGCAGGTCTTCTGACTTACTTCCGGATAAAGCGCCTTCCCGGATATTTACCAGTGGCATAAGGAATGCTTTTCCGTTTTTTGAAGCTTACAGCAGCGGGACTGTTCAGGATTCTCACCTGATTCCCTTTTAATCTTATCCGGAGGTAACCGGACAAAGAACAATGCTCAGTTGCAAATATAATGCTTTTTTGATATTATAAAACTCTATGCAGATTTAAATTTTCTCCAATGATTGTGACAAATCTTTAATTATATCGTCAATGTGCTCAGTCCCAATTGACAGACGAACTGTTCCGGGGAGAATTTCCTGTTCCAATTTCTCTTTGTCCGACAATTGTGAATGAGTAGTTGTTGACGGATGAATCACAAGAGACTTCACATCAGCAACATTGGCAAGAAGTGAAAATATTTGCAGATTGTCGATGAATGCATGTGCCTCTTTGGTCCCTCCTTTCAAATTGATGGTGAAAATAGAACCGCCACCATTAGGGAAATATTTCTTGTAAAGCTCATTGTCAGGATGCTCCGGTAGAGAAGGATGATTAACCTTTTCCACTTTCGGATGTGATTTCAGGAAATCCACCACTTTCAGAGCATTATAAACATGCCGTTCAACACGAAGAGAAAGAGTCTCGATTCCCTGCAACAGAAGAAAAGCACTTATCGGACTTATAGCAGCACCAGTGTCACGAAGAAGAATAGCTCTTATACGTGTGATATATGCCGCATTTCCCGCAACTTCGCTGAACACTGCTCCATGATAGCAAGGGTCAGGTTCAGTCAGCTGTGGAAATTTGCCTGAATCTTTCCAGTTGAATTTGCCTGAATCAACAATGATTCCACCAAGAGTAGTTCCATGTCCGCCGATAAATTTCGTAGCAGAATGAACCACAATATCTGCTCCATGCTCGATAGGACGCAAAAGGAAAGGTGTAGCGAAAGTGTTATCCACAATCAGAGGAATATTATGCCTGTGAGCAATGTCGGCAACTATACTTATATCAATAATATTAGAATGAGGATTGCCCAGAGTTTCTATGAATATAAACTTGGTATTTTCCTGTATGGCATTCTCAAAATTCTCCAAATTTGAAGGATCAACAAATGTTGTTGATATTCCATATTGAGGCAAAGTATGTTCCAGAAGATTATAAGTACCACCATATATTGTTTTTGCCGCAACAATATGGTCGCCCGAACGAGTAATATTTTGGAATGCATATGTTATTGCCGCAGCTCCTGAAGCAACAGCAAGTGCTGCAATTCCTCCTTCGAGTGCCGCAATTCTTTTTTCCAGAACATCTTGAGTTGAATTAGTGAGGCGTCCGTAAATATTTCCCGCATCGGTCAGATTGAATCTGGCTTCTGCCTGTGCCGAATTTCTAAAAACATAGGAAGTTGTCTGATAAATAGGAACAGCCCGTGCATCTGTAGCAGGATCCGGCTGTTCTTGACCAACGTGTAATTGTAAAGTTTCGAAGTGTAGATTGTCTAGTTTCATATTAATATTATGTACAATTTGTATACAATATTACATAAATAAGTTGATTTGTGCAAATATAAGGTGGTTTTGCTAACAAGGTGATAAAACAACAAGGAGACAGAATACACTTCCTGTCTCCTTGTCAACTTGTCTCTTTGTCCTCTTCAATTACTGATGCTCCGGACGTAACAAATCATTTACAGTCTTAACCGGATTGAATGTACTGATAGGAACTTCAACAAACACTGTATTCCAGTTGCTCATTGCGCCATTCCACAATCCTGGCAATTCCAAAGCTTTCAGTTCACGTCCGTCTTTGCTCTTATGAGAAATGAATCCGGTGTTCTTATCTACGTAGTCAGGCAAATTATATTTCTCACCTTTGTGATTCTTGACAGCGCAAACCAAATCAACAGGATTGAAGTGAGTGCCCTTTTCAAACAAAGCTTTCTTCTGAGGATCGTTCATGTCAATCTGAGAACTTTCCAGAACTTGCAAAGAAACAGTACCATCAGGGTTTACGGCAAGGAACGGACCACCGCCAGGTTCTCCGACATTCTTAACCATACCGCAAACACGGATAGGGCGAAGGAGTTTATTCTTTATATAAAGAATCAAGTCTGCATCTTCCAAATCTTTGATGTCCGGTTTGCGGATACAAAGTTCGTTCTGCAAGAAATGAATCATTTCTTCAATCTGGCTGTGAGAATATTTTCCTGTTTCGATAAGATTCAGATAACCGAAAATCTTTTCCTGAAGAGTTACCAGAACACCGGCCAATACCTTTTTCCATATAACCGTTGAGCATTTGAAGCTGTCTGGAACAACATTATCGATATTCTTTACGAAAACAACATCAGCGTCAACATCGTTCAAGTTTTCAATCAAAGCACCATGGCCGCCCGGACGGAAAAGAAGATTGTCGTTCTTGTCGCGGAAAGGAGTATTGTCCATAGCTGCGGCAACTGTATCTGTGCTAGGCTTCTGAACACTGAAAGAGATATCGTATTTTACAGAAAAACGATCCTCGAATATAGCTTTCTTAGACATTACAAGCTGTTCGAAAAGCTTTACATGCTCAGGAGAAACAGTGAAATGGATATTAACTTCTCCGGCATTGTTCTTGGCATACATTGCACCTTCAGCAAGATGTTCTTCCATAGCAGTGCGTTCACCTTCGTTATATTTGTGGAACAACAACAAACCTTTAGGAAGAGAACCATAATTCAAACCTTTGCTTTCCAGAAGATTGGCAACAACAGCTTTATATTCGCCGGCTGCAATCAAAGCTGGGATGTCTTTGCCTTCGTTTTCAAGACATACTTTGTTAAGTGCATTATAGAATGCAAAATTTGTGATTTCGTTGAAGAACTTCTGTTCGAAAGCATTGCTTGGAGTAGAATAATCTGCAGAAAGGAATTCATACAAATTCTTGAACATTCGGCTTGCGGCACCAGATGCAGGAACGAATTTCAATATCTTTTTGTTTTGTGCAAGATATTTGTCCCAAGCTTCCATGTAAGTAGCCTGTTCATCCTGTGAAATAACTTTAATACCTTTTTCTACAGAAGCTGAAGCTTCGATTTCAAGGAAAGGAAAGCCTTTTGCAAAGCAAGCCAGTTGCTCTTCCAATGCTTCAGGAGTGATTCCTTTTGAAGCAAGTAGTTCTAAGTCTTTTGCGTTTAACATAGTATAAATATTTTGTGATTCCAAATTCATTCATTCAAGTTCTGCTATTTCATACTTATGATTGAAGAAATTTCAGAAAATGTTGTCTGTTTTTCATAAGCTTATATATAATCTGGTTTCACAAATGTATAAAAATCCTTACAAACTACTATGTTTATTGCAAATAAAAAGATAATTTTACAATATGTTTTACGGCTGGTTCGTTTTCTGCGAACCATAAATAAAGGATTGTTTATGGAAAAGGAACCGTTTTTTACCATCGAAGAGAAAAAAGAATTTCTCTCAAAATACAGGCTATTGTTGCGTACATTATCTTCTTTCCTGGAGAAAGAGGATATTCCAAAGATGAAAAAGGTGATGGCTCATATCGTAGCTCAGGATTGTTATGGTAGAGATAAAAATGGAATTAACGGTTTGCTTCGTAATATCAACACTGCTCTTATTGCTGCAGTTGAAATCGGGTTGAAGCGTACTTCCGTTATTGCGATTTTGCTTTACCGTCCTGTTTACAAACAGGTAATCACAATTGAAGAAGTTAAAGAAATGTTCGGTGAAGACATAACATTGATGATTCAGCGTCTTTTGAAAACTTCTGATTTGTATGCCCGTAATACGGCTGTAAATTCCGAGAATTTCCATCATTTGCTGTTCACTTTCGCTGAAGATGTGCGAGTAATTCTGCTTATGATTGCCGACCGTCTGTGCATGATGCGTTTGGGAAAGAAGCTTCAGGAAGACGACCGTATCCGCCTTGCTACCGAAGCCGCATATCTTTATGCACCGCTGGCTCACCGTTTGGGCTTGTATAAGATTAAGAGCGAATTGGAAGATTTGTCTTTGAAATATACAGACCGCAAGCAGTTTGATTTTATCAAGAAGAAACTGAATGAAACCAAACGCTCGCGTGATGCCTATATAGCTGAGTTTATCGCTCCTATTAAGAAGAAACTTCAGGAAGCTGGTCTGAAATTCGACATCAAAGGCCGAACAAAGTCCATACATTCTATAAACAATAAGCTGAAAAAGCAGAAGGTTGAATTTGAAGGTATATATGATTTGTTTGCCATCAGAGTTGTGCTCGATACTCCATTAGAAAAAGAACGCTCGGATTGCTGGCAGGTTTATTCCATAATAACTGATATGTATCAGCCAAACCCAAACAGAATGAAGGATTGGATTTCCATTCCTAAATCAAATGGCTATGAAAGTTTGCATATCACAGTTATGGGACCGCAGAATAAATGGGTTGAGGTTCAGATTCGTACCAGGAGAATGGACGAAATAGCCGAGCGCGGTTTGGCTGCCCACTGGAGATACAAGGGCGTGAAGGCGGAAAGCGGGCTTGATGAGTTTATGAACAATGTGCGTGCCGCTCTGGAAAACAAAAATTCCAGCCCGATGGATTTGATGCAGGACATAAAGATGGACCTCTACAAGGACGAAATTTATGTCTTCACCCCAACAGGTGAATTGATTAAGCTTGCTAAAGGCGCGACGGTTTTGGATTTTGCCTTCAGCATACATTCACAGCTGGGATGCAAATGTGTATCTGCAAAGGTAAACGGCAAGAATGTGCCTATAAAATATGTTTTGGAGAATGGAGATACGGTTTCGGTTATTACCTCTCCGTCACAGTCTCCTAAACAGGATTGGCTGAACTTCGTCGTCACGTCAAAGGCTCGCGTCAGAATTAAACAGGCATTACGTGAAGAGGCTGCCAAAACAGCCAACTTTGCCAAGGAAATGTTGCAGCGCCGCTTCAAGAACCGTAAGATTGAGATGGAAGAAGCTCCTCTTATGCGTTATATAAAGCGCAAAGGATATAAGACTGTAACAGATTTCTATATTGCTTTGGGTGAGGAAAAACTTGACCCGAATGTTGTGATTGATGAGTATCTGGAGCAAACCCGTCGTGAGTCCGAAAATATAGAACATACGAATATCCGCAGTGCCGAGGAGTTTGTCACTACAACCGAAGCTGAGGAAATCTCAACTAACAAGGATGTCCTTGTAATCGACAAAAATCTTACAGGCATTGAATATAAACTTGCTAAATGTTGTAATCCGATTTATGGAGACGATGTGTTTGGATTTGTATCTACTCAGGGAATCAAAATCCACAGAATGGACTGTCCTAATGCCCAGGAGATGTTCAGCCGTTTCGGTTATCGTATAATCCGTGCAAAATGGAGTGGCAAGGGTGACAATGGATATATTGTCACGCTTAGAGTTGTCGGACGTGATGATATTGCAATCGTTACGAACATCACTTCAGTTATAGGAAAAGAATCCGGCATAAATTTGCGCTCTATTAATATCAATTCAGTCGATGGATTGTTCCAGGGAAACTTTACGGTAATGGTTCGCGACACTATAACATTGAATATGCTTATTAAAAAACTCAAAACCGTCAAAGGTGTGAAAACGGTTGAGAGATTAAATTCCTGATTTGTTAAATAATGTTCTTAAATCACATGATTCCTTTGATTATCAATAGTGTGGGGAAAATGTGAAACTAGCAAAAGTAAAATACTAGAAAGAGACAGATATTGTAACAATCATTAAGAATAAAACACTGCAGTGTTCCTCAAAAAAGGTAGGCATCTTTTTCTTGGAACATTGCAGTGTTTTTTTGAAAAGATGCCTACCTTGTCAAACTTAATTTACTTACGGAAGTAATTTCAATTACATACGGAAGAAAGTGAAATTTGTTCCGAAAGAAAAAACAATTGCTTTCGGATGAAAATTCTCAGTTTCTCTAAAGCTATTTCTGTTTCTCTAAATTCTTAAGATTCAGCTTCCTCAATTTCTCAACAGCATTCTCCAGTGATTCTGTTGGTTCGATAATATTATAATCTCCCCAGAAATCTTCGTCTTCGAAATTATTTACTTCATCGGACAATGAATGCGACTTCTTGAAAGAATCTTTGTATGAAATACCTTCGTTGGCAACCATGTTGTCCGTAGCAACCATTTCAGATACAATTGTATAAGTGGTTGAGAAAAGGCGGCGTTTCCAGTCGCATTTGAATCTGATAACATTCCGGACATAATTCAGATGCAAGAATCCGTTGTTTTCCTGGTATGTCACAAGGAACGACACTTCAACCGGCTTGAATCTCAGTCCAAATGGTTTTTTGTGAAGAATAGCTTGTGTAGCTTTTAATATATCTTCCATATCCAATGAAAATTCTGCGCGGCTGAACGACATTTTTTCCTGGTCTATATAAAGAAGGCCTTTATATAGAGCAAAAGGCAGTTCCACTTGCGGACGGAATGCAATCACGAAATGTGGCCTTTCATTCAACCATGCAATCTCCTTGATATCGAATTTGTAGTAAGGCAGGATTTCCGGATCGAGAAGAAGGTCCGGATTTTTTACTATATCCAGAAAAACAGGCAGAGTCGGTCCGCCGAGTAATTTTACAGCAAGAGTGTCACTTGTCTTTGGGCTTAAAAGCTTTCTTCCTTTAAGCACCCGGACTCTGTCACGCAATATGTTGTTATTGGAGTAGGACGTTTTGTATGTGTTAATAACTGCTTCTGAAATATTTATATAGCGCTTTCTTTTTTGAGCAGTTTCCCTGTAAAATCCGGTTTGCAAGGTGCTCGTTTGGGCATAATTATTCCTGACAAGTTGTAATGCTTCCTCAACTATGAGGCGTGCATCTCCACCTCTGATAATAACTTCACTTAGATTTTTGCTGGCTGGTGTCAGATAAATATTAATATCAGACATATTTACGGTGTCAACAACGAAAGGCGTGTTTTTGTATCCGATATGTGAAAACATAATTTTATTCACATTGTCTGTCTTTTTTACTTTCAACATAAATTCGCCGTCATTGTTGGTGACAGTTCCAATTGATGTACCGGGAACAGTGACATGAACAAACTCCAGCTTCCTGCGGCTGTCTTTATCGCGCACGGAACCTTCCAGAGTAATATAATCGTTGTTGTTTTCCTGTGAAAATGCAGGCACAGATAGCAGTAATGCAAGAAAAACAACAAATAGAGAAGTAGCAGGTGATTTCATAATGCAGATTTTTAGAAGTTAGACAATCGGTTAAAATAGACCATCAGCAACGAATCAACCTTTGTATTCAGATAATATAAAAGCAAAGTCAAGACTTGCTCAAGTCGTTTGCTAAGACGTATCCTATATTACCCAAAAATAAAATAAAAAACTGGAATTCAAAAGATTTTTAAATAAAAAGTTATTAAACCTTATCAAGAATTTTCTTTACGGCAGGAAACTTTAGCAGAGGCAAGAGCACAGAAGATGGAAACACCGAACATAACAGTACTATTGTTTTTGTAAATGCTCCAGGAATACATTTGTGACGTTTCTTGAACATATATTTCAGAGCTGTGGATACAGTTTCCTCCGGAGATTGCATCACTCCAAGTTTGCGCAAAATATTCCTTTTCTTTTGGGAAAGCTCATATAACGGAGTGTCAACAGCTCCGGGATATACTGCTGTGACTCCAACTCCATAACGCCTCATCTCAAACCATAACGAACGTGAGAAGTTTTTCAGAAAGGCTTTTGTTGCTCCATAATGCGAAATAGTCGGATAAGGCATCCATGCAGTGGCAGATGAAACTATGAGAATATAACCATGTCGTCGTGTTGCCATATCTTCGGCAAACAGTCGTATCAGCTTGAGCGGAGCAAGGCAATGAAGTGCTATTATACGTTCAAGATTGGCTGCTGATGTTTTGATTAATGTTGAGAAAAGAAGGATTCCGGCATTACTAACCAGAACATCTACTTCCAAGTTCCATTTTTTTACTGTGTCATAAATAAATTCCGGTGCACATGCAGAAGTCAAATCAGCATCAATAATCCTTACATCACTGCCGGAAACAGCATTTCTCACCTTATCTGCGGCAATAATATTATCATCATGCCTGTTGCTGACAATAATAATACCATATCCTTTTGGGGCAAGTTGCAGTGCATAATGCAATCCCATTCCTGATGATGCTCCTGTTATCAATACGTATTTCATATCAAGCTTGGAGTAAAAATATTTATCTTAAAATGTTGTGATATAAAAATACTTATAATTATTATGCCATAAATTTTTTACATCTAACTTTTGATGTATATTTCAAACTAGAATCTAGTGTTATATTTACAAATATATTTTATAGTTATGTTATAAATCTTATAAAAGTATTATTTAATTCCAATAAAATCACTTAAAGGTTTGATTTTTGCAACAAAAGTATTAGCGCATTCTTTTAAATTGGGTACTTTTTTTATTGCTATAGGTCTGGTATTATCAAAATGTAGAACAATATAATATGGGGCATGTGAAGGTTCAAAGCCATATTTCTCAAGAGTTTCTTTTGTCCAAATCTGGAAATGTCCTTTTGATTTTAATTTGAAAAGTTGGCTATTTTCTCCACCAGTATGTAATAATACATATTGCAAACGTTCAAAACCAGGAGTGATACAGAGAGAACCTTTGCAATCTCCAGCACGAAGATAACAAATACCAGTATCAATCATTTTTTTCTTTAGGTCTTTTCGACAATGATTTACCATAACCATGAGTTCTTCTGGATTTTCTGACATCTTTTTTCTAATAGAATCTGCTGTCTTTATGTCTTCTATTTCGTTTTTTCTACGAATACCATATGAAAGATAATCAATATCCCTGTCTATTCCGATAAACTTACGGTTTAGGAGGTTTGCTGCAATTCCTGTTGTACAGCTACCAGCAAATGGATCAAGTATAGTATCTTCTTCATGTGTAGAAGCAAGTATTATTCTATATAGCAGTCTGAGAGGTTTTTGTGTAGGATGTTTCCCACATTTCAATTCCCATGGTGAAAGAAAAGGGATTCGCCAAACATCAGACATTCTAGATCCTCCATTTAACTGTTCCATTAAGTCGCAATTGAAAAAATGGGAAACTTTCTCATTCTTTCGCGCCCATACAATATATTCTGTTGTAAAATTAAAGTATTTTCTTGAAAGAGTCGGTTTTGCATCAGATTTTTGCCATATTATAATGTTTAGAATCTTATATCCTAATTCAACCATACAAGTAGCAACAGAAAATATATTGTGGTATGTTCCTGTAACAAAGATAGTTCCCTCCTCTTTTAAAATATTACGACAAGCAGACAACCACTTTTTATTAAAATCATTAATCTTTTCAAGTGATATAGCTCTATCCCATTCACCCTTGTCAAAAGATTTCCAATTACCATTTATACATACTGACATATTTTTTGACAAGAAATAAGGAGGATCAGCAAATATCATATCGACTTTTTTGTCTATCTTTTCAATGAGTTCTATACTGTCCCCATTATACAAAATAAATTCTTTATTCTTTGTTTGAAAGAAAGGTTTCATTTATTCAAAATTTAATTGTAATTGGAGTTGATGTTCTTCTTGCCTTTGTTCAACAATATTTAATAGGCAAGGCTCGTGTATCTCAAAATTGAAAACTAAGGCTTCTATCATAGAATGTCTATTTTCTATATGGGCTCCACTATGGTAAAAATGTTCTTGAGTTTCAACATTAAAATGATTCCAAAACCTTTCCATCATTTCATTAGCTCTAAATTCATTATGATGCCAAGTTGAAAGTATGAAATGAGCCGGAGTATGAAGAAGTGCATTGAATAGAGCTTCCTCATCATCCTCTGTCCATCCATTATAATAATCTACATATCTGCCAAAATATGGAGGATCGCAATATATTAAATCGCCTGCTTGTGCATGATTTATTGTTTCTATAAAATTCTGATTGTGAAACTCCCAATGATTAGCTAAAATTACACGTTGAGCTGCGGCAACTTGGTTACATATTTTTGTTATATATGCAGGGGCAAATCGTTCAGGTTTTTTACAGAAAGGAATATTCCACTGTCCTTTACGATTGAATCTCATCATACCATTAAATCCAGCACGAGATAAAAAAATGAAATCGAACGGACTATGTTCTGTGTTAAATCTATCTTTTACGACTCTGTAGTGTGCATAACCTTCTTCATCAGCAGTTGCTAACAAAGCCCCTTCATATTCTAAATATTTACGCATATTTTGAGGTGTAATCTCTCCATTTAGAATCCCATTATAGAAGTTTATAATGTGGGGATTACTATCTCCAATATATCTATTTCCGCCTACAGGAGCATTGAGACCAACAACTCCGGTACCGAAAAACGGCTCTATCCAATTAGTATTGGCTAAATTTAAGCCTGATTTGGAAATTAAATTGTTTATCCAAGGAACAAGTTTTGTCTTAATTCCTTGTGATTTTATAGGTGGAACTATTACTGTCATGATTAAAGTCTGGATAATTTATTAGCTTGTAATTTCAGATATTCTTTGTAGGTCTCTAAATTGTTGTAGTGTGGAATTCCAATTCCAGCTTTTTGAGCATCGTATTTATTGAAGTATCCCATCCAATAATCATCGAATACATCTTCACCTAAAGTAGCAAAAGGACCTTCTCCTCTTAATAATTTTTGTATATTGGTTATACCTCCAATATTTCTTGTATTTCCACTTCCTGGAATGTCATTGGCAATTTTCCATTTAGGTTGTACAAAAAATATAAAATCCTCTATAACTGAATGGATGATAGCTAATTCGTCTATTCCAAAGACATTTTTCTCATTATTAGTTTCATCTCTTTGCTTGTATAACATGCCAAGTACTAAGTGAGCAGAGTATGAATTATATGTATGATCCATACTCATCTTTTTATCTCGATTCCTAAAATATCCCCAGTATGAACCAAGAGTTAATCCATTAACAGAATCAGAATTATAGTAGCTTGATTTAAAATCAACAGCAAATAAGTGACCTTCATTGTCTTTGAAGGTTAAATCTGGATAATAATTTTGTTTTGAAGGGAGTTCAAGTTCCAAATCGTGATTTTGTGCAAATATGTTCAATTTGGGAATAAGTAGAATCTCAATAATTTTAGATACAACTTTAGTGTCATTTGAAATAGTATAAATATTTTTATTAATGTCAATGAAGCCTTTTACAATCCACTCATTGTTGGCTGTTTCAAGGAATGCTTTATATGTTTTAACCTCTTCTGCTAGGATATTAAAAAATTCTTCTTTGGTCATGGTGATACTGTTTATACTTATAATCAGTAATACTTGAATATATTATATATGCAAAGATAAAAAACTTGTTTATAATAACATTATAAATTATATGTATTACTTATTTTTGTAAAAAAGCAAGCCTATGAAAACTACAATTACATTGCAGAAACATCCGGTTCTTCTGTTTGTTGCCTTATTAGCCGGTGTGTTGCTTATGACAGGAAGATTTTGTGATTTCTATGAACACATTTTGAGTAAAGGTATAAGTGCCAATAATTATAGCTGGGGATTACTCCTTGGTCAGAGTGTATATTTCGTTCTTCTGGCATGGCTTCTTCTTCAAGTGAATATAAACAGAAGGACACACAAGTTGAAGCAACTTTTCATATCTGTTTTGATAACTGTTTTCTTCAGTGTTGCCGCTTATTTTGCGGTTCCGACTTTTCAGAATGAGGCAAATGTCAGAATCAAGAATGAAATGAAGGTGTATAATAATGAGCAAAGTTTTATAGAATCTGAAGAGCAGGAATCTGGAACAATGGTTGGGGAATATTACAATTTCCATGAATCCAATAAAGTTTGGGTAAGTGAATCAGTTGTTTTGCTTGTAGTAATTTATTCCTTGAGTCAGTTCTTTCTTGTTTCGGTAAGGAAGGAAGAAGTTGAGTAGTTAAGAAGTCAAGAAGTTAAGTAGTTAGATGGTATCTCCTTGACTCCTTAACTTCTTGACTCCTAATTTATCATTTCTCAATCTCCATTTCATCCAACAAATATCCTGCCTTTCCGTATTTGTCGATAAGGAAGAGAACATATCTGATATCAACAATGATGCTTCGCTGATAGTCCGGAAGATATTCAATATCACCGCCGACACCTTCCCAGTTACGGTCGAAGTTTATACCGATAAGCTCGCCGTAAGCATTCATCACCGGACTGCCGGAATTACCTCCGGTTGTGTGAGTCGTAGCACAGAAAGCAACAGGCATGCGTCCGTCAGGCATAGCATACGGACCAAAATCCTTGTTGTTGTATAACTCCTTAAGTCTGTCGGAAACAACAAACTCCCAGTTGTTCGGGTCTTCTTTCTCCATCACTCCGTCCAGAGTGGTCTGATGTCCGTAATAGTCGCAGTCGCGAGGGCTGTATCCTTTCACCTGTCCGTAAGTCAGACGAAGCGAGAAATTGGCATCCGGCCAGTGCGGCTGGTCTTTTTCCATTTCCAGCAAACCCTTCACATAAGTACGGTGTGCAAGGTTATATGCAGCATCAAAACCTTTGAGAGCCTCGTTGAGAGCTTTGCCTTCTTCCTTTACAGATTTGGCAAAAAGCACCATCGGGTCGTTGAGCAGTTTCTTTGCCGAAGGCTTTGAAAGGAATTTCTCATAATTTTCTTCAGAAGCGAAAATAGATTTCTCAAATAAATCATCAACAAAGGTATCGATGTTTCCTTTGTATTCTTTGCCAATTACTGAGAAATATGAAGGTTGAGATTCTGCCGGAACAAGGCGGCAATATTCCTTAAGCATCACCTTCGCGATTTTGCGGTCCACATCAGGAGCATAATCCTTATTGAAGAATTTGTTGAAATCTTTTGTAAGCTGGTCAATCAGCTGCTGTTTGTCTGCCGATTTGTTCTTCAATGCTTCAGCCAATGCATCTACATTTGTCGGAACTGAAGAAAACTCTATGCCTCGCACCAAAGCCTCGCTGAGCATCCACTGACGGAAACGTAAATCCTTGCGCTCGGAAACAATCCTTTCAATTTCCGAAAGAGCTTCCTTATATTCAGTTACGCCTTTCTCCTGTGCCCAAGCCAGCAGAGCTTCCTGCTCGTCGCGTTTCACCTTTTCGAAATTACGCTTGTTTATAGCCCAGTTCGAACCGATAGAATTTTTGTATGCATTTTCCGAACCTGCATATTTGCTTGAATACTGTATTCTCACCTGAGGATCTTTCAGCATTTCTTCAAGCATAGCCTTTTGGCGAAGGTCGCGTATATTGATACGTACGGAATTGTCAATGTCACGTCGTTCGGCAACTTCCCACGAAGTATAATATTTGTTAGTTCTTCCCGGGAATCCCATAATCATAGCATAGTCATTTTCCTGAACTCCACGGATTGAAATCTTGAACCAGCGTTTCGGTCGCAAAGGCACATTGCTTTCTGAATATTCCGCAGGATTACCATTTTTGTCGGCATAAACACGGAACACAGAGAAGTCACCCGTATGTCGCGGCCACATCCAGTTGTCAGTGTCAGCGCCGAATTTTCCGATTGAAGAAGGCGGAGCACCAACCAGGCGAACATCCGAATAAATCTTCTTTGTAAACATATAATATTGGTTTCCGCCATAGAAAGCCTTTATCTCAACTTCAGTTCCCGGATTGTCCTGAAGAAATTTTTCTCCAACTTTAGCCTTGGCAAGACCATTGAGATATTTCGGGGAAAGATAGTTCATGCTGTTCGGGTCGTTGTCTTTCTCCAGCTCTTTCTTCACATACTCCGTTACGTCTTCAATTTTATCAATGAAAGTCACCGTAAGTCCCGGATTAGGAAGTTCTTTATCTCTGGATTCAGCCCAGAAACCATCAGTAAGATAATCGTGTTCCAGTGTGCTGTGCGACTGGATAGCACCATATCCGCAATGATGATTAGTCAGCAGCAATCCGTCCGGCGACACAATCTCACCGGTACATCCGCCACCGAAAATAACTACTGCATCTTTCAATGATGCACCACTAGGATTATATACATCATAATCCTGAAGCTTCAAGCCGAGCGACTGCATTTCTGCAAAGTTCTGTTGCTTCAGCAATGGCAGCAACCACATACCTTCGTCGGCAAAAACCGGCAGCGAAAGAGCTGCTGCCAGGATGGTTGATAGGAATTTGTTCATGATTGTTGTTGTTTGTTGTTGATAATAAGGAGTTAAGGAGTCAAGTAGTCAAGTAGTTAAGTAGTAGAGTAGTATCTTCTTGACTTCTTGACTACTTAACTTCTTGACTTCTCCATTTACAATACGGCACCTTCGTCAACATCGAATTATAATACTTTCTGTCACCGGTCACTTCATCGCCAACCCATTCCGGAAGAGAGAAAGGCTCATCTTCCGATTTGAGCTCGATTTCAGCAACAACCAAACCTTCGTTGTCGCCGGCAAAAACATCTATTTCCCAAATGTGAGAGCCGTGTTTGGCAAGATGTCTCACCTTGTCGATAGCGCCCGGTTCGCATAATTTCAGCAATTCCTCGGCATCAGCAAGAGGAATTTCCTGTTCAAACTCGTAGCGGCTCATCCCCGAAGCATCCGAAGCACCCTTAATCGTAAGATATCCTTTTTCACCACGGATACGCACTCTTACGGTTCTGCCCGGAGTTGAGCAAATATAACCTTGCACAATTCGTTGCGAATTGTAAACTTCCGGCATAAAGTCTCCTTTAACCAGGAATTTTCTTTCGATTTCTTGAGACATAAAAGATAGTTGACAAGTTGACGAGTTGACAAGTTAACAAGGAATAAGACTTTCCCCTTTGTTCCCTTGTCAACTTGTCCCCTTGTGTCTTATTTAATCGTTACCATCGTCGCCCCATATCCATACTCCCGGAACGAAGCATCCTGATAGTCATGATGTTTATATTTTGTTTTTAGTTCCTTTTCGATAGCCTTGCGCAGAACGCCGTCGCCTTTTCCATGAATGAATACAATCTTCTGGCCTTTGTCGTTAGCATACTGAGCCATCACTTCGTGGAATTTGTCCATCTGATAATTCAGCATATCAGTATTTGACAGACCATTAGTATTGTCGAGCAATTCAGTGATATGAAGGTCCACTTCAAGGATAGCTGAGTTGCCACCACCTTTTTTCTTGATAATTGGCTGAGGAGTAGTTCGTCTGTCCTCGCGAGCCTTCTGCAGCATAGCTTCCTTAATATCACCGGCAGAAACTAGCATTTCCTTTTCCGGCAAATCATTTCTGACGATAGGATAAATAATAGCACCTTCATCAAAATAATCATTAGCCATGAAGCAGTGCAGTTTGTAGAACTTCACAGTGTCGATACGCAGTTCCACCGAAACAGCATTTTTCAATGAATAAGGTTTATCTTTCTTAAAAGCAATGAGCTGAACGCAAACACGCTCAAGAGAGTTAAGATCTGCCTTTGCAAATTCCTCAAGGAAAATTTTTGTGTTAGGCTCAATCATTCCGTTATATCTGCTTGTCCAGCTATTATTTTCGCGGCTCATATAGTTGAACAACAGATAATAGTTACTGTCGTTAACAAAATAAGTTTCATATCCGCAGTTCTGAATAGATTTCGGATCATCCGGCAGGAAAGCAAGGAAAATATTCAGACGTTCGCCTTCCGGAGTTTCCTCCACTTCAACCTCAGGCTCAGCCTTTGGCTCTTCAACCGGAACCTCAATCTTTGGTTTGTTATTGCTGTGAACCTGCATATCGCTGTCGCCCACCACTACACATTCACGTATAAAAGCCGGGATTTCAAAACCGTCTTCATCTTCAACCAACACCTGGTCTTTTCCCTGGAATCCTTTTATTACTCCTCCGCCAACTGAGTTAAGAAAGCGGACTTTATCTCCAATTTTCATATTGATTTGTGTTTTTGAGTTTCTAATTGCAAAAATAGCTATTTATGGAATATATGGAAATAGGGATTTATTGTATGAAAAGATATTTTGAATTTCAGAATAAAATTTGGAATTTCGCATTATATTTTTAATATTAAAGGGAATAGCTATAGGCTGATTGTTGTAATAAAGTTTACTGTTCTTAGTCAATTTAGGTGGAAGTTATAAGAGAGTTTAACAAGATATATTATTAAGGCTAAAAGCCTTAAACTTGTTTAGGTGGCTGTTGCAAAACATAAATAATCAAACACAGAGACACAAAGCCACAGAGGTAATTTATTGAGAATAAATAAAATAAAAATCTCTGCGTCTCTGTGTTTAAATTAGTTTTGCAACATCTCCTTAGTTATGAGTTACGTGGAATAAGCTCTGA
The DNA here is from genome assembly GCA_949295065.1 of uncultured Parabacteroides sp. GTDB lineage: Bacteria > Bacteroidota > Bacteroidia > Bacteroidales > Tannerellaceae > Parabacteroides. The sequence continues at coordinate 1,039 of CASFJQ010000005.1, read as the reverse complement.
AGGTTTCTCCTGGTTTTCGGGCAAGTCCAACCTCTTTTTGGCTTTTCTTTCTTCTCGGATATTTCCCAACTTACGGTGCATTTCCTTTCTTTTACTTTTGATAAGGGTACATTTTTCATAAAATAGACATACTCTTTGGAGGCTTCGCGCCTCCAGCCGTATGGCAAACCTCCGCGGTGGTTTTTTCATAATTAATTTTGACAACAACCTTCGCTTGATTATTTTTGCCAAAAACGGATGAAATGTCAACTAGTTTAATTAATAAAAAATTAAGGACAACCAATATTATAAATTAATAGTAACCGAGTCAACCTTGCATATAAATTAAGACTTATTTAGTCAACTGAAATAATTAAACTACATCATATATTGAATTTATAGTAATCAAAATATCGATTCACCTAGGTGGGTTAATCAATCCACCTGGGTGAGCCAATCAATCCACCTAGGTGAGCTGATTAACCCACCTGGGTGAGTCAATAAATTTAATACGAAGATACTGGGTTGTTATAATTATGAATTGGAGTATTTTTCATGAAGATGTTCATAAATGATTTTGTCCCCTCGTTCCCTTGTCAACTTATCCCCTAAAAAACATCCATTTCTATCCCTCTGATACTCAGCCTAACTTAAAAATAATTCAAAATTTCCTTCAAAAATATTTTGCAGTTTCAAAAATCCGTTCTACTTTTGCACCCGCAATCGAGAGAGATGCGGTAGTCAACATGATGGAGAGGTTAAGGAAAGTGATTCTGTCAGAGATAGGTGAGGTTGGTAAATCCAAGCGAAATTCCGAAAGTTGAAGAAAAAACAAAAAAACTTCCGAAAAAATTTGGAAGATTAAAATAAAAGTTCTTACCTTTGCAACCGCAATCAAAAAAACGATAGCGACTAAGTTCTTTGAAAATATTACATATATCAACAAGTAGTACAAGTATTTAGAATAAATACCGTCAATACTTGATAAATCGAATAGTAACGGAATCTTGAGCATAAGACATAAACAATTTATAACAACGAAGAGTTTGATCCTGGCTCA